>DAISYG010000012.1:0-37640 GCA_036825435.1 Casimicrobiaceae bacterium | reverse complement strand
TCATAAGCTCCATTCTCTCAAAAGAGGGAGCCTCCGAGAAAACCGGGGCGGTTCACTGCCGCCACGGACATGACCCAATATTGCCATTAACGGATCATAAAAGGCGATACTGCGTTCCAAATGATTGCTGCCAAGCATGACATAAGAAAACATAAACGCTTTCAATGGTTCATGGATGTTTAAAGTTGGTAATGCGAAACTTCGATGCGACCAATTCCCTGTACGGGAACGTTCAAAACACAATGAGCGCCGAACGGCAAAGTGAGCTTATCGGGGATGTGACCGAAGGGCAGACCTTTGAAAAAAGGTACATTGCTGATTTTTTCGATCTGTAAAAACGTATCAGCAAGCGTATAGCCTTCATGCTCGTGCACACAAGGTGGAATCTGAGTGAACGCGCCGAGCAGAACTGCTTTTTGTTTTTGAAGAATACCGCTGTACAAAAGTTGGTAGAGCATGCGTTCGATTTTGTACGGTGCTTCACCGACATCTTCCAGAAAAAGGATGCCGCCTTCGATTTTCGGCATATAAGGTGTTCCGATCAGATGCGCGATCATCGATAGGTTGCCACCCCAGAGAATACCTTCTGCAGAAAAAGCTTTGTCGGATGAATGATTCAATGAACACTCTATTTCGTAGCGATCGGTGTTCAATAAATCAAAGCAATGACGGATGGTGAAATCGCTCGGCGTTTCCGCGCCAAAATCGGAGCACGCCATTGGCGCGGTGAAGGAAACACGCCCCGTTTTGGCGTAAAGCGCACACTGAAAAGCAGTAAAGTCGGAGTGACCGAGCCACAAGGTTTTATCGTTTTCAAAAGCGCGGTAATCAATCTTGTCGAGCAAACGTGACCAACCGTAGCCGCCGCGCGCCGCCAGCGCCAGCGTGATGTTGGGGCTGTCGCGCATGCGGTTGATGGCGGCGAGGCGTTCGTCGTCGTTTCCGGCGAAGCGTCCATCCCGCAGCAGTAATCCGGCATCGCGATGAACGTGATGTCCCAGCGTTTCCAGCAACGTTTCGGCGCGATCAATCGTTGTGCTGTCGTGCACGTAGCCGGATGGTGCGTAAATTCCAATCTGAAAAGTTTTCATAAGCTATCGATTCATGAGACGCGGCGTTGTTTGAAAAATGATGATAACAACGCGGCGCATTCTTCAGCGAGCACGTTGCCGTGAACAGTGGTGTGATGATTCAAACGAGGCTCGGCGAAAAGATTGACGATGGAGCCGCAAGCGCCGGTTTTGTAGTCGTATGCGCCGAAGACGAGACGGCGAATGCGGGCGTGCATGATGGCGCCGGCGCACATCGCGCATGGTTCGAGGGTGACGTACAGCGTACAGTCGGGCAGACGATAGTTGCTCATCGTGCGTGCGGCGTCGCGCAGCGCAGCGATTTCGGCGTGTGCCGTCGGGTCATTGTGGAGAATCGGCGCGTTGCCGCCGCGTCCGATGATTTGATCGTCGCACACAACAATCGCGCCCACGGGCACTTCGCCGCGATCAGCCGCCTGCTGCGCCAGCTCCAGCGCCTGTTGCATCCATAGAGTGTCTTGGTTGTCCATCGGTTGGGTAGTTGCGTTTGGGCGGTTGTTTTCAAAAACGTCACGATATCGAGTCTCTTGCATGATAGCGCGATTTTGTCATTTTTTGGCTTTGAACATCGCCTTTTGCAGAGGGTCAGTTTAGAATGAGGGCATTTATCGCACACGCTCATTTTTCACGGATCAAGAACAATAAAGAATATGTCATTTCAACCTGCTGCATTCAGTGCCTCGCGATGGTCGGTGAAGAAGCTATGCCGGATATTGTTCTGCATGGTTTTTTGTCTTTCGTGCGATGCGGCAGCGCAGGCTGAAATCGGTCAGACAGAAGAGGGTAGCGAGGAAACGGTCAATAGATTGAGCAAACCGTATCGCGTCGAAATGTTTGCGCCCAGTGAGGTGGAAGATTATCTTGAAGATTATCTCGACGTTTTTCGCGCGCGTAAGCGCAAGGATTTGACGCTGGAAGACCTTTATTTGTTGACCGATCGCGCACCGGATAATGTCACGGAATTACTGAAAACATTGGGTTATTTTTCCGCGCAGGCGGATTCGCGCCTTGATGATGAAGGCGATCAGTACGCAGTTTTTCTGGCGGTGGTTCCGGGGGAGCGCATCATGGTGCAAAGTGTCGATGTGCGCATTCGCGGGGAGATCGAACACGACGAAGCGATGATGCAACGCACCCAAAACGCGTTGCGTTGGTTATGGCGTTTGCCCAAGGGGGAACCGTTTACGCAAGCGGGCTGGGACGAAAGCAAGCAGCGCGTGCATGATTACATTTCCTCGCGCTCCTATCCGACGGCGCGCACGACGTACAGCAAGGCGACGATTGATCAGGAAAAACACACGGCGGCGCTGGAAATCGAAATTGTCAGCGGCCCACCGTATGTGTTTGGTGATGTCACGCTTTCCGGCTTTGAGCGTTATCCTGAAAAGGTGGTACGTGATCGGATCACGATCGAGCCGGGTGCGCCGTATCGGCAGAATGCGGTTCGCAACATGCAAACCGATCTGCAAAATTTGCCATACTTCAATGGTGTGGTTGTTGAAGCGCCGCCGAGCGAGAATGAGCCGTATGTGGTACCGGTGGATATTCGCGTTGAAGAAGCGCCGCGCAACAAACTCGATCTGAGTTTGGGCTACAGCACCAACGATGGTGTACGTGTGGTGTCCAAATACGCATTTTATAATGTTGCCAGTCGCGGTTGGATTTTCGACAGCATGTTGGATATCAGCGAAGACAAACAAGGCGGCGAATTGGCGTTGCAATTTCCTCGCAGACCGGACGGCTATGAACATCGGTTGTTTGCTTCATATAACGATAGCGAAATACAGGGGTGGACGTCGCGTGTCGGCCGCGCCGGTATCATGCGCAGCAAAAGCAAAAATCGAATCGACCGTACTTTCGTTTTGGAGCATGTGATGGAAAAGCGGCATAACGATTTTGGTCGCAGCGATGATCTTCAGGCGACACCATTCACGTTTCGTTGGATTCGACACACGGTTGTTCCGCGTAATAATCCGCGTCGTGGTTATGTGATTCAAGGTGAAGCAAGTGCGGCACTGAAAGGTGTGGGCAGCGATGAAAGTTTTGTGCGCCTTTACGGACGAGGCATTCATTATTGGCCGATTGGGCAGAAACACGTTGCATTGGTACGTTTGGAAGCAGGACAAACGTTCACGGAAAAACCTGAAGACGTGCCGACCGATTATTTGTTCCGTGTTGGTGGCAGCGGTAGCGTACGTGGTTATGATTATTTATCGTTGGGTATCGAAGATCATACGTCGCGCATACCGGGGCGGGTGATGGCGACGGGAACCGTGGAATATCAGCATACGATCATCAAGGATTGGCGTTTGGCATTGTTTGCGGATTATGGTGATGCGGCAAATCGTTGGGGTGATTGGGATGGCAAAACGGGTGTCGGCACCGGCGCGCGTTGGATCAGTCCGGTCGGCTCGATTGGTGCGGACATTGCTTACGGGATTGATGAAGAAATCTGGCGCTTTTATTTCAGTCTGGGAATGTCTTTTTAACGATGAGCAAGCAATTTGCATCAGTTGAACGAAAACCGCGACGTCGCTTTTGGCGAAGGTTGCTGATCGTTCTGTTGTTGATATTGTTTTTGTTGGTCGCTGCTGTCGTGGGTGTTTATCAACTGCTTTCTTCTCAGACCGGACGTGATTGGCTGGTGACACAGATCAACAAAACAGAGCTGTTGCATATCGGCGCACTTGAAGGAAATTTTTGGGACGATGTCGTCTTGCGCGATGTTGCTTATCATGATGAGACAATGGACGTCACCGTGGACTATGCGCGTTGGCGTTGGCGTTTATCCGATCTGCGGAACAAAGCGCTATCCATTCCTGATCTGGAAGTTCACACGGTTTCAATCGTCACCAAAGAAATAGATGACGATACACAAGATAAAAAAAGTACTTTGCCATCGTCGCTGACCATTCCATTGAAAATCAATATTGATCAAGCTGTCGTGCAAACGGTTCGAGTAGAACCTGTCACACTGGAAAATGTTCGTTTTTCGCTGAGCAGTACCGGAATGATTCATTATCTTGATCTTCAGCAGATCAATGTTCAAAGCGATCAAGTACAAGGGGAAGCACACGGTGCATTGGCGTTACGCGGTGAAAAGCCATTCATTATTGGTGGGCAGCTTTCGTTGCAAGGGCGTCTCGAAGAATACAATATCGGCTACGAAACAAGCCTTGAAGGTGATTTGAGTGATTTGCATTTGATTGGCTATCTGTTTAGCGACGACTGGTTTGTGACGACGGATGGCCGTTTTGATGTGCTGGCACAGAATGCGTATTCCATGTTGCATGAGCTGACGTTCAGCATCAATCAAGTCGATTTGCAACACTTTTCTCCAGACTTGCCACGCAGTAGCTTGTCGGCAATGTTGACGCTGACGCCACCCGAAAAAACATCCGCTACGGTCAGTTATCTTCAAGGCGAAGTACAACTTGAAAATGCGGAAGCGGGAGCGATTGACGCGCAGAAAATTCCGGTAACGGGACTCAACGGGCGATTTGAATTACAGGAAGATCAGATCGCGATTTACGACGTAGCGCTCACGACGCTGGGCGGTGCACAAGCCAAGGGGCTGGGATGGTTGCGCAAAGACCATATGAATTTGCGTATTCAGTTGGAAAATCTTGATCTCGTTGCGTTGCAAACATCGCTGCCCAAAACCCAGATTGATGGGGAGATGCTTATCACCGGCGACTACGATGCCCCAAAGCTGGCGATTGATCTTGATGATCAAATAACAAAGTTATCCGTCAAGAGTGATTTAGCGCTGGATAATCTGGATGATCCGAAGCAATTGATGATTCGTAATACCGTGTTGCAGTATGCGAATGAGGATATCCGCTTGGAGGGTGATTATCAGATCCAGGACGATAAGTTGACGCTGGCGGGGCAGTTCGAACATCTCAATCCGGAAAAATTGGGTGCCGTGAAAGGTGATCTGAATGGCTCGTTTGATATCGATGCTGCTTTTTCTCCGGATACCGTCGTCGATGCGCGTTTTGCGATCAAGCCGAGTACTGTGCTTGATTATCCGTTGAGCGGTGAAGGCAAGCTGCAATTCGTGCCGACACGTTTGCATGATGTCCGTGTGCAACTGAATTCGGGCGCAACAGAAGTGCATGTTGAAGGTGCGTTGGGCGCGGCGGATGATGTATTGAATATTTCTGCACTGGTGCCGGATGTTCGGCAATGGTATGCCGATGCTCATGGGAAAGTGACAGCGCAAGGAACCTTGCGCGGCACGTTCGATCAGTTGGCATTGGCGTTGACAATGAGCAGCGATCAGATTGCCTTATCTGAAGCAACGATTGACCATTTGAATATCGAAGCGGAAACGCAGTTGAGTGATGTATTTCCTTTTTCGATCAACGCGAATATCAAAGCGATCACTGCAAGCGAACTTCTTGCGCAGCAAACGAAACTGGTGGTGGATGGAAATCTTCGTGAGCAGCGTTTGCAGTTGAATTCTTCGGGAACGCTTCAGGAACAACCGTTTCAGTTGGCGACGTCCGCGCAGGGAACATTGGATGAAAACATGACGCGTTGGCAGGGTGAGCTGTCAACATTGATGTTGGATGGTGCATTGAATGCCAAACTGCAAACACCGATGAGTATTGACGCAAGCACTGACGGAATTACGCTCGGAGAAACCACGCTTGCGTTCAACAGCACCAACGTTCACATGAAAACTCTGCAATGGCACCCTGACTATCTGCGCAGCGAAGGAGAGATTGCCCATATCGATGTTGCAGAGTGGCTCGACTTTGCCGGATTGAAAGAAAGCGGTATTCGCGGCGACCTGGTGTTGTCTGCCGATTGGCGCATGACGCAACAAAAAACGACGCGCGATGGCACTTTGAATATCCAACGCAAGTCAGGCGACTTGCAGTTTCATATGCCGTCGCGTGCGCATTGGCAACCGCTCAACTTGGCGCAAATGGCGCTGCATCTGAGGCTCAACGATGCACATCTGGCAGCGGACGCTGTTGTGGAAAGTGGCGGTGCTGGCATTGTGAATGCCAAGGCGGAAGCCAATATCCCCGAAGTGTTGCCGGACTGGACAGCGATTCCTTTTAGCGCACAGATTCACGGCGATATTCCTGATTTGTCGTCGCTGGCGCCGTTGTTGGGTAACGGTATTCACGCCACCGGAAATCTGAAACTGGATTTGTCGCATGAAGGCACGTTGGCGGAAGGCATTCGCAAGGGATCGTTAACAGGGAATGATCTATCGTACCGCGATGATATGACCGGCATCGCGCTCAACGATGGCATCATGAAAGTCAATCTGGCCGATAACAAAGTTGTTGTTGAAGAATTTGTTTTCAAAGGCGGGCGCGGCGATATGCATATCAATGGTGAAGTTGATCTATCGTCGTCGAAACCCGTTGCACAATTCCTTATCGTCGCTGACCGCATGCGTATTATTCGCAGTCAGGAGATGCTGCTGGTTGTGACCGGTCGTGGCGATCTGACGTACAATGAAAAGGGTATTTCTCTTTCCGGTCAACTGCGCACCAATTACGGCAACATTCATTACCGTGACAGCAGCGTACCTTCATTGTCGGATGATGTGGTCGTCGTTGGCGAACAGGAAGCAAGCGAAGAAACGACAGCGTTGGCGCATGTCGAGTTCGATGTCGATCTGGGCAATCATTTCCGTTTGCGCGGTTATGGCGTGGACACCAAAGTCAAAGGAACTCTGAAACTTCGCGCGCGCCCCAATCAAGGATTGAATGCGTATGGCTCACTGCAAACTTTTGAAGGCAGCTATCGTGCCTACGGACAAAACCTGAATATTGAACGAGGTATTATTTCGTTCTTGGGGCAGGTGGATAATCCGACGTTGGACATACTGGCAATTCGTGATAATTCGTCGGTCAATGCAGGCGTGATGGTAAAAGGTACGGCAAAGCGTCCCACTGTAAGCTTATATTCCGAGCCCAGCATGCCGACCAACGAAGCACTGTCCTGGCTGTTGTTTGATCACGGTTCGGACAGCATTGACGGCGGCGATTCAGCGATTTTGTTCCAAGTGCTTAATGCGATGTTGGCTGGTGAGGATTCTTCCAGCCTGACCGATATGCTTTTTGGCGGTGTTATCGATGAGGTCAATCTGAGTTCTGCACAGAGCAGCGATGGTGAAAGTACGCAAGTCGTGACGGTCGGCAAAAAGTTGAGCAAGGACGTTTCGCTGGCGCTGGAGAAAAGCTTCAATGGTTTGCAGGATGCCGTGCGTCTTACCTGGCGTTTTGCGCGGCGCTGGTCTCTGGTTGGTCGCTTCGGTACGGACGACTCGTCGGCGAACGTCAATTATTCGATTCGTTTCAATTGATATTACTCATGAATTCTTCATCCCAGTTAACGATTGCCACCGCTTCTTGTGCACAGGGGACGTGCGATTTGCCCGGCTCAAAAAGTATTTCCAATCGAGCACTTTTGTTGTCGGCATTGTGTGCGCAATCGACAGACTTGCTCGGTTTACTCGACGCCGATGATGTGCGTTATATGCGTGAGGCGTTGCAAACACTTGGCGTGTCGTTGCAACATCTCGAAAGCAGTGACTGGCGTGTGTGTGGCGCGGGAGGTGCTTTTCCCAATCAACGCGCGAACTTGTTTCTGGGCAATGCAGGAACGGCAGTGCGACCACTGACCGCCGTGCTGGCGATGCTTGGTGGTGATTATCGGCTTGATGGTGTGTCGCGTATGCATGAACGTCCGATCGGCGATCTGGTTGACGCATTGCGTATGCTCGGTGCACAAATCCAATATTTGGATAAAGAAGGTTTTCTTCCGCTGACAATCGGTGCGCGTGATAAACGGGTACAGGTTGGAAACGTTGATATTCGCGGTGATGTGTCGAGTCAGTTTTTGTCCGCGCTGTTGATGGCGTTGCCGTTATTGCCAAAAACAGATGGCATTGAAGAAACAAGTGTGCATTTGATTACACCATTGATTTCCCGTCCTTATGTGATGATGACGATACATTTGATGGCGCGCTTCGGCGTTCATGTCGCGATACCTGATGAAGATCATTTGATCGTGCCGCGCGGTGTGGCGTATCAAAGTCCGGGAACGTTGGTTGTGGAAAGTGATGCGTCGTCTGCGTCTTATTTTTTGGCTGCGGGTGTTCTGGGTGGCGGACCGGTGCGCGTGAATGGTGTCGGAAAGCATTCGATTCAGGGCGATATTGCTTTTGCTGGAGTGCTGCGTCGTCAAGGTGCACAGGTTCACATGGGCGAACATTTCGTTGAAGCCAAACGAGGGACACCGTTTATCGGTGGCGAGATTGATTGCGTGGCTATTCCCGATGCGGCGATGACGTTGGCGATCACAGCGTTGATCGCGCAGCAACCGACAACATTACGCAATATCGGGAGTTGGCGCGTCAAGGAAACAGATCGTATCGCGGCGATGGCGACCGAGCTGAAAAAAGTGGGTGCGCAGGTGGAAAGCGGCGAGGATTGGCTTACCATTTTTCCGACCAAGAATTTTCATCACGCGGCGATTGATACGTACGACGATCATCGGATGGCGATGTGTTTTTCGTTGCTGGCTTTGCTTGGCACCGGCATCACGATCAATCATCCCGAGTGTGTTGCCAAAACCTTTCCCGATTATTTTGATGTTTTTCAGTCACTGTTGCTCCGTCCGACATCCTGAAAAATAAAAAATCATCAGACAGTTGTAATCAATCGAGACAACGTCTTGATTGATTGTCACGCAGAGTCAGAATTGCGTCCCGATTGGATGGCGAAAATACTTTTTCTGCCGCTTCGAGCGCGGGCAACCAGAGATAGCGAAGGTGTTCACGTTCCGATAAAACGATGGTTCGTCGCGACGGAACCAGGAGTGAAAACCAGTGTTCATTGTTTTGCGTGGTTTCGGGCGGATAGCGATGCTGCCATTGCTCGAAAATTTCATAATGAACGTCATGCTTCATATCGGTCAACACGCCGTCGCGCTCGGCGTTCAAGCCGGTTTCTTCATGCAACTCTCGTCGTGCTGCGACGAGCAATGTTTCACCGGGTTCTATGCTTCCCGTTATCGATTGCCAGTGCTCCGGAAAATCGGCACGTTCAAGAAGCAGGATTTCATCATCCGGTGTGTGAACAACAATCAGTACCGAGACGGGTTGTTTATAAGTCTTGGTCATGGTCAAAAAACATGATCGAAGAAAACCCAGAAAGGACGGTCAAGTGTGCGCCAATAATCAACGGCGTCTTCGAGTGTTTCATAAAGCATATTCCAGTCATGCGTATCCTGACGTTGAAAAGTGGTGATGCCCCGAAAATGCAGGATTACACCGTGATCATCGGCCCAAAGGTCGTCGCATAAAACATCGTAAAGCGCATCCCAGTTGCGACCGAAATAGTCGGGAAATTCAAGCGAATCAGCCAGCAAAATAAAGAGCTGAGATTTATTATGCACATCGTGGCAGTCAATAATGTAATAACGCAGAGAAGTCTGCTGACGAGCATTCTCCATGTGCTGAACAGCGGCAGCTGTATTCAGATGCCTGATGGAAGAATTTTTGGCGTTATTGAGCGGCGGAAGTTTCATGATAAATGGGAGTGAATGTTCGGTAGTGATCTTGGGTGTAATAGCAAATATCAGGTCGCTTGGGCATTTCGCCGCCACAGACAATACGGCGTGCGCCACGATCAGCAACATTGGGTGTTTTGACCGTGTATTCGCGATAATAATTTTTGGATTGGGCGGGAAGTTTTTTTTCGCGGTTATGAAAAACACCACCGTCTTGTCGATAGGGAAATGGGCCGCCTTCAAAAATCAGGGAAAAGGTTTGGCGCGCTTCGTCCGGGACGGAATGGTTGGATAAAGCAGGAACAGATGGCTGTCGAGCGTTCTGCGTTTCAACAGCAACATTATCCGTGACGGGATCAGCCTCACGCGATTGCTGTCCATTGATCTGCGCCAGAATAATGAGAAGCAGAAGCGCGGTGATGACGATGGCGGAGAAGTATCGATTTTTTTTCATGGAGTGTAGTGCGTATCATGCGCGGCCAATGATTCCTTTGGGTGCGGAAGCCAGCAGGCGACGGGTGTATTCATTTTGAGGATTGTGAAAAAGAGCGTTTTTCTCATTATATTCCACGACTTCACCTTGATGCATCACCATGACTTCGTGACACAGAAAATGAACGACGGCGAGATCATGCGAAATAAACAGATAGGAAACGCCGAGTTGATCTTGAATATCTTTGAGCAAATTGAGAATTTGCGCCTGTACCGAAACATCCAATGCCGAAACAGGCTCATCAAGGATGAGTAACTCGGGGCGCACGGTGAGCGCGCGTGCCAGTGCGACACGTTGCCGTTGGCCGCCGGAAAATTCATGCGGAAACTTGTAAAAGTCGTACTTGGTGAGTCCGACGCGCTCCAACCATACCAAAGCAAGCTCCAAAGCTTCCGTTTTGTTGTTCGCCATGCCGTGCAGCAATATCGGTTCCATCAAGCTTTGTCCAACGGTGAAACGCGGATTGAGAGACGCATAAGGGTTTTGAAAAACGATCTGCATGCGTCGTCGGTAAGGAAGAAAGGTTTTGTCCGGCAATGAAAGGATGTCTTCTCCGTTGAATTGAATATGACCATCAGTGGCTTTCTGCAAACGCAGCACAGTCATCGCCAACGTTGTTTTTCCCGAACCCGATTCGCCAACGATGCCTAATGTTTGCTGTTTGCGTAGCGTGAATGAAGCGTCTTTAACGGCGGGAATTTCGCGTTGATGAAAAAAACCGTCTCGTTTGAAAAAACTTATCTTGATGTGTTCAGCTCGCAGAATGATGGGTTGTTGTTCAAGTCGGGGCGAGTTTGATGCGACATTCTTGGAAGGAGCCGATTTTTCGCTCATATAATCTTCAATTACCGGCAGACGTGAAGGAGAGTCATCATCAACGGTTGGGCGGCATTTGAGAAGCGCTTGTGTGTAAATATCTTGCGGCGCGAGAAAAATTTGCCGGGCATCGCCTTGTTCACGAATTTCTCCGTGGCGCATGACAACGATGCGATCAGCCAATTCCGCAACCAACGCCAGGTCGTGCGAGATAAACAGAATCGACATTTGTCGATGTGCCTTGATTTTTTTCAGCAGTTCGATGATTTGTTTTTGTACCGTGACATCCAATGCTGTAGTTGGTTCATCGGCAATCAAAAGATGCGGTTCACAGGCGAGCGCCATCGCGATCATCACGCGCTGTTGTTGTCCGCCAGAGAGCTGGTTAGGAAAGTGATGCATTGTCTTTTCCGGGTTGGGCAAACCAACTTCGTCAAACAATGCGATGCAACGTTGATAAGCATCCTGCTTGGAAAAATGACGTTTATAACGCAATACCTCCATGACTTGATTGCCTGCTGTAATCACCGGGTTGAGCGAGCTCATCGGTTCCTGAAACACCATCGAGATATCGGCACCGCGCATGGCGCGTCTTGCTTTTTCGGGCAGCGTTAAAATATTTTTATCGCGATAGATGATTTTGCTTTGTTCGGATATCAGCGTGCTCTGCTCGGGGAGCAGGCCGATAATGGACAATGCGGTCACGCTTTTGCCGGAGCCGGATTCACCGACGATCGCCAGCGTTTCATTTTCTCGAATGGTAAACGAAATATCCCGAACGGCGACGTAAGGACTTTGCTTATGGCGATAAAAAGCAATGTTGAGATGCTCAATCGCCATCAATGTTTGATCGCTCACGCCAGCTTCCTTTTTATTTTGGGGTCAAGCGCGTCGCGCATGGCATCAGTCAAAAGACTGATCGCGGTTACCAAAATAGCCATCGCACCGCCAGCGGCAGCCAATTCCCACCAGCGACCTAATATCAGTTCGCTTTGTGCGTCGTTGAGCATGGAGCCCCACGATACCTCATCAACGGCGACGCCGAAACCGAGGAACGAAAGGATGACTTCGGACTTGATGAACGCAACGGTCAACAAGGAAATTTCGACAAGCACGATGTGCGAAACATTGGGCAGAATGTGAATGAACAGAATACGCCACGATGGGACACCGAACGCGCGCGCCGCCATCACGTATTCGCGTGAACGGTGTTTGATGTATTCGGCGCGGATAAGACGGAATACGCCTGTCCATCCCGTTAGGCCGAGGATGAGAACAACGGTGGTGACACCACGCTTTTGCAATACGGCGGCAACGGCAAGAATCAATAATAGATATGGGATGGCATTGAGAACGCTGTATACCCAGTTGAGCGCATCATCGGTATAACCGCCATAATATCCGGCAAACGCGCCGAATAGTGTACCGAGAAATGTTGCCAGCAATGCAGCTGTCAAACCGACGAACAAGGAGGTTTGCGTACCCTTGATCGTTTTCATCAGCACGTCGCGTCCCCAGCGGTCGCCGCCCAATGGTAATGACGACGCTTTTTCCTCATGCGCTGTAGCGGTTTTGCCTTGTGTGGTCAATGAAGCCAATACGTCGGCAAGCGGATCAACGACGGAACTGACGGGCGTTTGATTTTGTAAGCGAGCGATATCTTCTGCCAGTGGATCGACGGTGCTCAATGGAAGGCCGTCATGTTCCGCGTTCGTTTCGATAGAAGCAGAATAATCCGATGTTGTGCTCGGTGGCGGTGTGATCAATCCCCAGAAGTTGGGCGGCGCGTCGTTGATAGCGACTTCTTCGTTCCAGTTCGAAGCAACGAGTCCGGTGGCGGAAAGGAAAACCACAATAAAGAACAGAGCGACGACCACGAGTGAAACTATACCGACGCGGTCTGTGGCAAAACGCTGCCAGGCCAACTGCCAAAAACCTTTCGAATAATGATCAGAGACGGCAGCGTTCATTGTTATTTCAACTCCACGCGCGGATCGACTGCTTTATAAATCAAATCAGCGAATAAGTTGGCGAACATGGTTGCGATGGCAATATAAACGGTGATCGCCTTGATGACGGGAAAATCGGAACGTTCCACGGCGAGTATGACTTCGCGACCAATGCCGGGGATGGAGAAAAAGCGCTCAATCAGGAAGGAACCCGCCAGAAGCCCGGGTAACGATGCCATGACAAAAGTAATAATGGGTATTGATGCATTGCGTAGTACATGAACCCAGAGAATGCGACGCTCGCTCAGTCCTTTTGCCCGTGCGGTACGGACATAGTCTTGGTCGATTTCATCGAGCATGAAAGAGCGGAAAAGACGCAGGTTGGGTGCCAGCCCGACAACCAGGCCGATCAGAATGGGAAGAACAGCATAGGTAAACAGGTTTTCCGTGAGGCTGTTGCCCCAGCCTTGCACCGGAAACCAGCCGAGCCGGTAGGCGAAGACGAATTGAAAAACGATGATGTAAACGAGAATGGAGATCGACATGCCGACGGTGCACAGAATCATGATGGCGCGGTCGGTGAGCGAACCGCGAACGCGGGCGACGATTAACGCCAGCGCAATCGCCAATAAGGTTTCCAGAATCAACAGTGGTAACAGGATGGTGATGGATGGCGCAATCCGTGACTTGAGAATATGCGAGACCTGTTCGCCGGTACTCCAACTGGCGCCGAAATCACCAGTCGCGATTTGTTTCAGAAAGATGCCGATCTGAACATACACAGGGCGATCAACGCCGAGTTGGTGACGGATATTGGCAATTTGCTCTTCATTGGAAATTTTTCCGGCCAAAACATAAGCAGGGTCGCCGCCGACCCAATTGAACAGAAAAAACAATAGCAGAACGACACCGAGCATGATCGGGATCATCTGCAATAGGCGGCGGATAATATAAGCGATCATGGCTTTTTCTGCGAAAGATCAATATCCATGTAAAGCCAATGCGCATTGAGAATAGGGTGCGCTTTGAAACCGATGACCCAAGGACGAAGCAACGTGTTTCGTTCACGAGATACGCCTAAAACCCATGCGCCATCCACTTCCATCTGTCGCGTCATTTCCAGAAACAAATGATTACGTTCAGGCGAGTCGGGTAGTCGGCGCGATTTTTCGTACAGCGCATCAAACGCGGGAGATTCGTAGCAACCATTATTGCTTTGTCCGGTGTTGGGACCGTACAAAAGCTGCATGAAGTTGTCACCATCGGGATAATCGGCTGTCCACGCCGAGCCCCACATTTGAAGCTGGCATGCCTTGGCTGCTTTGAGGTGATCGGCAAATTTGCCTGGATTGAATTCGATGCGGATGGCGATACGATCCATTGCTTTTTTCCATAGTTCGCTGAACTGACGGTCAATCGCTGTGGTACCGGTTGAAAGTTTGAGCACCAATGCTGAGCCGTCGGGCATCGTGCGCAATCCATCTTTATCTTTCTGGTAGCCGAAGGCATCAAGGAGTTTATTGGCCAGATCCGGATTAAAAGTATTCAATGGACGATAACTCGAATCATGACCGATCACACCAACGGGAATCGGCATATTGGCTTTGATCGCTTGCCCTTTGCGCAACACCTTGATTTCTTCGCTGTGATCATAAGCCATGATGATGGCGCGGCGCAGAGCCAATTTTTCTTTGGAAAAGCCGCCGAGAACAGGGTCACGAAAATTGAAAAAAGTGTAGGTGATTTCCGGAGAAATGCCACGGCTCAAACGAACGTTTTGCTTTGTCCATTTGGGTTTCAGCGAACGGTCAGCTTCGAAAACCTGATCACCGAAGCGACCAACGCCGGAATAATCAATTTCCTGTCGATTGAAAGCCAACCATGCGGATTGTTCTTCTTCAATGATATTGATTTCAATCTGATCAATCAGCGGCAACTTTTTTCCTTTCATCTGGTTCACCAATAATTGATCTTCTTCTTCGCTGGGTTGGAAACCCCACACCATGCCACGATAGATGGGATTCTTTTCCAGAACAATGCGCGCACCGCGCACCCATTGTTTGAGTCGATAAGGACCGGTGCCGACCGGGTGCGCCATCAAATCATCCGGATAACGCTCGACGATTTCACGCGCGACCGCAGAAAACGGCGTATGCGCAACAATGTAATTGAAATTGTAATCCGGTTGTATGAGCTTTATTTGCAAGGTATAACGATCAAGGGCGCGCAAGCCTTCAACCGGTGCGTCGTAATCAAAGCGATTGGTCGCTTTTGCTTTTTCGGCAAGCGTGTCCAGCCCGATAATTTTTCCTTCGATCATGAAGGCCCATGGCGAGCGGATATGAGGATCGAGAATGCGTTTGAAGCTGTAAACAAAGTCTTCCGCGGTTAATTCGCGCGGTTCGGTACGCTGAGAAAAAGCGGCGTCATCAGCAAAGTAAATACCGGGTGTGATGCGGAAAGTATAAACAGAACCATCGGCACTGACGTCGGGCATCGCAACAGCGGCCATAGGTATCAATCGTGCGGGTTGTGCCAGATAGTCGTAGGTTAAAAGGCGTTCAAAAATCGATTCGTTAACCGTATTGGAATACAAATCGATAACGCGCGCCGGATCGAAGCCGGTTTCGGCAGTCGGAAACGCAATCCGCAGAATTTTTCCGGATGCGTCGCTACTCTGCGCACCAAGTTGGGCAACAGGGAGCAAGATCAAAAAAAGCAAAAGCAGGCAACCCGATAGCGCCTGTTTTCGTATGGCGTATGTGAAGTTCATGGGAGATCAGATAATAGTGGGCATCGCCAGTGTATGATCATACTTTATCACTCCTTGTTGTCTTGCTCAATGACCATGAAACCTGAATATTGGGAGCGGGCGATTCGTATTCTGTCGCGCCGTGATGCGACGATGCACGGATTGATCCGCGCGTATACCGGTTTGCATCTGCAACGGCGTCACGATGCGTTCACGACGTTGGCGCGAGCGATCGTCGGACAGCAAATTTCGGTGAAAGCGGCAGATGCGGTCTGGCGACGGCTGTTGGTGGCGGTGAATCCTGCTCATGAAGGGAAAGCGTTTCCCAGATTGCTGCCGAAGGAAGTGGCGGCAATGAGTCACGATGCGTTGCGTCAGGCGGGGTTGTCGCAGCGCAAGAGCGAATATGTGCAGGATTTGGCGCACCATTTTGTGGATGGGCGATTGAAACCGCGCCGTTGG
Organism: Casimicrobiaceae bacterium; assembly: GCA_036825435.1. Classification (GTDB taxonomy): domain Bacteria; phylum Pseudomonadota; class Gammaproteobacteria; order Burkholderiales; family Casimicrobiaceae; genus UBA931. The sequence goes on along the minus strand of DAISYG010000012.1, from coordinate 21,530 downwards.
AAACAACTCGACGATGAAGTTTTGATTCAAGCATTGAGCGCAGTGAAGGGGATTGGGCGTTGGAGCGCGGAAATGTTTTTGATTTTTCATGAACTGCGCGCTGATGTGTTTCCGATCGCGGACATTGGTTTGCAGCGAGCAATGCGTTTGCATTATCCGCAGCAATGCTCGGATGTTGAGGCGATGCTGCTATTTTCAGAACGCTGGCGACCTTATCGCAGTGTTGCGACGTGGTATTTATGGCGCTCGTTGGATCCGATTCCGGTGGAGTATTGAGGGAGAGGCTGACTTGATGTCAGTTATGGCATTGGGTCAGATCGAACGCAATATCCTGATCGCAGACGCTTCCGCGCGTTAGTCCGTCAACGCTGATGAAGCGAATATTGATAGCGTATTTGTTGGCGCTTATTTCGGGAACACAAGCGATATTGTCTTCGGCGGTGACGCGCAACATTTGCGTCGCTTTGTTATGGCTTTGCATCAATTGAAAAACGCCTTTCTCCGCGACGCAGGATATTGTATGACCGCTTTCGCGCAGCAGTCGAAGAATAATACTGACGCCCTCTTGAATCGCGTGAAATGGCGCGCACCATTGTTGCAAATCATTTTGTCTTTGATACGCTGGTTGATGCAGCCAGTAATGGAAGGCGGGCAGGTCAAAACCGCTGGCCCCTCCGGGGAGATACATGCGTTGTTTGATCGACATCAGCCATTCGTTCTCACGAAGATGCGCACCGATTTTTCCCGCGTGCGCATAAATCTGGGCAATGGTTTGATCAATATTATTCAATAATTGACCGAGCGCCTGTTGATCAATGTGTTGGTGATTGCGTAAAGGCGCGAGTACCAGCTTTTGGCGTTCGAGCTCCTGCAGTAAATCGGATTTCAAGTCGGCGCGCGCTGAAACGTCGGTGATTTCGAAAAGTGCCTGCATCGCGGCATGATGCTCTGCTGCCGTTTCTCGCGAAGAAAAGAATTCGATGCGGGCAAAAATTCCCTCGAGCCGCATCAAAGTGCGGGTTCGCTCGTTAAGAGGGTGCTCGTAAGAAATGGACACCTGTATTTTTTCGGCTGAGTGGGCAACAGACGCCATTGTGCCGCAAAATGAGAAAAATATTAAGTGTTTTCTTGATGACGACAGTCGGTTGTTGAAGAAGTCGCCAACGAGCGATAAAGCTGATCAAGACGAAGAACCTGCGATTGTAGTTGGCTGAAGTTGCCATTATTATCAATAATATCGTCAGCGACGGCGAGTCGTTCTTGCCGCGTGCATTGGGTTGCCATGATCGCCTTGACCTCTTTTTCCGATAGAGCGCGCGAAATCATCACGCGTTTGATCTGTTGTGCTTCGTCGCAGTCGATCACGAGAATGCGATTGATATAGCGCAGCAGACGTTTCTTCTCCAGCAGCAACGGAACGATAAGGAGCCCGTAAACACTCTGCCATTGCGAGATGCGACGCAACACTTCGTCGGCAACCATTGGATGCAGGATATTTTCCATCGCCTCGCGTAGGCGCGGATCGGAGAAAATACGCTGCCGAATTTGTACGCGATCCAGAGTTTGATCGGGGAGAACAATGTCAGCACCGAAGAGCGAAATGATTTCCGGATAGGCTTTGCCCGTTGGTGCGCTGAGTTCACGCACCAAATCGTCGGCGTCGAGCGTATCAACATCAAGGTGACGAAACAGTTGCGCAACGGTTGATTTGCCGCAACCGATACCGCCGGTAACGCCAACGATTAGCGGCATGTTTAAAAGAATCCTGGCATATGAAGCCAAGCCAAGATGGGACGTCCGAAAAACAGCGTGATCGCACCGGCAATGGCGAGGAAGGGGCCAAATGGCATTGGTATATTATGGTCGCGACCACGCGCAACCATCAGTGCAATACCGGTCAATGCGCCGACCAGTGAGGAAAAGAGAATGATTGGCAGCAGCGCCTGCCAGCCGAGCCAGGCGCCAAGCGCCGCCAACAATTTGAAGTCACCGTAACCCATGCCTTCCTTGCCGCGCAGAAGTTTGAACACCCAATACACCGACCACAGCACCAGATAGCCTGCGGCAGCGCCGATGACGGCGTCGGCAAGCGAAGCGAAAAGCCCGAACAGATTGACAATGAGCCCCAACCACAACAGAGGTAGGGTGATGTCATCGGGCAACAACTGCGTGTCGAAGTCGATGAAAGTCAGCGCCAGCAGTGCCCATAACAAAACGCATACGGTGACTGCTTGCCAAGTTGCACCAAAATACCAGAATGCCGCACCCGCCAGCGCACCACCGAGAAGTTCGATGATCGGATAGCGTATGGAAATCGGTGCGTGACACTGGCGGCATCGTCCGCGCAAAGCTAGCCAGGAAATGACGGGGATATTTTCCAATGCTGTAATTTGATGATGGCAATTGGGGCAAGCCGAACGTGGAACCATCAGGTTGAACGGAGCCTCTTCCGATAAAGTCTCTCCACGTAATTCAGCGCATTGTCGACGCCAGTCGCGTTCCAGCATTTTGGGTAAACGGTAAATGACGACATTGAGAAAACTGCCGATACATAGGCCGATGAAAACGACCAGAATCAGCATGAAGGCTGAATGGCCAAAAAACAAAATGGAAGGGAGTGGTAAAAAAGGCATGATAAAGCACAATGAAAGAGCCCTTTTGGGGTCTTCCATTGTGCAATAGTTTTGTTTATACGATTTGCCCCATCTGGAAAATTGGTAAATAGATGGAGATTACAATACCACCGATAACGACGCCGAGGATGACAATAATCAATGGTTGCAGAAGGCTCGATAACGATTCGACAGCTTCGTCGACTTCACGATCATAAAAATCAGCAATCTTGTTCAACATGTCGTCGAGCGCACCGGATTCTTCGCCGATTTGCGTCATTTGCAATACCATAGATGGAAACAAGCGCGAATTGTTCATCGCGTTGGTCAGCGAAAGGCCGGTACTAACCTCAGTTTTGATTTTCTTGGTAGCCTCGGCATAAACGCCATTACCGGAGGCGCCGCCAACACTGTCCAGTGCTTCAACCAACGGCACGCCGGCGGAAAACATCGTCGACAGCGTGCGAGTCCAGCGCGCGAGCGTTGCTTTCTCGATCAGTGGCCCGAAAATAGGCAGGCGCAACAGCAAGCGATCAACAGACATGCGAAACGATGCTGATCGTTTATGAATGGCGACGATGCCAACAACGAGTAGAATAATAGCAACCAGAACAAGCAACCCATGGTTGACAACGGCGTTAGACATCGCGACCACAATCTGCGTCGGTAACGGTAGCGATGCGCCCATGTCATTGAACATTTTGACAAATGCCGGGATGACTTTGTACATAATTACGCCAACAACGCCCGCCGTGATCACGAGCACAGCGATCGGATAGGTAAGCGCCGATTTTATTTTTCCCTTGAGCGCGATGGTTTTTTCCTGATAGGTAGCGAGCCGATCCAAAACATTATCAAGAATACCCGCTGTTTCGCCAGCCTCGACGAGATTGCAATAAAGATCGTTGAAATACAATGGATGCGCGCGGAATGCTTGCGCCATGCTGGAGCCGGATTCAATTTTGGCTTTAAGATCGAAGAGGAGTCGAGAGAAACGAGGATTTTCGTGACCGCGACCGATGATGTCAAAGGTTTGCAATAACGGAACTCCGGCCTTCATCATCGTCGCCAGTTGTCGCGTAAAGAACGAAATTTCCTTGGCTTTGATTTTGCCGCCGCCGCTGAACGTTTTTTTGCGTATTCTTTTGACCTTGATTCCCTGCCGACGCAGCGCTGCTTGAACGCTGCTACTGGAGGCACCGCGTGTCTCACCATGAACGGCACGTCCTCCTTTATCGACACCTGACCAGACGAACAAAGATTCATTGACGGTTCTGCGTTTTGCGGATGCGGATTGTCGTTTTGCTGTTGCTGTAGCCATAGTTTTAGCCCTTGCTAGGTTTATTCATTGGTAACTGCTTCAATTTCCTCGAGAGAGGTGACTCCGTTTTTAACTTTGACCAAGCCCGATTGGCGCAGATTACGAATGCCTTCACGCTGTGCCTGCGCTGCCAGTTCGAGTGAAGTGCCTTCACGCATGATGATTTCGCGAAGCTCGTCGGAAATGGGCATCACTTCGTAAACACCTACCCGACCTTTATAACCGGTTTTTTTGCACACGGGGCAACCGACAGCGCCGTAAGGTTGCCAAGAACCATCGATTTCACTTTCGCGAAAACCGGCGGACAGTAGAATGTTGTGCGGTAGATCAATGGGTTTCTTGCATTTATCGCAAAGCTTTCTTGCCAATCGTTGCGCCGTGATCAAAATGACAGACGACGCAATGCTGAACGCAGGAACACCCATATTGGCCAAACGTGTCAGCGTCGTCGGTGCATCGTTGGTGTGAAGTGTCGACATCACCAAGTGACCGGTTTGAGCCGCCTTGATTGCGATGTCAGCGGTTTCGAAGTCGCGGATCTCGCCGACCATCACGATATCCGGATCTTGACGCAAGAAAGAACGTAATGCCGCAGCAAAAGTCAATCCTGCTTTTTCGTTGACGTTGACCTGATTGACGCCCGGCAACTGAATTTCCGCTGGGTCTTCCGCCGTCGAAATGTTGACGCCAGGTTGATTGAGAATATTCAGACAAGAATAGAGCGAAACCGTTTTACCGCTTCCCGTCGGCCCCGTCACCAGAATCATACCGTAGGGACGGTTGATCGCGTTGAGCAATTGTTCTTGCTGATCGGGTTCGTAGCCGAGCATCTCAATGCCCAGTTTGACGTTGGAGGAATCCAGAATCCTTAAAACAACTTTCTCGCCGTACAGCGTGGGCAGCGTGGAAACACGGAAGTCGATGGTTTTCTGGTTGGACAGCAATAATTTCATCCGTCCATCTTGAGGGATGCGTTTTTCCGAGATATCCAGTTTGGAAATGACCTTGATACGGGAAGCGATCGGCTCGCGCAGATCCATCGGCGGCTGCACGATTTCCTGAAGCTCACCATCGACGCGGTATCGAACCCGGAAAAATTTTTCATAAGGTTCGATGTGAATATCGGACGCGCCCAACATGATCGCGTCAAGAAGAATTTTCTGAAGATAGCGGACGACCGGCGAATTTTCAACCTCACTGCTTTCTTCGGAAACGGCGCTAAGCCCCTCCAGCGCCAAGTCCATTTCCGCCATTTCCGCCGCGGCTTCTTCGACAGAAACGCCGCTTTCTTCGATCTTCTGATTGAGAATGCGTCCCAACTTGTCGTCTTCCACCAGCACCGGAACAATGTGGAGGTTGGTTTTGAAGCGCATTTCATCAAGCGCTTTGAAGTTGGTCGGATCGGAAACGGCGACGTACAGAATTTTGCCACGTGTGTGCAAGGGCAATAGACGATGCTGTGAGGCAAATTTGATGTCGAGATGTTCGCTGGAAATACGATCGAGATTAAACGCATTCAAATCGAAGAGCGGCGTGCCGAAATTTTTCGAAGCGAACAGCGCAAGCTCAAGAGCCGTCATCTTGCGCGTCATTAAAAACTGTTCGGGGAAGGAAATGCCGTTATTCTTGGCCTGTGCTGCCAGATTCTCAGCTTCTTTTTGCGTCAACAAGCCCTCTTTGACCAACGCGCGCGCCAAGCCGCTGATCATCGGTGCTGTTGAAGAAGCCTGAGCTGCCATGATTTTCAAATCCTTTTTTGTTGCAAAAAGCTCTTGATGATTATGAAGATTTCTCGTTAACTTCTTGATAATGCACGGTCTAGTTTGATTTGTAAAGGAAAGAGATCAACTGTCTTTATGATTCAACGTTTTCCATTGGTAACCTGCGCAGTTTTACAACACGAACCTGATGTTTGCGAATTTGCATCACCACCATGTGAAACCCGCACAAAGAAAATTCTACGCCTGCGTCCGGGATTTTACCCAAATATTCGATGATCAGTCCGCTCAAGGTTTTCGGCCCGTCCAGTGGGAAATCGCTATCGATCTGGCGGTTGAGTGTTCTCAGGGTTTGGCTGGCGTCAATGACCAATCCGTCGTTGTCCAAAGCGCTGTGCGCCGACGCGAGCGGCTCGCCTGGGCTGAGCGTGGATGCGATCTCATGCGCCATATCGCCAGGCGTAACCAGCCCCAGAAGTTCGCCGTATTCGTCAACCACCAGCCCCAAACGCTGGCTGTTCAAACGAAATTCTTCCCATTGTTTCAATAAAGGTGTGCCAGAAGGAATGTAATAGGCGGGCTGCAACAACGCGCGCAAAGCATCCTTGTCGCTTCGTGCCGACGTTGTGGCTAAACGTAGTGCGTCACGAAGATCAAGCACGCCAACGATCTGATCGAGTGTTTCTTCGTAAACGGGCAGGTGGGAATAATGGGATGTCGTGATCTGTCTCCACAGATTTTCCGATTTGTCGTTAAGATTGACCGCTTGAATGTTCGGACGTGGGATCATCACGTCGTCGATCAAGCAGTGATTCGCCAGTTCGGCCAGATTCTCAACAAGCGCATACGAAGGATTGATGGCTTTTTCGTCGTGTTTGACAGTTCGTTTGCGACGCGCCCACCAAACGCCGCAACCCAAACCGGTTGCAACGCCGACAACAAAACAACAAGCAATCCAGAAAACCATGACGAACGTCAAGTACTAACGATGCAGAATAACTTCGATGATGAATTTGTAGCCCAGATACGCCAGCAGTAGCGCGGCGGTACCCGCTAGAATCCAGTATAACGCTTTGCGGCCTCGCCAGCCGAAACGCCAGCGCCCGACCAGCAGCGTACCGAAGATAAACCAAGCGATAATCGACAGAGACGTCTTATGGTTCAATTCGAAAGGTTTGCCGAACACTTCTTCGGTGAAGAAAACGCCGGTGATCAACGTCAGCGTCAACAGAATGAACGCCAATGTAATCAGGCGGAACATATAACGCTCCAGTGTCAACAAAGGCGGTGTTTTTTGCGGATCGGAGGTGACGCCACGGTGCAGCCGTTTTTCAAGACCAAGCATTGCCAGTGCCTGCATCGCGGCGACAAAGAAAAGTGCATATGCCGAAATTGCAACCGCAATATGAAAAGCTGCCCACGAATGGGTGGCGTAAGCATAGAGATAATCGCTGTGGAAAAAGATGGGCGCTAATGCCGCAACGGCAGCGCAGCCGAGCACGATGCTGGAAAAGATGGGCAACGCGCGCATCAGGCCTGAAATCCAGGCAACCAACACGCACAGAAAAGCGACCAATGACGTAGCGTTACCGATGGAAATGTCAATGCCGTTGGGTGTGGCGATGGCGCGCGTCAGTGCAAAAGCATGCAAACCGAGCGTGACCAGAGCAAATGCCCAGACGTAGGCAGGCATGCCCGTACCGGAGCTACTGGATTGGTCGCCGATACGTCCGCGCGCCCATGCGCCGATAGCGTAAAGCAGAGCAACAGTAAAATGAATAAACGAAAGCGGTATAATCATAAAAATTCAGTAGATGCAGAACATCATGTTATCCGGTATTCAAAAACAGTTGGCAAAAACCATGCGTTTCCGGATACGCTCCGCGCACGGCTTGATCGTGAATGCCGTTGGCGGCGGATCATTCTACCATTGACTATCCCTAGAAAACACTTGATGCTGTTGGAAAACAGGAACGATAAACGATGCTTGACAATTTGACTCAACGCCTGGCGCGTGTTGTGAAAAACCTGAAAGGCGAAGCGCGCCTGACGGATGCCAATATTCAGGACGCGCTGCGTGAAGTGCGACTGGCGCTTCTCGAAGCCGATGTTGCGTTGCCGGTGGTGCGCGACTTCATCCAGCGCGTGCGCGAAAAGGCCGTAGGCGAAGACGTCATGGCGTCATTGACGCCCGGACAAGCGCTGGTCGGCGTGGTGCATCGGGAAATGGCGGCGTTGATGGGCGGCGACGCCGCGCCGCTCAATCTGGCGACAACGCCGCCCGCCGTGATTCTGATGGCGGGCTTGCAGGGGGTTGGAAAAACAACCAGTGTCGCCAAGCTGGCGCGTCATCTCAAAGAGACGCAAAAGAAAAAGGTTCTGGTGGTGTCGGCGGACGTTTATCGCCCGGCAGCCATTAAGCAGTTGGAAACGCTGGCGCAACAAGTCGGCGTTGATTTTTTCTCATCCGCGCCCGATCAGAAGCCCGTCGCAATCGCAACGGCGGCGGTGGACTGGGCAAAGCGTCATTATCACGATGTGCTGATCATCGACACGGCGGGGCGGTTGTCCATCGACGAAGCGATGATGGAAGAAATCGGTGCGTTGCATCAGGCAGTAGCGCCAGCGGAAACGCTCTTTGTTGTTGACGCGATGCAAGGACAGGATGCTGTCAACACGGCGGCAGCGTTCAAAGAAGCCGTGCCATTGACCGGCGTGGTGCTGACCAAGCTGGATGGCGACGCGCGTGGTGGTGCGGCGTTGTCGGTGCGCTGGGTGACGCAGACGCCGATCAAATACGTCGGCGTGTCGGAAAAGCCAGACGGCTTGCAGGCTTTCCACCCCGAGCGAATGGCGTCGCGCATTCTGGGCATGGGCGATGTATTGTCGCTGATCGAAGATGCGCAGCGGACAGTCGATGCTGATAAAGCACAGGCGCTGGCAAAAAAACTGAAAACGGGCAAAGGGTTTACGCTCGAAGACTTCAAGGAGCAGATCGGGCAAATGCGTAAAATGGGCAGCATGCAAAACTTGCTGGAAAAATTGCCTGCCGAGTTTGCGCAAGCGGCACAGAGTACACCGTTGGAAGAGCGTAAAATCAACCGCATGGAAGGAATCATCAATTCAATGACGCTCGCCGAGCGGCGCAAGCCGGAAATCATCAAAGCTTCGCGCAAAAGACGCATTGCCGCCGGTTCAGGTGTCAGCGTTCAAGAGGTCAATCAACTGTTGAAGCAGTTTGAGCAGACGCAAAAAATGATGAAAATGGTCGCCAAAGGTGGTTTGCAGAAAATGATGAGGGGGATGCGTGGGATGATGCCGGGGATGCGCTGATGAACCTGATTCATTACTGCGCGCGAGCAATACGGCGTTGGAATCCGCCTCAAAATGCTCATTTACATCTATGTAAACTCCGCTTTTTCGTCAGAATTCCGCCTTGTCTTGCTTGCGCTCGCGACATGAATCAGCGGTTCTTTAGGAAGTCTCCGAATGATTGTTGTACAAAGATAAGCGTCACACGTTCAAAAGATATTAAACCATGAGTGATCAAGATATTATTTTTCCGCAGTCACACAGCACCGCAACCAGCCTTGTCGGTTCGTTGTTGCTCGCCATGCCCGCACTGGGTGTGACGGCTGATGAGGAAACGCCATTTGCGGGCGCGCTGATTTATATTTGCGAACACAACGAAGACGGCGCGTTTGGTATCGTCGTCAATCGTTTGACTGATATCACCGTGGCGCAGCTTTTCGAAGGCGCGGGCGTGCCGATGACGAAAATCGCGCTCACCAGTCGTTGGCAGGGTATGCCGGTTTATTGGGGCGGCCCGGTACGCAGTGATCGAGGTTTCATTTTGCACCAGCCGCTCGGTGACTGGCAGTCGACGCTTGCAGTGCGCGACGACTTGGGGATGACCACGTCGCGCGATTTGCTTGAAGCGATGGCGAATGGCGAAGGTCCTGACGAAGCGCTGGTGTCACTCGGCTATGCCGGTTGGTCGGCGGGACAGCTTGAGCAGGAGTTGGCGCAAAACGCTTGGTTGACCATTCCTTGCGAAGATGTCGCCGATCTGTTGTTTCACTGCGATCCTGAACAGCGCGTTCAAAAAGCGATGAAGCAGATCGGCGTTGATTGGATGCATTTTTCCGGTAACGCCGGACATGCCTGACGCGACCATCCTCGCGTTTGACTTCGGTCGCAAACGAATCGGCGTTGCCATTGGCAATACGATTGTCGGACAGGCGCGTGCATTAACCACCATTTCCGCATCGCGAAAAGTAGACCGTGATAATGAAATCACAGCGCTGATTCGTGAATGGCAGCCGCAGGAGTCGGTGGTTGGTTTGCCCGTGCACATGGATGGCACGGAACACGAAATCACGCAAGGCGCGCGCGCATTTGCGGTGTGGCTTGGTGAACAATTTTCATTGCCGGTGCACTTGGTCGATGAACGGTTAACCACACAGGCAGCGCAAAGCGTGCTCGAAGAAAGTGGCGTTCGTGGCAACGAAGCCAAAGCGGTACGCGATGCGGTTGCCGCGCAGATTATTTTGCAGGCGTATTTGGATGAGCGTAGTGTGAAAGCTCAAGATTCTTGAGTAGCGCTAAGCGAACCAAGAAAGCACAAAACTTCCTTCATATCGCGCGTGCGTTTCATCGGTGGTAGGCTTCGCCACAATCGACGACCATACGATTTTTCCACCAGACGCGGATCACAGATCATCAACACGCCGCGATCATTTTCGCTGCGGATCAAGCGTCCCGCGCCTTGTTTCAGGCTGATTGCAGCCTGCGGGATTTGCCAATCGAAAAATGGCTTGCCGCCATTTTTTTCGAGATGATCAAGGCGTGCCGCGACTAGCGGATCATCAGGTGGGGCAAAGGGAATTTTATCAATAATAACCAGCGACAGCGCATCACCAACAACGTCAACACCCTCCCAGAAACTCGCCGCGCCAAGTAATACAGCGTGGCTTTCTTTGCGGAAGCGCGATAATAATTCCGAGCGCGATGCTTCGCCCTGAGCCAATAATAACCACGGATAATCGCGCTCGGCAAAAATCGTTTCCAGTTGCTGCTGAGCGTATTGCAATGCACGGTGCGATGTGAACAGGAAAAACGTGCCACCATGACTGACTTCGAGCAGTGGTAACGCGGCACGAATGACGGCATCGGTATGTTCGCGCGAATTTGGCTGCGGGAGTCCGGTTGGCACATAAAGCTGAGCGACGGATTCGAAGTCGAAAGGGCTTCCCCACTGCGCCGTGCGGGCATTTTCCAGACCGAGTTCGCGCTGAAAATGCGAAAAATTACCGGCGACCGCTAGTGTTGCCGAAGTCAGGATCCAAGCGCTTTCCGATTGTTCAACAAAACTGCGGAAAAGTGGTGCGATCGACAATGGCGAAGTATGTAGTTGCCAGCCATACGTGGAAACATCCGCCCAGTAAATATAAGTATTTTGTTCGTCGCTTTTTTCGTGTTCGTTATTTTTTTCAGTGTTTTCATCGCTGGTGGACTGCCAACGCTTCAGCGCAAAATATATTTTCTCTGCATTGGCGCTGACAAGTTCGAGCGCTTCGCTGCGTTCGGCGACCAGACCCAAGTCAGCAACGACACACTTCATGGTTTCGATGAGCGCCGCAAAAGCTTCGGTAAACGAAGCACGCTCAAGCATTTGTGCCGCCGGATATTTACCGGGAAACTCACCAGCGGCCAAGCGCACGCGACGCACCGACGCGTTGATTAAATCAATGCGCGTTAACAGTTCGGCGAGGTCGGAAGCTTCAGTACGGATTGCAATTTCGGCATCGCGCGCGAATTCAAATAGTTGTGCGCTGGAAACGCGGTCGCCGAAAAAAACCGTGGCAATGTCCGGCAACTGATGCGCTTCATCGAGGATGATGGTGTGACATGATGGCAGTAGTTCGGCGAAACCTTCTTCGCGCAACAGTGCGTCGGCAAAAAACAAGTGGTGGTTGATTACCAGCACATCGGCGTCCAGCGCGGTTTTGCGCGCCTGTAAAACAAAGCAGTCAGCGGCGTATGCGCATTGTGCACCGAGACAATTGTCGCGCGTGGATGTGACCAGTGGCCAGATGGTTGCGTTTTCAGGAACGCTTGATAGTTCATTGCGATCGCCGTACGCGCTGGTTTCGGCAAACGATAAAATGGAGCGAAGGTATTTCGCATCTTGGCGTGAAGCGAATAGATCGGTGTTTTTTGCTTGTTGCAAACGATGCAGGCAAACGTAATTGCTGCGGCCCTTGAGTTGTGCGACGGCGATTGGCAGCTTCAGTGCGTCGCGCACGAACGGGATATCGCGTTCAAAAAGCTGATCCTGTAATGTTTTCGTGCCCGTCGAAATAATGACTTTGCCGCCAGAAGTCAGCGCGGGGACGAGGTAAGCGAAGGTTTTGCCGGTGCCGGTGCCTGCTTCGGCAATCAGACATTGTTGCGACTGAATGGTATCGGCGATTGCCTGAGCCATTTCCACTTGTTGTGTGCGCGCACGGAAGCCGGGCAAATGTTGCGCGAGTGTACCTTGGTCGGAAAAAAGAGCGTGGATATCGGCAGGCAAAACGTCAGATCAGCGTCAAATCAGGGTTTGAATACCGCCAGATTTTCGCAGGTTTTTGCTTTTTTTTCAGGCGATGCTGCCAGAGTATCGCGGATATGTTGTTTGTATTCGGCAAACGCCTGATAGGGAATGGCGATGCGACGGTAATACTCTTGCTCGGTTTCGCCCGGTAATTGCTTCAGCGATGTCATCGACGCCGTCCACACCGCATATAACTGATTGATGTGATGCGCGCTTACGCATGAGGATGAGGCTTGTGCCTCCTTCAGCGCGGCTTTGAAATAACGCGGCATGCTGGTTTTTTGTTTTTGACGGCAATAATTGCTCTTGGTGCCGTTGACGCCATCTTCAGCTTTTTCAAAACCATGTTCGATCAGTTCGATGGATTTGACGTGGCGACAGACCGTATACAAGTGCTCAGCTGCGTCAAGAAAACATTCGGTGGCGCTGAGTGCATCGGCATTCGGACAGACAAACCCGGCGGAAGGTTGTTCGGAAAATTCTTCCTTGACAACTTTGACTGCTTTGGCAGGTTTCTTGCCTGTTTTTTTCGCGGCGGGTTTTTCTTTGGTTTCTGGAACGGAATCCTGAACGGGCGGAATGGCGTGGACGTTCACCGCCCAGAAGCTCAGTACAGAAAGGCAAAAAGAAAAAAGTATTTTGTTCATGATCGTGAAGCGAATACGAAGTATTCTGCTAATCGTACCCCCTTCACCAAGAGAGGACAAGACACGCTTTAGCTTATGGCGGTAACGGAATTAACAAGTTTACAACAGATGCTCTATTGGTATCGCGTAAAGTCATAAATTAACGACACATTTATCATCTTTGGCGTACAATTGAGAAAAAGCAAAGTATAGTTGCGTATGCAGAGATTTTCCATTTATCACGCATTGGGTATGTCTGAAACCGCCTCGGGGCAGGAGGCGCGCTGTGCGTTACGTCAGATGCTCCGCGAAAGTTACAAGAAAACGCGGGATAATTTTGGCGCACTGGAAGAGTCTTTGCGTTTTTACAATCAAGCTTGCCAAATTCTGAACGACTCACAGCGACGCAAACTGTACGACCGTGAATGGACTTTGTCACAGGGAAGCGCCGAACAACGCATTGACTACGTCGTTCAGGAAATTGCGGGTGTCGATCCCGCAGCACAGGCGCTTGACCTTCCGCCGGTGGAAATTACCGGCGTTGTCGATTTATCACCGCATAAAAAGCCGATACTGAATTTGGAATTGCTCCCAGAAGGCGCCGACATGGATTTTCGCATGCCGCCGCCGGGAAAAAATCATCCTTCTGCCGCGGCGCTGGTTTCTGAAATCGGCGTGCCGCAGATCGTTTTTCAGGAGGCGCCGGTTTCGGGTATTGAGGTTCACATTCCACCCGCATCGCCGGAAAAGGTGCAGACCAACAGTTCGCCCGAGAAGGAAGAAAAACTGGTTGCGCCGACCAAACAACACTACCATCCGGTTCTGACGGAAGTACTCGGCGAATCGCGCGCGCCGTGGTTGCTCGGCGTTTTCTGTTTGTTGGTTCTAATCGTGATTGGTGCTCTGCTGGGGTTGAGCTGGACTTATGTCGCACCGTCTTTCGATATCACGCAAAGCTGGATATGGGCAGTGTTGTTGCTGATCGGCTTTTTCATCTATACGTTTGGCTTGCGACAAGGTGCGAAAAGAACGCACAAAAATTACGAATTGCCGAGCGAACCGGACGCGGAAATCATCAAAGGTTGGCGGCGCAAACGTACGATCTTTTTGGGCAGCAATTATTTGACGGAAGACCCAAGCTGGGTGTTTCAGTTGCGGCTGACCGAACTGGAGCGTGCGCGCGTGCAGCGCACCAGCTACATTCGACCATGGCGGCGCGCGCTGGCGCGGCTTTTCGATTATGCGCTGTGGGGGTGGCTGTTGATTTTCCCACTCAGCGAATTGGCCAATCGTGACATCATTCCGGCAGCGGTCATGTCCGTTGTCGAAAATCCGCTGCTTATCCCAATCTTCATCACCGTGACGTGGATTCCGATTGAAGCGCTGTTGATGGCGGCGATGGGGACAACGTTGGGCAAGTGGCTGTTCGGCGTTTTCATCCAATTTCGCGTTTCGGACCCCTATGCGCCGCGCGACAGTATTGCCTGTTGGCGTTATGCGTTGGCGCGCGCGTTTCGCGTTTGGTGGCAAGGGTTGGCGCTGGGCTTTTTGCCGATTCTGGCGCTGTCGGCGGCGCGTGCGCGTGCCGCGCTGGAACGCTTTGAAGAAACGGATTGGGACGACGATCATGATGTGCTGGTCACGCATACGCCCGGCAAAGTCATGCCTTTCATCGTGGGCGTGATCGGGCTGACGGCGCTATCGTTGATGTACGCCGGAGCTTGGCAGAAATCATTGATGGGCATGGGTGTCCAAACAACACAATTCATTTCGACACAGATCGATCGTTGGCAGGAGCAGGAAGAAGCGCCGCCACCCAGTCGTTCAGGTGTCGTTGAAGGCGGCCCGGTGATTGCCGATCCGACAGAGCCGGTTGATCCTGAATTGGCGGAAAACGAACGTCGTCTTGCCGAATTCCGCGAAGCGATCATGCGCGCCAGCGAGGAAAGTCGGATGCTTCTGGATCGAAAAGAATGGCAGCTTGCATTGGAAAGCTGTCAACGCTGGGCGAAGCTGGAAATCACGAATCCCGCGCCTTTGCGTTGCCAGGGAGATGCACTACAAGCGATGGGCAGACATCAGGAAGCCATCAATGCCTATCGAAATGCCAAACTGTACGCGCCCGCTGATCGTTCCATTGATGACGCCATCCAGCGTTCGCAGGAAGAAATTTTCCGTCTCCTGAATCAATAAAAGGAAAATCGGCATGAATATTTTCAGCAACTGTATTGTGACCATGAATTTTCGTCTGCTTGATGTGGACGGCGAATTGATTGAAAAAAACGAAACACCGGTGGTTTATCTTCACGGCGGTTATTCAGGCATTTTCCCGAAGGTTGAAGAAGCGTTGAACGGGAAAACGACAGGCGATCAGGTTCGTGTTTCGTTGGAGCCTAACGAAGGATTTGGCGATTACGACCCTGAACTCGTTCAGTTGGTCGAGCTGACTCGTTTGCCGCCGGATGTTCAAGTGGGCGGTTATCTTGCGGCTGGCGAAAACGACGAAATGGTCTGGCGCGTGACCGATATTTCGGATGGGCGTGCCGTGCTCGACGGTAATCACGAATTGGCAGGGCAGCGTTTGTGGTTTGAATGCACGGTGCTTGATGTTCGTGAAGCGACGGAAGACGAAGTGGCGCACGGTCATGTTCACGCAGGCGAGCATCATTGTCACTGAGCCAGGTTTCAGAGAACAGGTATCAGGAAGCAGTAAATCTTTTATCGCGTGACCAGAAGTTCCCCTCGCCCGCTTGCGGGAGAGGGGTTAGGGGAGGGTTTTCAGCCATCAAAAGAAAACTATTCATTCTGCAATGACCGCTGCCGGTCTCGCCCGGCTGACGAGTACCTTTCTTTGACAGCAAAAAAAGGTACCAAAGAAACCGCCCCCTGACATCTGTCATCCGGTGTCTGCTCAATCCATACATAAAAGCGTCTGCAAACAATTCTCCAGCGCGGCGCGGTTTTCCTTCTGCTCAAGCGCTTTACCTTCAAGCACAAAAATATCTTCGACACGCTCGCCCATGGTGTTGATGCGCGCGCTCTTGATATTGATATCGACGTCCATCAATATCGACGCAATATGCGCCAACAGTCCGGCACGATCACCGGCGATGATTTCCAGCGTGTAATCGCGGCTGCTGTCATCGTTCGAAGAAATCTTGATTTTTGGTGTCAGCGGATAATGGCGCGAACGGCGCGGCCTTTTACCCAGCGGAGGCAGCGCTGGAAGTGGTTGGTCAAGGTAAGCAATCAATTGTTGCGCCAATCGGTTTCGCTCGGTCGCGTCGCTTTCCAGCAAGCATGTATCTTTGGTTTGCACACTGAAAGTATCCAACGCGTAACCATGACGGGTTGTATGAATCTGCGCGTCGAGAATATTCAACTGGCGAGAGCCAAAAAAAATACACAGTTGCGCAAACAGACGCGGGCGATCAGGCAAATAAACGAGAAACTGCAACCCCGCTTTTTTGGGAAGCAAACGGATATTGACGCATGGCTTTTGAGTGTACAGATGTGAAGCAAGGACGGACGCATGCCAAGCCAAATCGTCGGCACTGTGACGCTGGATATAAGTGTGATCAAGCAGTTGCCAGAGTTGCGTGTCGTCATTTCCATCAGACGTTGATGCCCGCGGCGGTAGCTTTTTGGTCGTCGTGGTAGGCGAGTCGTTTTGCAATAACTGCGCACGTGTCATGAGAAAAAGCGATTCCAGCAACTGCGCTTTCCACGGCGTGTAAATATTAGGTCCGGTGGCGCAGATGTCGGTAACGGTCAGAAGGTACAACGCGATCAGACGTTTTTCGTTTTTGACTTTGCGGGCGAACGCACGCACGACGTTCGGATTATAAATATCGTTTTTTTGAGCGGTGTGCGACAACCATAGATGTGCTTTGACCAGCCAGACGATGAATGCCGTATTTTCATGATCAAGGCGATGTTTTCGGCAAAAACGATAAGCGATCTGCGCGCCTTTCAGCGAGTGATCTCCGCCCAAGCCTTTGCCAATATCGTGAAAGAGCGCTGCCAGAAACAGGATTTCCGGATTTTCAAAATCTTGCATGAGTTGCGAGCACAGCGGAAGCTCATGGTCGTGCTCGGTGATGCTGAGGCGACGCAGATTGCGGATGACCATGAGCGTATGCTCATCAACGGTGTAGGCGTGAAACAAATCGTGCTGCATTTGCCCGACAATGCGCGCAAATGCAGGAAGATAATCGGCAAGAATGCCGTACAGATTCATGATGCGCGTGGCGTGTGTGACGGTGCGTTGACCACGAAAAAAAGCGATGAATTTGTCCTGATTATTTTGATCGCGGCGGAAAGATTCGTTGATCAGATGATGTGTTCTGTTGAGCGCACGCAGAATATTGGCCGATAAGCCGTTGATATTTCTCTGACGTTGCCAGTGGAGAAAGGTGTCGAAGATCGCGGAGGGATGACGCGCAAAGGCATCGGGACATACGATATCGAGTTTGCTGCCACACTGGCGAAAAGACTCGTCCAGTTTTCGGGTGACACGCAGTGGGGTCAGATATTCAAAAACAAGTTGTGCAAAGAGCAGATTGAGCCGCCGAACACGTTGTGCCGTACGGTAATAGCGTTGCATCAGGATTTCTCCGCGATGCTGATGATTGGGTGAGGGCGGAATGCCGATGCGCTCGGCCAGTTCGTTTTGATGATCGAACAACAAACGCTCTTCAGCGCGACCCGTGAGCAAATGCAGATGAATACGCAGACCTTCGAGTTTGTTCTGCTCGTGGCGCAGCATGCGCCATTCGCTGGATGTCAGCCATGGTGTTTGAGGTGTGGATTGGTCGGTCAATTCTTCGGCGTGAATCAGCCAGCGAATGAAATGGATATCGCGCAGCCCGCCGGGGCTTTCCTTGATATTGGGTTCGAGGCTATACGTGGCGTCGCTGTATTTCAAGTGGCGTTCTTCTTGCTCGGCGAGTTTTCCGCGATAAAATGCCGCGAAGTCGAAATGTTTTTTAAGCGTATTCCGGAATGCGTTGAAAAATTTTTGTTGACCCGCCAGATAGCGATATTCGATCACCGCCGTTTGCGCCGTAATGTCCCATTGCGCCAGCGTTTTAAAATCATCAAACGAATAGACGCGGTATCCGATACGCAAACCGAGGTCCCACAGCGCAGTTTCAAAATCGATCAACGTATCTTTTTCGCGTGTTGGTGTTTTGAGGACGACCGCGATGTCAACATCGGAATAAGGAAAAAGCGCGTCGCGTCCATAGCCGCCGACGGCGAGCAAAAGAGCGTGTTCGCTCAATGAAGGAGGTAACTTTTGCCACAACGCGATAACGGCATCATCAACATGAGCCGTCCATTCATGCAGAAATTTCTGGGTGTTCGGCTGCGCGAGAAAATCTTCACGCAGATCGGCACGCGCTTGATCAAGACGTTCGCGAAGTGCCGCAGACGAAAGACGTCGCTGAACGCCGCGACTCATCGGTTATGCCTCGGGTGGTGGCGGTGTTCCTTCGGAGACGGTCAACACATCAACGCCATCTTCGGTGACCAGCACCGTGTGTTCCCATTGCGCCGATAACGAATGGTCGGCGGTGACAACCGTCCAGCCGTCGGCGAGCATGCGCAGATGATGACGACCGGCGTTGATCATCGGTTCAATCGTGAAAATCATGCCTGCTTTGAGCTCAAGACCAGTGCCGCGTTTGCCATAGTGAAGCACTTGCGGATCTTCGTGAAAACCACGACCGATGCCGTGCCCGCAAAATTCGCGAACAACGGAAAAACCCTGCGCTTCGGCAAAAGTTTGAATGACGTGACCGATATCGCCGAGATGCGCACCCGGACGGACAACGCGAATACCGCGCCACATCGCTTCATACGTCGTATCGATCAGACGCTTGGCGAGAATCGACGGTTTGCCAACGCAATACATGCGGCTCGAATCGCCGTGAAAACCATCCTTGATGACGGTCACGTCGATGTTGAGAATGTCGCCGTTGCGCAACTTACGCGTACCCGGAATGCCGTGACACACGACATGATTCAGCGAAATGCACACTGACGCCGGGTAGGGCGTGTGCCCGGGCGGCGCATAATTCAGCGGCGCAGGGATAACGCCTAACGTCTTGACCTGATAATCGTGACACAGTTTGTTCAATTCGCCGGTGGTGATGCCCGCTTTGACGAAGGGTTCTACATAGTCGAGCACCTGCGACGCAAGGCGGCAGGCAACGCGCATTGCGGCAATTTCTTCAGCGTTTTTGATGGGAACAGACATTCGTCAGCTTCTCAGTAATTCGTTGATACTGGTTTTGGCGCGGGTTTTGGCGTCAACCTGTTTGACGATTACCGCGCAGTATAAAGAACAACGTCCCGTAGCGGAAGGCAAGCTTCCGGCAACGACGACGGAGCCTGCCGGAATGCGTCCATAAGTGACTTCATCGGTGAGGCGATTATAAATTTTGGTGCTTTGTCCGATGAACACACCCATGCCTAACACCGAATTTTCTTCGACGACGACACCTTCGACAACCTCCGAACGTGCGCCGATAAAGCAGTTGTCTTCAATGATCGTCGGGCTGGCCTGCAACGGTTCAAGCACGCCGCCGATGCCGACGCCACCGGAAAGATGAACGTTTTTCCCGATCTGCGCGCACGAGCCGACAGTCGCCCAAGTGTCCACCATCGTGCCGGAATCGATATACGCGCCGATATTGACGTACGATGGCATAAGCACAACACCAGGCGCAATGTATGCACCGCGTCGCGCGATCGCGGGCGGCACGATACGGATGCCGGTTGCCGCCAGAGCCTTGTCGTCCAGATTGCTGAACTTGGTTGGAATCTTGTCGAAAAATTTGAGTGCGTCAGCCTTGATCGCTTCGCTATCCGCGAGACGAAACGAGAGCAACACCGCTTTTTTCAACCATTGGTGTGTGACCCAATCGCCATCGATTTTTTTGCAAACGCGTAGGCTGCCGTTATTCAATGCGGTAATCGTTTGCGCAACGGCGTTGCGTACTTCATCAGACGCGGATTGTGGCGACAATTCGGCGCGGTTCTCCCAAGCCTGTTCAATGATGTTTTGCGGTGATGTCATGAAGATGTTACAAAATGCATAAAGCGCGCATTATAGCGCGAGCACGAACGCACGCACGTAAACTGATATATCATTTCGATTTCTTCAAAAACAAAAAAGTGATGATTTTGTCGCGCGAACGCATGAGCCGTTTCTTTTCAACAATTGCTGTACTTGCGGCGATTGTGTTGATGGGCGCGGTCATCATTTACTGGGCTTGGTATTTTTTTGCTCCCGACGCATTCCATGCGACGCCAAACGTGCCTGATGATCCGGTTGCGGTTTTGCAATCATCATCGCTGTTCGGCTCCGGTGCGACGAAGGCTGAAACGGCAACGCTGCCCGTCACGATCAACGGCAATGTGCGGCTTTTGGGATTGATTGCACAGGAAAGCGGCGAGGGTTATGCCGTTTTTCGCGTGGACGACCATGTTGTCGTCGCACAGGCAGGTGATGTGGTTGGCAATGGCAATACGTTGCTGCGTGTTGAACCGAACGCCATGGTCTGGCGCGATCAAAACAACAATGAACGACGTATTGTTTTACGCGAAGAAAATACCGGAAAACTCGTTGTTGCAGCGCAGCCTTCTTCAACACAACAACAACGCGCTGCTACTTCCTGCGTCCCCAGTGGTTTCAAGGGAATGGTGGTACGTTTGAATACCGAGCTGCTGCAAGGCGTTCTGATGCAGCCGGAGGCGTTTTATGAATTATTGTCGGCGTCCGCTGAAGGTCTGACCGTGCAAGCGGATAGCGGCCACGCAGCGATGCTCGGGCTGCAAGGTGGTGATCAATTGCATACCGCGAACGGCGTTCGTTTGCAACGACCGGAAGACATTACGCCGACAATCATCAAACCGCTGGCGGAAGGGCAAAGCGTGCACTTGACCGGGATGCGCAACGGTCAGAAGGCGGAACTATTATTGGTGAACGTGAGCGTTTGTAGTGATTGATCCAACAGAACGGACGGTTCTGGTTCTGGGCGCAAACAGCATGATTGCGTTTTACTTGATTCCGCAATTACGTGCCGCCGGATATCACGTCCACGTCACCAGCCGTAGCGATGTTGATATCGAAGGCGTCGTTGTTCATAAACTGAGCGATCAAAATGCCATTCCCGAATGTGCAACGATTATTTCATTGCTGCCGATCTCTCTACTCGTCATCCCCGTTTTTCATGATTTATTGTGTCGCGATTCGGTGCGACGCATCATCGCATTTTCATCAACCAGTGTGCTGACCAAGCAGTATTCGGATGATGCAAATGAACAGAATCTGGTCACGGCGCTACGCGAAGGGGAGGCGGCGCTGTGGCGCGTCGGTGAGAAGACAGACAACGCGCCTGCGACCACGCTGTTTCGTCCGACCATGATCTACGATGGTGTTCGCGATCATAACGTGACGCGCATTGCCGAATGGTTGCGGCGCTTTCACGGCTTTCCGCTGATTGCGCAGGGCAAAGGGCTGCGCCAACCGGTACACGCCGAAGACTTGGCGCATGCGGTGTTGCAGGTGCTGAATGCACCTGCAAGCTACGGAGAGGTGGCCCCGGTTCTTCGGACAGTTATTTTTGAATCTTTAGGTGGAATCTC
>DAISYG010000011.1:0-38690 GCA_036825435.1 Casimicrobiaceae bacterium | reverse complement strand
TCAGTGAAGTTTGATCAATGGTTTTGGCCCTCTCCCCCGCCCCCTCTCCCACAAGTGGGCGAGGGGAGTTGTTTGGATCGCGCTTCGCGCGATGAATATTGGCTTCTGGATTCCCGCCTGCGCGGGAATGACGGCGGAGTTTTTGGATGTTGTGGTGTGCCGCAACGTTTTGCGCTTCGGCGATGTAGGGGCGAAAAATTTTTCGCCCTACGGTGTTTCATTGTGTGTATGAAGCGCGGAGTTTTTCTGATTCCCGATTTCTGGCATCTGATTCCTGAACGCCGCGTCGCTTCGCTCCTCGCAATGACATCCGTTTCTTGGGTACTCCGATGTAAAGCAACGGTTTCTTGGATAAAGCAACGTTTTGTGCTTCGGCGATGTAGGGGCGAAAAATTTTTCGCCCTACGGTGTTTCATTGTGTGTATGAAGCGCGGAGTTTTTCTGATTCCCGATTTCTGGCATCTGATTCCTGAACGCCGCGTCGCTTCGCTCCTCGCAATGACATCCGTTTCTTGGGTACTCCGATGTAAAGCAACGGTTTCTTGGATAAAGCAACGTTTTGCGCTTCGGCGATGTAGGGGCGAAAAATTTTTCGCCCCTACGGTGTCTCATTGTGTGTATGAAGCGCGGAGTTTTTCTAATTCCTGAACGCCGTGTCGCTTCGCTCCTCGCAATGACAGCCGTTTTTTGGATACTTTGATGTAGAACAACGTTTTTTGCCTGAGCGACGTTGAGGTTTTCTCTGATCCCTGATGCCTGACATCTGATGCCTGAAAGCCACGCCGACTTCGTCGGCTCGCAATGACATCCGTTTCTGGGGTACTCCGATGAAAAACAACGGTTTCTTGGATGCTCCGATGTAAAGCAACGCTTTGCGCTTACGCGACATAGTGTTTTTTCTTCTTGCCGAATAAAGGAAAAGCAAACAAATTATTGATACGGCGATTGCAAAAATCTTTCCCGGGCGAGCCATAAAAAAACGGGCAGTTGTCTGCCCGTTTTCAAAGGTATTGATGCGCTGATTATTTTGCGTCAGGCACCGGACGCACAGTGACGAAGTAGTAAACGTTACCGCGCAGAATTTGCAGGGTCACGGCGCTGTTTTTGTCGAATTTTTCGAGTACGTCGTTGATCTGCGCGGCACTTTGTGCTTCGATCATCACGCCCTGACGAATGATGGCGAGAATGATGTCGCCGCCCTGGATGTTGCCGCGCACGCGTGCTTCAATGCTATCGACGACAACACCGTTTTTGATGCCCAGTTGTTTTTTCTGGTCGGCGGTGAGGTCGGAAAGCACCAGTCCCAGATGGTTGGTTTTGCCGGTTTTTCCTTTGCCGCTGCTGCCAACTGTGGCGCCGGAGTTTTCGTCTTCGATCTCGGCGATGGTCACGGTGACTTCTTTGGTTTTGCCTTCGCGCCACAGGGTCAAATTGGTTGTGTGTCCGGGTGGCATGACGGTGATGATGCGCGGCAATTCGGCGCTGTTTTTGACGTCGCGTCCATCCACTTTGAGGATGACGTCGCCGGGTTGGATGCCCGCTTTATCGGCAGGACCGTTTTCTTCAACGGAGTTGACCAGCGCGCCTGCGGGTGCGCTTAGCCCGAATGCTTCGGCGGCGTCTTTGCTGACTTCCTGAATGATGACGCCGATGCGTCCGCGCGTGACTTTGCCGGTATCTTTGATTTGTTTGATGATGTTCATCGCCACGTCGATGGGAATGGCGAACGCCAAGCCCATGTAGCCGCCGGTGCGCGAATAAATCAGCGAATTGATGCCGACGACTTCACCGTGCATATTAAACAAGGGACCACCTGAATTACCCGGATTGATTGCGGCGTCCGTTTGAATGAACGGCACCAGATTTTCCTGCGGCAGGTCACGCCCCTTGGCGCTGACGATACCGGCGGTCATGGTGTTTTCGAGCCCAAACGGTTTGCCGATAGCCACGACCCATTCGCCGACTTTGAGTTTTTCCGGGTCGCCGATTTTGACGGTGGGCAAATTGGTGGCGTCGATTTTCAACAGCGCGACATCGGTGCGGCGATCACTGCCGATGACCTCGGCGGTGTATTCGGTTTTGTCGTAGAGATTGACTTTGACTTCATCGGCGTTTTCGACGACATGCGCGTTGGTGATGATGTAGCCGCCCGCATCGATGATGAAGCCGGAACCACTCGCCTGCGGCGCTTCGGATTCACCGCGTCGCGGCGTCGGCATCGGAGCACCAAAGCGGCGGAAAAATTCATAGAAGGGATCGTCTTCCGTCATCGACATCGGATACCGATTGACCCTCTGGCGAACATCAATGGAAACAACAGCCGGCCCCTGTTTTTCGTAGAGGTCGGTGAAATCGGGGAGCAACGAAAACTGCGCGCTCGATGGAGTTGAGAGCAACAAAGTTGCGATGGCTGCAAGCAACCACAAGAGAATAACGCCTGAACGGCGATTAGCATTCATGATCATAGGAATTCCTTGCGAATTAACAACAGAGAAAGCGAAATTCTGCTTCAGTTTGTTTGTTTGCGGACGATTGATTGTGCAATCAAGCGTAACGTGTCATGCGGTGCGCGACCGATGCTGGTGATCCAGAAGCCGTCTTTTTTGTAAGCATGCGCGTTGAAATAACCGAGCTCAATGTCGCTTTGCGTGATGTTGTTTCTGATGATTTTTCTGTTTTCCTCGATGAAAACGGAAATGGCAGTGAAGCCGTCCGAGAAAACCAAAAGGTTGGTGGGATGAGTGTTGCCTTGAAATGTGCGTTGTTCTTCGGCGACCAAACGGAAACCTTTGGGCAGATTGCCCGCCATCCAGCCGGTATCCATCGGAGTCACGTTGCGTGCGGCGAGACGTTCGACGCGCCAGTCATCGGGGACTTCCGGCCATGCGGCTTTTTCGTTTTCCAGATCTTTGCCGTCGATTTCAATTTTTACAAACTCGAACCGCTCCACTAGTATGTTGTTCTGGTCGTGCAGGTGCGCTGCCAGAATCAACCCTGTTTCCAAGTCCGACCAATAACGGTGTTCGTAGCGCAAATTGTCTTTTGGTTTGAAGATGGCAACCTGCGCTTCGCGCCCCGCGATGCGAGCGGATTCTTTTTTGAGCTCGAAATGGTAATTCGCTACCAACATGTCCATTTCGGGACGAATCATCATCGGGAAAACATTGCGCAGTGTGTAGGGAGCGGAAAGTACGGCGCGCTCATCGGGGAGATAGCAGCGGACTTCATTGTCGATGGTTATGGTTTCACGATGCGGATCCATGATTTCCATGTGTTGATAACCGCCGGATTGAGCTAGATGGCGCAGTGTGGCCGTTTCAGCGTGATTGTTCTGAAAGTAGGTGACCATGCCCTGATAGTTGAGACCGCGCGAAGCCGAAACGGCGCGCTCAAGCCATTGCGTCGCTTTTTCTTTTTCGTCTTCCTGATCGGCGCGTGCCGACGTTGAAGCAAAGCCGCTCAAGAACAGAAAAGCAATCAACAGAGAGCGCAGAATTAAAACGTTTTTAGCGGGGGCATTATTCGCCAGCATCGGTTTCTTTGCCTCCCCAATTGTTGAAACGCTGGAACACATTGGTGCCTGTCCACAAGCGCACCGATGGTGAGAATTCTTCGTGTGTGAGCAGATAATCCAAAGGAATCAGCGACGCGGGTGCGATTTTTTCCTCATCGGCGATGAACGGTGCCGGAAGGAAACGCGGATTGGTTAGGTCAATGTCGTCGGAAATCAGCGTGGTGCTCGGTGAAGGTGTCATTTGGTCATTGCTGACGTTGACGATCAATTGCTGCGACGATTCCTGCTGACCAACGAGCGACGACATCATCCAGCCCGTAGCAAGCGCAATAACGATCGCCGCCGCCATTGCCCACGCGCGATAAGTGAACGGGTACGATTTTTCATTGGTGGCCGCCCGGTCGCGCGTCGCGCCTTGCAGCGCGGGTTCGTTTTCCAGCGCGGCGAGGATGCGCTTCGTCAAATCCGGCGAAGTCTCCGCCGTGTTTTCACCATCGCGCAGCACATCGCCGATGCGATGGTATTCATCCCAGATTTTCAGATTTTCTTCATCGCGCAGTTCGACGAGCAATGTCTGCACGTCATCCTCGGGAAGATTGCCGTCCATGAACGCTGAGATTCTTTCGCGAATGTTGTTCCCTTTCATTACCATCTCCGAGAACTGTTCATATCGAGAAGAGGCTTGATTTCATCGGCGACCGCTTCGCGCGCGCGGAAAATGCGGGAGCGGACGGTGCCGATCGGGCAGTTCATGATCGTCGCGATTTCTTCATAGCTCAAGCCCTCGATTTCGCGAAGCACCAGCGCGAAACGCAGGTCATTAGGCAGGTTGTCCATGGTCTTGCTGACCAGACGCGCCATTTCCTTGCTCATCATGACGCCTTCGGGCGTCGTGTTGTCCTGAAGCTGCTTGATGTTGTCAACGTTTTCGGCGTCCTCGACGGAGAGACTCAGCCCTTTTTTATGATTATTGACCAAATGGCTCTTCGCCGTATTGATGCCAATCCGGTATAGCCACGAATAAAAAGCGCTTTCGCCACGAAAAGATGGGAGCGCGCGATACGCTTTCATAAAGGTCTCCTGAGCAACATCTTCAACTTCAGAGGGATCCCGGATTAACTTGGCGAGCAGGCGAACCAACCGACGTTGATATTTGGTGACCAACAGCGAAAACGCCGCTTTGTCGCCACCCTGCACGCGCTCAACAATAAGCTGGTCAATTTCGCGTTCGCTCGGATGCGCGCCGTTTTTCTTCTCATCCATGATGCGATCCGAAGCGGCACGCTCCAAGAGACGTTGTACAAGAAATCAACCCTCCTGAGATATAGGACACCAGTTTTATCAAAAAGTTTTGCGACACGTCGTATCGGCCGATAAAAATTGATCTACGTCAAACAAAATAAAAAGGAAGCAATGACGATATAAATGTTTGTTAATGATATGTTGTGATTAAGTCATGCTCCATAGGCTACAGTAGCATAATGCCAAGTTTATGAAAACATCTACTGGTAAAATTCAATATGCTCAAAATTCCGCACATCCACGAGGGGAAGCTGATCGTCGTCGAAGAATCGTCGTCGATACTCAAGGGTAATCCGCTTAACGATCCGGTATGGCGCAAAACGGCGGTTTGGCTGCCTCCATCGTACGCGTCGTCCAGCAACCGTCGCTATCCGGTTTTATATTCGCTGGCAGGTTTCATGTCTGCGGGTATGGGGCAGTTGGCGTGGCGCGGCTTTGATGAAAACCTGGTCGAACGTGCTGCCCGCCTGATCTACGAAAAGAAAATGGGCGATGTCATCATTGTTTTCCCCGATTGCTTCACGTCGCTGGGCGGCAACCAATACATCAATTCCTCGGCGCTTGGGCGTTACGCGGACTATCTGATCAAGGAAATCATTCCGCTCGTGGATCGCTCGTTTCGCACGTTGGCGGCGCGGAATCATCGCGGTGTATTCGGTCATTCTTCCGGTGGTTACGGTGCGCTGTTTCACGCGATGAAATATCCGCACATTTGGGGCGCGGCGGCGTCGCATGCGGGCGATATGGGGTTTGAGACTTGTTATCTGCCCGGTTGGCCGCGCACGCTGACGATTTTGTCTGACTATTGTCGTCCCGAGCGCCGCGAAGGAAAAGTACGTGCGCCGAAACCATTGTCTGACGAAGAAAGGGGGCGCGACGATGGACGCGTACGCCGTTTTATCGCTGCCATGCGCCAGAAAAATCCGAACTTTGACGAAGGGCACGCGCTGATGGATGTCGCGATGGCGGCGACGTATGATCCCGACCCCGATGCGCCGAACGGTTTTCGCTTGCCTTTTGATTTGGAAACCGGCGAACTGCTCAAAGAACGCTGGCGGCAATGGCAGCGCCACGATCCGATACACATGGCGACAAAACATGTTGAAGCGCTGCACTCGTTGCGGGCGCTTTATTTCGATTGCGGTTGGCGCGACCAGTATCACATGCATTACGGTGCGCGGCGTTTGGCACAGACGCTGACACAGCACGGCGTTGAGCATCGCTACGAGGTTTTCAACGGTACGCATTCGCAGACATCATATCGTTATGACGTATCGTTGCCGTTCCTTTACCGAGCGCTCAAACCTTGAAAAACGTCGCAAACGCAGTCGTGCAGCGCGCAATGGTTATGGATTGTTAACAAGCATTTTGTTTTTCATTGAAAAGAGGTCTTTATGCCATTACTCAAAGAATTATTATCAACGGATGTGGGTATTTTGAGTCTTTTATGCATTCTTTTCATGATCGGAATGGGCATCTGGATTTGGAGATGGACCAAAAAAAAGGTGGACGAGGACACCATCCGGCATGAAAAAGGACAAGCCGCCCAGAAAAAAACTTCCTGATTAACCATCCAATTCGAGGCCAATATGAGTGTGTCTTTCCCGCTTTTTGCCGAGGTGCCGTTGGCGCCGCACGATCCGATCCTGGGTCTGAACGAGGCATTCAAAAGCGATACGAATCCCAAAAAAATCAACCTTTCCATCGGTGTTTATTGCACGGAAGAAGGCAATGTGCCTGTGTTGCAGTGCGTGCAAAAAGCGATGAACGCGCTGGCCGAAAAAAAATCGCCACGTGTTTATCTGCCGATCGACGGCACCCCCGTGTACCAACATGCAGTGCAAGCGCTTCTTCTCGGCGAAGACAACGCGGTTATCGCGGAAAAAAGAGCGGTTACCACGCAAACGCTGGGTGGTACTGGCGGCTTGAAAGTCGGCGCTGACTTTCTGCACCATTTTGCGCCCAACGCCAAAGTCTGGGTCAGTGACCCGACGTGGGATAACCACAAAGCGATCTTTGGTGATGCGGGGTTGGCGCTGGATGTTTATCCGTATTACGACGCGTCAACCGGCAGCTACGATTTGCCCGCGATGTTGGCGGGGCTGAAAAAAGCGGCGGCGGGCGATGTTATCGTGCTACACGCTTGTTGCCATAACCCAACCGGCGTTGACCCATCGGCGGAAGATTGGGGCAAGATCATCGACGTCATCGAAGAGCAAAAGCTCGTCGCGTTTCTCGACATCGCGTACCAAGGCTTCGGATATGGTCTCGAAGAAGACAGCGACGTGATTCGTCGCTTTGCAGAGCGCCCGATTCCAGTATTCATTGCCAGTTCATTCTCGAAATCGTTTTCGCTGTACGGTGAGCGCGTTGGTGCATTGACGGTTCTGTGCGCCAACAGCGATGAAGCTGCGCGCGTTCGTTCGCAGATCAAGCGCGTGATCCGCGCCAATTATTCCAACCCGCCAACGCTCGGCAGCGCCATCGTTTCGACGGTGTTGACACAGCAGGATTTGCGCGGTTTGTGGGAAGAAGAACTTGCCGCGATGCGTGAACGCATCCACGCGATGCGTGTGATGTTGAAAGAACGGCTGAATAAACTCGATCCGGAACGTAATTATGATTACATCGTCAAACAAAAAGGCATGTTTTCATATTCCGGTCTGAGTGCGGCGCAGGTGGACAAGCTGCGCGAGGATTACTCGATTTATGCGGTGAAAACAGGACGAATCTGTGTCGCGGGGCTGAACACGCGCAACATCGACGCTTTCGCTCAGGCGATGGTGCAGGTGCAAAAGGGCTGACGATTGCTTCAATCCATGTCGCAAAAGGCCGGTGAAAACCGGCTTTTTACTGCGAAAAACTTGCCTAACACGGCGAGATTCGATAAAATCCACCGCTCACTGCGGGAGTAGCTCAGTTGGTAGAGCGCAACCTTGCCAAGGTTGAGGTCGCGAGTTCGAGACTCGTCTCCCGCTCCAGAATTTCTTTAGCCGGCACTGTCCGGCAATTTTTTTTCACGATGTTCCGAGTAACGACCGCGCGTTTGCGTGTGACCGCTATTCATCGCGATCAGAGAAACGGCTTTTACTGAAAAACTATTATCGAGCTTGAAAGGGCAAGGGGACGGTTTTGTCGGTGAATGCTTGACAGCCTCGCCGCATCCACCCAAACTGCGTATTGTTCTTTGAACAAAGTTGCTCGACCATGACCACGACCAAAACAGCCATTAACTCCGAAGCTTTTGCATCGTTACCCGATTACATGAATGCCGTCGGTGCTGCCGCACGCCAGGCGGCAACAGCCGTGGCGCGTGCTGACACGGCCGCCAAAAACAAGGCATTGCACGCGATGGCCGATGCGATCATGCGTAATGAAAAAACGTTGCTCAAAGCGAATGCGCTGGATGTGCGTTCGGCGCGTGAGAAGCGATTCGATGATGCGTTTATCGATCGCTTGATGCTCAAGCAGGCGACGATTGCGACGATGGCGGAAGGCTTGCGACAGATTGCGGCACTGGCCGATCCGGTGGGCGAGGTCACCAACCTTGCTGCGCACCCGTCAGGGATTCAGGTCGGCAAAATGCGTGTGCCGCTCGGTGTGGTCGGCATCATCTACGAAGCGCGTCCCAACGTTACTGCCGATGCTGCCGGCTTGTGTTTGAAAGCAGGCAACGCGGTTGTTCTGCGCGGCGGTTCGGAAGCACTGCACAGCAACGAAGCGATTGCCGCATGCGTGCACGAAGGTTTGCGTGCCGCCGGTCTGCCGGAAAATGCGGTGCAAGTGATTGGCACGACCGATCGCGAGGCGGTC
Organism: Casimicrobiaceae bacterium; assembly: GCA_036825435.1. GTDB lineage: Bacteria > Pseudomonadota > Gammaproteobacteria > Burkholderiales > Casimicrobiaceae > UBA931. Next base: position 30,061 of record DAISYG010000011.1, on the reverse strand, counting down.
GGATTACTGATTCGCGACGAAACACATATTGACGTGATTGTGCCGCGTGGTGGCAAGGCGTTGATCGAGCGGATCAGCAACGAAGCAAAGGTACCGGTGATCAAACATCTGGACGGCGTGTGCCATGTTTATATTGATGCCGATGCCAATCTGGATCAGGCGATCCGTATCGCCGATAACGCCAAGACACAGCGCTACGGCACCTGCAACACCATGGAAACACTGCTCGTCCATCAGGACATCGCACAGGCCGTACTGTCGCCGCTGGCAGAAATCTATCAGGCCAAAGGCGTGGAACTGCGTGGCTGCTCACGCGCACGTTTGATCGTTCCGGCGATGAATGAAGCCAGCGAAGAAGATTGGGGCACGGAATATCTGGCGCCGATTCTTGCCGTGCGTATCGTCGATTCGCTTGATCAGGCGATGGAACATATCGCGCGCTATGGCTCACAGCACACCGACGCCATCGTCAGCGAAAACTACACCGCCACCCAACGTTTTTTGCGTGAAGTTGATTCCAGTTCGGTGATGGTCAACGCATCCACCCGCTTTGCCGACGGCTTCGAGTACGGACTGGGTGCCGAGATCGGTATTTCTACCAACAAGCTGCACGCCCGTGGCCCGGTCGGACTGGAAGGCTTGACGACGCAGAAGTGGATTGTGCTGGGGAGCGGGCAAGTGCGAAGCTAGGTCGTGAAGAAAGCCTAATGTTGGACACTATTTAATCAAGGTACCTCAAAACATCACTTACTCTTGAATCCGACCTTCGCGTGTGTGCCGTCGCAATACGGTTTGTTGTTTGAGTGCCCGCAACGACACAGATGGGTATCCGTGGTGCGGTTGATCGTTTTACCGGTACCGCTCACGATTTCCTGATTGCCCTTGACCTGCAATGGCCCGTTTTTGAGTGGTTCAACGGCCAACGTGCCATCACGTTGTTTCAGTGGCTCCGACGCTTTGACAGGCGGTTCGCTGGTCGCGACAAAATGTTGTACCGCATGCTGTCCATCACAATACGGTTTGTTGTGTGAGTGTCCGCAGCGGCACAGAGTCAGGCGAAAGCCTTTGCTTTCGCCATCAACCGTGATCGGTGCATGAAGCGCCAACGGGCCGTTTTCCCGGATCCGAATCGTGTTGACCAGCGGTGCGGTTTCGGCGGTTTTCCCGTCAACACGCTGATAGCTGATCGCACCGGACGGGCAGTTGTGCGCAATTTCGGCGATCTCGGCGATCGTCGCCCGATCCGGGAAAATCCATTCGCCCTTGACGTTGGGCACGAATACGTCCGGTCGGTTCAATACGCAGTTCCGTGAATGGATGCAGCGGTCACCGTCGAAATAAACAATGGCTTCTTTTCCTTCTACTTTTTGTATGGTCATGGCCTTCTCCATTGATATTGGTTATTCATTTTTAGAGTATTAACGTTCAGAGTAGGCCTGCGGATGCATAGACGCAAGCGACCATTTGTATCTTTATTTTTGATGATGGGTAAAGCAACGAACGGGATAAAAGACGTAAAGAAGGTAGATTTATAAATGAGAATTGTTTTTCGTCGCTATCACGGCGTGGTGTCGATGCCATGCCAGCCACCACCGAGCGCGTTGATCAGAGACGCGGTTGCCGATAGTTGTCGTCCGCGTAATTGGATTTGATTGTCTTCAGCGTTGAGCCGCGCGGTTTGCGCGATAACCACGTTGAGATAGGTTGTTGTACCCGCTTTGTACTGATTGATGGTCAAGGTTTCCGTTTCACGAGCGGCGCGCAATGTTGCTTGTTGCGAACGCATTTCGTCATCCAGTACGCGCAATGCGGTGAGATTGTTTTCGACTTCGCCGAACGCGCTCAATACGGTTTGTTTGTAAGTGGCAACGGTGGCGTCGTATGAAGCAACGGCTGCTTCCAATGTGGCTTCACGTTGCCCGCCGTCGAAAATGAATTGTGCCAAACTCGCACCAAGCGACCATACTCTGCTCGGTACATCAAACCAATCCGACCAATGTCCGGAGCGATAACCACCCGATGCAGATAAAGTCAACGACGGATAAAACGCAGCTTGCGCAACACCAATATTGGCATTGGCGGCGGCGACCGCTCGCTCTGAAGCGGCGATGTCGGGGCGGCGCTCAAGAATTTCCGATGGAATCGCTACGGGGATTTTCGGCAGCGGCAGGCGAATCGATCGATCAACCGTAAGCGAAAACTGTGCCGGTGTTTTGCCGACCAAGAGTGCCAGCGCATTTTCGTTTTGAATACGCGTCAGTTCAAGGTCGATACGATGCGTGCGTGCACTTTCCAGTTGCGTTAACGCCTGAGAAACATCGGAGCGGGTCACGATCCCGGCGTTATATCGGTTCTGCGTCATCTCGTAGGAAGTTTGATACGCCGCAACGGTTTCGTCCATCAGTGCGATGCGGGCGTCGGTAACGCGCAGTTGAAAATACGCCTGCGTTAACGACGTTTGCAGACTCAGGCGCAGCGCGTCAAGCTCGGCTTTGCTGAGTTCGAGATTGGCTTGCTGTGCTTCGATGTCACGGCGAACACGCCCCCATAAATCAACATCCCACGCAGCATTCAGCGAAACGTTATATTGGTTTGACGGCGCGGCGCGGTTGTTGCCGATATTGCTTTGCGCACGATTGGCAGAAGCGCCGCCGTCGAGCGTTGGAAATAAATTGGCTTGCGCAGCCGCCAACAATGCGCGCGCTTGACGATAGCGCGCTTCGGTTGCTTTCAGGTTCTGGTTGTCAACGTCGATGGCGGTGACCAACGTATTCAATGTGCCGTCCTGATAAAGCGTCCACCAGGTTTCGGATAATAGTTGATCGTCGGCGGGGGTTGCGTATTTCCAGCCTTCGGTCGGCTCGCGATATTCTGCCGCAATTTCCATTTCCGGGCGCACATAGTCAGGGCCGACGGCGCAGCCGATCATCATGAGTGATGCGATGAATGCAAGAAGAATGGTCGAGAAATGATTTTTGTTCATGGCGCAGTATCCTTCATGCGGAGGAGGCAGCAATATCAGCAGCCGGCGTATTTTGACGCGTCAACATTTGCTGCAAACGGTTCACATAAAGATAAACGATGGGGGTGGTATAGAGCGTCAGTAATTGGCTGAGCAGTAATCCGCCCGCGATGGCGATACCGAGTGGGCGACGCAATTCGGCACCGTCGCCGCTACCGATTGCCAGCGGGATGGCTGCAAATAGTGCGGTCATCGACGTCATCAAAATCGGACGCAAACGTAATAATGCGGCGCGATGAATAGCCTTCTCTGGAAGCAAATTTTCGTTGCGCTGCATGGTAACGGCAAAATCAACCATCATGATCGCGTTTTTCATCACCAATCCAATCAACAATAAAATACCGAGCATCGCAATGATGCTGAAGCCTTCGCCGGAAATGATCAACGCCAACAGCGCGCCTAGCCCGGCGGAGGGCAGCGCGGAAATGATAATCAACGGATAACTATAGCTTTCGTACAGAATGCCAAGCACGATATACACCGCAAGTAATGCGGCGATGATCAGGACGATCTGATCTTTCATTGTATCCATGAACATGCGCGCGGTTCCCTGAAAGCTGCCGATGATGGAAACCGGCAGCCCTTCTTCGAGTACCGCGTAATTCACCGCATCCATCGCTTCCGATAGCGCGTAGCCTTCTGCCAAGTTGAACGAAATCGTTGTGGTGATGAACTGCCCTTGATGATTGACTGAGAGGGCTGAGTTTTCCGGCGAGAACGATGCCACTTCGGAAAGTGGAATGCGCATGCCGTCGCCACGTACAACGTAGAAATTTCTGAGGTTATCGGGACCTTGCGTGAACTCCGGCGCGGCTTCCATCACCACGCGATATTGATTGAGCTGGTTATAAATCGTCGAAACCTGGCGCTGTCCAAAAGCATTATTGAGTGCGGTGTCCACCTCGGCAACCGTCAGGCCGAGTCTGGCGATGGCATCGCGGTTGATCGTAAGCATGGTTTGCAGGCTTTTATCTTCATCGTCGGCGTTGACGTCAGTGATTTGCGGAAGCTGTGCCAGCACACGGCGGATACGCGGTGCCCATTCACGTAGCTCGGTAATATCATCGGCTTGTAAGGTATAGATGAACTCGGCATCGGATTCGCGTCCGCCAACACGCAAATCTTGCACTGGGCGCATGAATGCGCGAATGCCGGGTTCGGGCGCGAGCTTGCGCTGCAAACGCATTGCGATTTGTTGCGCCGACTCTTTACGTTCGGACACCGGTTTCAACGCGATGAACATGGAACCACGATTGCTTTGCCGACCACCAGTAAAACCGGTAACCGATTCAACCGCCGGATCGGCCATCACGATTTTCAACAGTTCTTCGTATTTCACTTTCATCGCCTGAAATGAAATACTCTGATCACCGCGAATACCGACCATGATTCGGCCAGTATCCTGCATGGGTAGAAATGTTTTGGGAATGCCGATATACAAAAAGACGTTCAGAACGACGATGCCGACAAAAGTCAATAATACGATTGGTTTGAAACGGATCAGCCAACTCAAAGAATGCGAATAGCCATTGTGGAGCGCGGTAAAGAATCGCTCACTGGCGTAATAAAAACGACCGCGTTTTTCCTGATCCTTGGGTTTGAGGATGTGTGCGCACATCATCGGGATGGTGGTTAACGCGATCACCATCGAAACCATGACGGCGGTCGTCAGCGTTACTGCGAACTCGTGAAAAAAACGCCCGACCAATCCGCCCATGAGCAGAATGGGAACGAAAACTGCGATCAGCGCCAGAGTCATCGACACCACGGTGAAACCAACTTCGCGTACGCCATCGCACGCGGCGACGAACGGTGATTTACCCATGTCGCGGTGCCGCGAAATGTTTTCCAGCACGACAATCGCGTCATCGACAACGAAGCCGGTGGCAATCGTCAGCGCCATCAACGAAATGTTGTTGAGCGTGAAGCCGCACAAATACATCACGATGAACGTCGAAATCAATGAAACCGGAACGGTGACCGAAGGAATCAACGTGGCGCGACCGCTGCGCAGGAAAATGAACACCATCAGGATGACCAACGCGACGGCAATCGACAGTGCGCGTTCGACTTCCTTCAACGATGCGCGAATGGATGGCGTGCGGTCCATCGTGATTTGCATGTTCATGGCTTCCGGCATTGAGGCGCGCAGAATGGGTAACAAAGCATGAACGCGGTCGACCGTTTCGATGATGTTGGCGCCGGACTGCGTGCGCACCTGAATCTGTACCGACGGTTTACCGTTGGTCATGCCTGCGTTGCGCACGTCCTGTACCGAATCGACCACGTCGGCGATATCTTCCAGCCGAACCGGCGAACCATCGCGATAGCTGATGATCAGGCGGCGATATTCGTCGGCACGAAACGCCTGATCGTTCGCGCCGATCAACCATTGTGTATCACCGTGCTCGATCATGCCTTTGGGACGGTTGGCGTTGCTTGATGAAATCACACGGCGAACGACGTCCATCGACACACCGTATTGACTCAACTGCGTTGGGTTCAGTTCAACACGAACAGCGGGCAGTGAGCTGCCGCTGACGGTGACGTCGCCGACACCATCGACTTGCGATAGACGTTGCGCCAGAATCGTCGCGGCGACATCGTACATTTGTCCTTGCGTCATCGTATCCGACGTCAACGACAAAATAATCACTGGCGCGTTGGCGGGATTGGCTTTTCGATAAGTCGGATTGCGCGGCATGCCGGATGGCAACAAACTGCTGGCGGCGTTGATCGCTGCCTGTACTTCGCGGGCAGCGCTGTCAATATTACGCGATAGGTCGAACTGAATCACGATGCGCGTTGAGCCCAGCGAGCTCATTGACGTCATCTCGCTGATACCGGCGATGCTGCCCAGCGAACGTTCGAGCGGTGTGGCGATGGTTGACGCCATCGTTTCCGGGCTGGCGCCGGGCATCGATGCAGAAACAAAGATTGTCGGAATCTCGACCTGAGGAAGGCGTGCAATGGGTAAGAGGTTAAAGCCGACGATGCCGAGCAGCGTGATGCCGATCGTCAGCAGCGTCGTGGCGACAGGGCGTTTGATGATGTGCGAAAAAACATCGTTCACGATAACGCTCCTTCGCTTTCAGGCTGCGCACCCTTTTTCCGTCGTTGATTCCAGGTCGCCAGATAATCAAACATGATGTAGATGACGGGCGTTGTGAACAAAGTCAATAATTGACTTAACAACAAACCGCCAACCATGGCTACGCCGAGCGGATGACGCAGTTCCGATCCCATGCCTGTTCCCAACATTAATGGCAATGCGCTGAATAGCGCCGCCATTGTTGTCATCAAAATCGGACGGAAGCGCAACAGGCACGCCTGATAAATTGCCTCGACCGCAGTTTTGTTTTCGTGACGTTCAGCCTCCAGTGCGAAGTCGATCATCATGATCGCATTTTTCTTGACGATACCGATCAACAGGATGATGCCGATGATCGCGACCATATCAAGCTCCAGTCCCGCCAGCATCAAACCCAATAATGCGCCGATACCCGCCGATGGCAGTGTCGAAAGAATCGTGATCGGATGAATGAAGCTTTCGTACAGCACACCGAGCACAATGTACATCGTGACGATGGCAGCGAGTACCAACCACAAGGTGCTGCTGAGCGACGCCTGAAACGCCAATGCTGCGCCTTGGAAATGTGTTTGGATATCCGTCGGTAAACCGATTTCCTGTTCCGCTTCGGTGATCGCGTTGACAGCCGCTTCGAGCGAATGACCGGGCGCAACGTCAAACGAAATCATCGTCGATGGAAACTGTGCGAGATGATTGATTGCCAACATCGTTGGTTTTTCGACAAAGCGTGCCACTTCCGTGAGCGCAATTTGTTTGCCGCCGGAAGATGCAACATACAAACGACTCAGTGCGTTCATCCCATCTTGGAAATCGGGATCGACTTCAAGCACGACGCGATACTGACTGGCTTGCGTGAAAATCGTCGAGATCAAACGCTGACCGAACGAACTGTACAGCACGTTGTCGATGTCGGCGACGGTAACGCCCAAACGCCCTGCTGCATCGCGATCAATTTCGACATACGCTTGCAAACCTTGATCTTGCAAATCATGGTTGACATTGGTTAGTTGTGGCAGTTCACGCAAGCGATCCGTCAAAACCGGCGTCCAGGTTTTCAATTCATCGGTGGTGTTCGCCTGCAACGCAAATTGGAAACGTGTGCGGGTAAGCTGACTTTCAACGGTCAGCTCGCTGATCGGTTGCAAATAAAGATGAATACCCGGAACAACGGCAACGGCTTTTTGTAGGCGCTCGCTGATCTCCGGCGCGCGTGCGCTGCGCTCTTCGAGCGGTTTCAGATTGATTTGAATACGACCATTATTGAGCGTTGTGTTAACACCATCGACACCGATAAATGATGACACGCTTTCCACATCCTTGTCTTGAAGAATTGCACTCACCAGCGCTTGTTGTCGCTCAGACATCGCCTTGAACGAAACCGATTGTGGTGCTTCGGAAATACCCTGAATCAATCCGGTATCCTGAATCGGGAAGAAACCTTTGGGGATGATGATGTAGAGAAAAACTGTTAACGCCAATGTTCCGATGGCAACCATCAACGTCAATACTTGATGATTCAATACCCAGCGTAGAGCGCGGGCGTAAAGATCGATCAGCCAGTTGAATGCATTTTCCGACCATTGATAAAGTCGGCTTTTCTTTTCACTGGGCGTGTGCCGCAATAATTTGGAACACATCATCGGCGTCAAGGTCAGCGACACCACCATTGAGATCATGATGGCGGCTGCCAGTGTGACGGCAAACTCGCGGAACAAGCGACCGATCACATCGCCCATGAACAACAGCGGGATCAACACTGCAACCAGCGACAGCGTTAATGAAATAATCGTGAAGCCGATTTGTTTTGCGCCTTTGAGAGCGGCCTGCAATGGCGGATCACCTTTTTCAATATAACGCGAAATGTTTTCGATCATCACGATCGCGTCGTCAACGACAAATCCGGTGGCGATGATCAGCGCCATCAACGACAGGTTATTGATCGAGAAACCCGCCAAATGCATGATCGCAAACGTACCGACCAACGACAGTGGTACGGCCAAGCTGGGAATGATCGTCGCGGGCAGGCTGCGTAGAAAAACGAAAATCACCATCACCACCAGCGCGATGGCGAAGAACAATTCATTGCGCACATCTTCGATGGATTTTCGCACCGTCACCGTTCGGTCGGTGAGCACCGAAACCTGCAACGCGCCGGGTAACGTCGCTTCAAGTTGCGGTAACCGTGCCTTGATCGCATCGACAACGTTGATCACGTTCGCACCCGGCTGTTTCTGCACATTGATGATAATAGCCGGATGCTCGTCCGCCCATGCGGCCAAGCGCGTATTTTCCGCGCTTTCGATCACATCGGCAATGTCGTCGAGACGAATCGCCGCACCGTCTTTATAAGCAATGATCAATGAGCGATATTCTTCCGCCGAACGGAGTTGATCATTGGCATCGATGGTCGAAGCGCGCGTCGGACCATCAAAGCTGCCTTTGGGTTGATTGACGTTGGCGGCGGCGATCGACGTGCGCACGTCTTCAATATTGATGCCGTACGCGGTCAACGCGCGCGGGTTGACACGAATGCGTACGGCGGGGCGCTGCCCACCCGATAAACTGACCAGCCCGACGCCAGGTACTTGCGAAATTTTTTGCGCCAGACGCGTATCGACCAAATCTTCAAGACGCGGCAATGATAGCGTTTCGGATGTGACCGCCAACGTCAACACTGGCGTATCGGCGGGGTTGACCTTGTTGTACACCGGCGGGCGCGGCAAATCGTTGGGCAGCATGTTCGACGCGGCATTGATTGCCGCTTGCACCTCTTGTTCGGCGGTGTCGAGTGAAACCTCCAGACTGAATTGCAACGTGACCATGGACGCGCCGCCGGAACTGACCGACGACATTTGATTCACACCCGCCATGCGTCCAAACTCGCGCTCCAACGGCGCGGTGACCGCGGTTGCCATCACGTCGGGACTGGCGCCCGGATACAAGGTGACGACTTGAATCGTCGGGTAATCAACCTCCGGCAACGACGACACCGGCAGGAAGCGATAAGCGACCAGTCCCATCAACAGAATAGCGAGCATCAGTAGCGAAGTAGCTACCGGACGCAGGATGAAAATTCGGGACGGATTCATGCGCAACTTTTAGTGATGATTATTGGGCGCTTGTCTCAGGCTTTTTCTTGCCGCCGCCTTCGCTTTTACTTTTGCCTTCAAAACCAACCACATCGACCTCAACGCCTTCGCGCAGACGATCAGTGCCGTCGATCACAACGCGATCATTGCCGTTCAGCCCTTCAATGATCACGCGTTTGCCCGCATTTTCTTCACCGAGAACGACTTTGCGCACGCTGACTTTGGAAACGCCTTCTTCATCGGGCAACACAACATAAACAAAGGAGCCGATGCTGCCGAGTTGTACGGCGGCAACGGGCACTTGCACGGCACTGTCCAACGTACCGATTTTCATGCGCACGTTGACGAATTGGTTGGGAAATAATTTGCGATCTTTGTTTTCAAAACGCGCCTTGATTTTCACCGTGCCGGTCGTTGAGTCAATTTGATTGTCGAGCGTGGTCATCACACCATCGGCGATTTTGGTTTGCTGCGCACGGTCCCACGCCTCAACGGGGAAGCGCGTACCTTGATTGATGGCGCCAATGATTTTTGGCAAATCAGCTTCGTTGACGGTAAAGGTGACGTCGATCGGTTCTTCCTGTGTGATCACGACGAGGCCGTTGGCGTCGGAGGCGCGGATCATGTTGCCAACGTCCACGCGGCGCATCCCCGTCCGCCCTGAAATCGGCGCGGTGATGCGCGTGTAGTCGAGGTTGAGTTTGGCGTCGTCAATTTGTCCTTGGTCATAAATCAACACACCTTCGTATTGTGCGACCAACGCTGCCTGCGTATCAACTTGCTGTTGCGAAACGGAATCCTGTTTGAGCAATATTCGATAGCGTTCCAGATCGGTTTTGGCATTTCCCAATAAAGCTTTGTCGCGCGCCATTTGTCCTTGTGCTTGCGTCAACTGTACTTGAAACGGACGCGGGTCGATTTCGGCGAGCAGTTGGCCTACTTTGATTTCCTGCCCTTCGGTGAAATGTAATTTCATCAATTGCCCGTCCACGCGGCTTTGCACGATGACGGTTTGCGCAGCCGTGACTGTGCCTAATGCTTCGAGATAACGATCAAACGACGCTTCTTCAGCCAGCGCGGTGTGTACGGGGATAATGCTCATGTTGCGCATCGGCGAAAACACTTCTTTGCTGTTGTTGCGCAGATAAAGCCAATAAGCGGCGGCTGCGATCAGCGCAATAATGACGAGAAACCAGATCCACGCTTTGCCCTGCTGCGCATGGTCGGCTCTCGGTAATCTTTTCACGGATGGGTGTCGAGCAGAAATCATCGTGTTACCCGTTAACAAGTATGGATTAAATATCCGTCGCAGTCAGCGCGACGGGACAAGGATACTTTATTCGTTGGTTCTTAAGTAAAACTTAAACAGGATAAAACACCAGCAAAGTAGTGCAAATCATAAAAAAACGCCAGAGCAAGTACTGGCGAAATCATGTTCAATTGTGACGCTTGGTGCAGGCGCTCGAAATCGTTGATTCATGTCGCGAACGCGTGCGCAGTCATTAATCAGAAACCAAGAACGTTTTCCATCGTGTAACGTCCGGGCTTCTTGTCGGCGATAAACGCGGCGGCGCGTAGCGCGCCCGCAGCGAAATTGCGCCGCGATCCGGCACGGTGTGTCAATTCAACGCGCTCGCCTTCACCGCAAAATAAAACCGTATGCTCGCCGACGACATCGCCGCCGCGCAGCGTGGCAAAGCCGATGGTTCCGGCTTCGCGCGCACCCGTGATGCCTTCGCGAGCGAACACCGCCTTATCTTTGAGCACAACACCTGCGCCCGCCGCTGCTGCTTCGCCCAGCAACAATGCTGTGCCCGAAGGCGCATCGACTTTGTGTTTATGGTGAATTTCGAGAATTTCAATATCGTAGTCTGCGCCTAAACGCTGTGCGGCTTCTTTGACCAGATGCTTCAAAACCGTGACCCCGACACTCATGTTGGATGCGATCAACATCGGGATGGATTGTGCGCACCGTTCCAGAAAAGACAAGTCCTCTTCAGAAAAACCCGTGGTGCCGATCACCATCGCACAACCATGTTCGACACAATGGTGAGCGTGCTCCAGCGTTCCCTGTGGACGGGTGAAATCAATCAGCACATCGCTATTGCTGACGGCCTGTGCGATGTCCGCACTGATCGTGACATCCGTATCGAAACTGCTGGTGCGGGCAGCGTTTTGTCCGATCAACGGTGAAGAAGGATGCTCCAACGCGGCAGTTAATTGCAAATGCTCGGATTGCAGTACCAGATCAATGAGCACTTGCCCCATGCGCCCACCGGCTCCGGCAACCGCGACGCGCGTCAATGAATGTGCCGCCATTAATCGTCCCCAAAAAAGAAATCCCAAACGCGGCTGAAAAAGCCATCGCCGTCATCACCGCTGTCGGGCACTTCGCGCGCGCTGGCGATACGGTTTTGCTCGATTGCCGAAACCGGCGCTTCGTCACCTTCCCAGCGCGTCAGCTTGTCGTCTTCGAAATAGACGACGAATTTCCGATTTTCGACTTCTTTACCGGCTTTTTTGAATGAATAGACGTAATCCCATCGATCAGCATGGAAGGCGCTATCGAGGATCGGCGTGCCCAAAACGGCGCGTACTTGCTGGCGCGTTTGCCCAACCTTGAGCTTTTCCACCATATCCTGTGTCAGGTAATTACCTTGATTGACGTCGATCCGGTAAACGCCGAAACGGTCAAAACTCGGCAGATACTCGCCCATCGTCGAGCAGCCGGACACCAAAACCACCACGGACGCCAGAGCGATGGTTACAATCCGTCGAAAAGAAGACATATGTTTCACGCGTATGGTAGGAAATATGAATGAGACCCGTTATTATAGACACATTCTGCGCTTTCATTTGAAATGTTGATATGACAACGACACCACAAGACCTCAAAAACAAAGGGCTCAAGGCAACATTGCCGCGATTGCGTATCATTCGTCTTTTTGAAACCAACGACGAACGCCATCTTACTGCCGAAGACGTTTACCACCTGCTGCGCGAAGACAACATCGACATCGGTTTGGCGACGATTTATCGCGTATTGACGCAGTTCGAACAGGCCGGTTTGTTGCTGCGCCACAACTTCGAAACCGGCAAAGCGGTGTACGAAATCAACCCGGGTACGCACCACGATCACATCGTCTGCCTGCGCTGCGGTCGCGTCGAAGAATTTTTCGACGATGAAATCGAAAAACGTCAGGACAAAATCGCCGAAGACAACAATATTGAAGTCGTTGATCATTCATTGTGTATTTATGGCTATTGCACGACGGGCGTGTGCGCCGAGGAGCGAAAGGCTGAGGCGGAAGAGGAGAAATAATAATCACAGTATGGCGCCAAAAACTTTTTATACGGTTCTTATAGAGTCAACCGTTGACCGAAATGACTCTTTTGTCCAAGTGTTTTGGGCGTGGGCAGAAAACAAGGGAGAAGCAATTGCGCGCGTCGCGGATGTGGCGCGAGATCACGAAAAAATAGTCGATCCGTTTCCTGTGCAAATGGATCCTTATGATGTCGAAACTTTGCCAGAAGATGTCAAGGAGATTGACGGAACGGGCGTTTATTCGGCGAGTGCTCGCTTTTTCTTTCAAACATCGGATCTTGAAGAACAGATACGGCCTCCCGCCGGAGTCATCTTATCCTGTTGGGACGGCGAATATGAGCCGGACGAACTGCGTGCAGGTTTTTCCAGCGAGGTTGAGGAAGATGGTCTATTCCGTTTGACGATAGTGCCGTCGCAAGATGATTTGAAAAAAACGTTTCTTGCGTTGGTGGAAGCATTGCCTTCAATACGGGTTTCGTGGGTCGAGTTTTCCCATGAATGGGGGGATGTACAGAGCCAACAGCTTTATGCGAACGAGGCGCTGAATACGCCTCACGCTATTCATGATTTTTTGCAGCGAGAACAGCTCAATATCGTTGAAAACGGATGGCGCAACAAATCTGCGGATCGACGACCATAAGGAGATCGATGTTTTGACATACGACGAATCGGTTCGTGATCAAATGATTGCAGTGTTGGAAAGGCTGGGGATATCGTATTCTGAAAATCTGCGCAGCTTAACCGAAGGCTACTATCATTGGCACTATCTTCCAGTTGGCGCGCTTGATCGCGAAGCGCTTATCGCGCATCTCGAAGAAAGCGGCTTTTTTCTCTGGAAAGAAGTTGAAATTTCCGATTGCGAAAAAGAACAATAATTTCTGGTCGTTTCAGGGCGGGAATGGTTTATAAAGCCTTCGCCAAATATTGTCCGGTAAAACTGCGCTTGCTTTTTGCTACTTTCTCCGGTGTGCCTTCAGCGATGATTTTTCCGCCACCGTTACCGCCTTCAGGCCCCAAGTCGATAATCCAATCAGCGGTTTTGATTACATCAAGATTATGTTCAATGACGACGATGGTATTGCCACCATCGCGCAAACGATGGAGCACGTTCAACAGTTGTTCGATGTCGTAAAAGTGCAAGCCGGTGGTTGGTTCATCGAGAATGTACAACGTGCGTCCGGTGTCGCGTTTCGATAACTCGAGTGCGAGTTTAACGCGTTGTGCTTCGCCACCGGATAACGTGGTTGCCGATTGACCAAGTGTGATATAGCCAAGACCGACGTCCAACAAGGTTTTCAGTTTGCGTTCGATATTGGGAACGGCTTTGAAGAAATCATGCGCTTGTTCAACAGTCATCGACAAAACATCATGGATATTTTTTCCTTTATAACGGATTTCCAACGTTTCGCGGTTATAACGTTGTCCGTGACAAATATCGCACGGTACATAAATATCGGGCAGAAAGTGCATTTCCACTTTGATCAAGCCATCGCCCTGGCACGCTTCGCAGCGCCCGCCGCGGACGTTGAATGAAAAACGCCCCGGCGCATAGCCGCGCTCGCGCGATTCGGGAACCTGCGAAAACAGTTCGCGCACTGGTGTGAATAATCCGGTATACGTTGCCGGATTCGAGCGCGGTGTGCGACCAATCGGCGATTGATCGACGTTGATCACTTTGTCGAAGTGATCCAATCCTTCGATGCTTGCGAATGGCGCAGGTTCGGTGTTGCTCTGATATAAATGTTGCGAAACGGCTTGATACAGCGTGTCGTTGATCAACGTGGATTTGCCCGATCCTGAAACGCCGGTGATGCAGGTGAACAAGCCGACGGGCAACTTCAGCGTAACGTTTTTCAGATTATTGCCGTGTGCTTTTTCAAGAACCAACCATTTATCTTTTTGCGGTGCGCGTCTTTTGGCCGGGATCGGGATATGGCGTTTGCCCGATAAATATTGACCGGTTAATGATCGCGGCGCTTTGATGATGTCCTTGATGCCGCCTTGCGCAACGATTTCGCCGCCATGCTCACCAGCGCCAGGGCCAATATCGACGATATGGTCGGCGGTTTCAATGGCTTCTTCGTCGTGTTCGACGACAATTACGGTGTTGCCCAAGTCGCGCAGATGTTTCAAAGTTTTGAGCAGCTTACCATTATCGCGTTGGTGCAATCCGATCGATGGTTCGTCGAGCACATACATCACGCCAGTCAGACCGGAGCCGATCTGGCTTGCTAACCGGATGCGTTGCGCTTCACCGCCGGACAGCGTTTCGGCGGAACGGTCAAGCGACAAATAACCGAGGCCGACATCGTTGAGAAACGATAAGCGCACGATGATTTCGTGAACAATTTTGGCGGCGATTTTTGCGCGTTGTCCGCTGAAGCGTGTTTTTTCAAAAAACTGTTTGGCGTCTTGTAACGAATCAGCGCTGACTTCATTAATAGCACGATTGCCGACTTTGACGTGCAACACTTCTTCGCGCAAACGAGCGCCGTGACAGGTGGGACACGGGCGGCTATTGATATATTTGCTCAGTTCTTCGCGCACTGCCATCGAATCGGTTTCGCGGAAACGTCGTTGCAACGTATTGAGGATGCCTTCAAATGGCCGCTCGCGCACCACTTTTTTGCCATACTCGTTGACGTATGAAAAAGCGATTAATTCATCGCCGGAGCCATAAAGCACCATTTTTTGAATTTTTTTCGGCAGCTTTTCAAACGGCTTTTCCAAGTCAAAATTCGCGTGCTTCGCCAACCCTTGCAAAAACTGAAAATAAAACGGGTTGCGCCGATCCCAACTTTTGATCGCACCGGACGCCAACGATAAATGTGGAAACGCAACGACGCGTTCGGGATCAAAAAAAGTCACGACGCCAAGGCCATCGCATTCCGTACATGCACCCGCCGGGTTGTTGAATGAGAACATGCGCGGTTCAAGCTCGGGCAATGAATAACTGCAAATCGGACAGGCGAAACGTGCCGAAAATAATTGCTCTTCGTTGGTGTCGAGGTTGACGACGATCGCGCGCGCGTCACCATGGCGCAGTGCGGTTTCAAACGATTCGGCCAAGCGCTGTTTGAATTCTTCGTGTACTTTCAGACGATCCACCACCAGATCGAGTGTGTGCTTGGTGTTTTTGGCGAGCTTGGGCACCTCGTCGATTTCATACACCGTGCCATCCACGCGCACGCGCACGAAGCCCTGTCCGCGCAATGCATCGAACAAATCAAGATGTTCACCCTTGCGGTTGAAAAACAGCGGCGCAAGGATCATGATGCGTGTGTTTTCCGGCATCGCCAGAACCGTATCGACCATTTGCGATACGGTAATTGCTTCGAGCTTTTGCTTGGGATGGTTCAAACAATAAGGCTCGCCGACGCGCGCATAAAGCAGGCGCAGATAATCATGAATCTCGGTGACGGTACCGACGGTGGAGCGCGGGTTATGCGACGTGGCTTTCTGCTCAATCGAAATGGCGGGTGACAGTCCTTCGATCAGATCGACATCCGGCTTTTCCATCAACTGCAAAAACTGCCGCGCATAGGCCGACAGCGATTCCACATAGCGACGCTGGCCCTCCGCGTACAAGGTGTCAAACGCCAGTGAGCTTTTGCCCGAACCTGACAGCCCGGTAATCACGATCAACCGATTGCGCGGCAGGTCGAGGTCAATGTTTTTCAGATTATGGGTACGCGCACCGCGTATGCGTAAAAAATCCATGAGGCTCCTGATGCCTGATGCGTAAACAAGGAAATAAGTTCAGGCGAACCTGTTACTATACTGCGTTTTTGATTTTCGTCTGCTCCCGTATGTATCAGGAAATCTTGCGCGGGCAGACATGCCAAAATACGCCGATCAAATAAATCATGTCCACAGACAAAGCACCCGCCGCCTACACCATGACCGCCGAAGAACGGCGCGTGACGCTGGATCTTGCCGGTATTTTCGGGCTGCGGATGTTGGGCATGTTCATCATCTTGCCGGTATTCGCGCTCTATGCAGAAAAACTTCCCGGCGGGCACAGCCATTTCCTGATCGGTGTTGCGCTGGGTATTTACGGGTTGACGCAGGCGATCCTGCAAATTCCGTTTGGTTGGGCATCGGATCGCTATGGCCGCAAACGACTGATTTATATTGGCCTGATTCTTTTCGCATTGGGCAGCTTTCTTGCTGCATGGGCACCAACCATCGGCTGGGTCATCGCGGGGCGAACGCTACAGGGCGCGGGCGCGATCTCCGGCGTGGTCATTGCGCTTACGGCAGACCTCACCCGCCCGCAGGTGCGTACCAAAGCCATGATGATCATCGGCATTACCATTGGTGCCACCTTCGCGTTTTCACTGATGGCGGGGCCGGTACTCAAAGGCTGGATCGGCGTTCCCGGTATTTTTGCGATGACCGGCGTGCTTGCCATCGCGGCGCTTGGTGTGGTGCGCTTTCGCATTCCCGAACCGCAAACGCAATCACATGAACGGCAGGTGCGCTGGTGCGATTTTTATGCGGTGCTGGTCGATCCGCATTTGTGGCGATTGAACTTTGGTATTTTTACACTGCATGCCGTGCTGATGGCGCTTTTTGTGCAAATCCCGTTCGACCTGCGCGCCTCCGGCCTTGGTGACAGCGAACACTGGAAAGTTTACTTGCCTGTGTTGTTGGCTTCGATCGTGTTGATTCTTCCCGCGTTGCGTCCGGCAGACGATCCGCGCCGTGCGGCCCACATTTTCAGCGGCGCGATCATCGTACTGGGCGTTGCCCAAGTCGCGCTGATGCTTTCGGGACAACAACTGGCGTGGCTGGTGGTCGGGCTACTGGCGTTTTTCTCCGCGTTCAATCTGCTCGAAGCAGCATTACCCTCGCTGATTTCCAAAAAGGCGCCCCCGGAAATGAAAGGCACCGCCAGCGGCGTGTATTCCAGCCTGCAATTTTTGGGAACCTTCGCGGGTGCTGCCGTCGGCGGAGCATTGGGGCAGGTTTGGGGCGATACCGCCATCTTTGCGCTGTGTTTCGTGATGACGGGGATGTGGTTAGTGGCGAGCGTGACGGCACCCGAAAAATAGGCGAACGCACGCCATGCTGCGTTGAAATGCGCCTCAAAATGCGCATTTACCTTTAAGTAAACTTCGTTTTTTCGTTGCATTTCGCCTTGCCTGGCACGTGTCTATTTATTTTTCCGAGTCGCAGAATCATTATGCAAAGCGTCGCACGTTTAGCGGTAAAATCAGGCGACGTAAATTCCAATCTATTCGGGATATTGTTCGAACATATACATAAGGAGATTCAACCATGGCCTCAGTCAACAAAGTCATCCTGATCGGCAATTTGGGGCGCGACCCCGAAATGCGCTACACCACCGATGGCAGTGCCGTCGCCAACTTCAGCATCGCCACCACCGACCAATGGCGCGACAAAGCCAGCGGCGAAAAACAAGAACGCACCGAATGGCACCGCATCGTGTTCTTCGGGCGCACGGCGGAAATCGCCGGCGAATACCTCAAAAAAGGTCGTCCGGTGTACATCGAAGGCCGCCTGCAAACCCGCAAATGGACCGACAAAGACGGCAACGAACGCTACACCACCGAAATCGTCGGCGACCGCATGCAACTGCTCGGCGGTGGTGGCGGAAGTGGTGGTGATGCGGCATTCTCGTCGCAACGCGACGAATCTTCCGCACCGAAAACCCAAAGCGCACCGAAGAGCAACAGCGCTGACGATTTCGACGACGATATTCCGTTTTGAGTGCTGTTTGAGATAGCCGTATCCGGGCGAGAATGAAGTTTTCTTACCCGGACGCAGGTTTTCTTTTTATCTCTGGGAGCGCCGACGTCCTCGTCGGCAACCAGCCGAAAGGCGGGCATCAACCGTTGAAAAGTACAATCATGAATAATGGATAAAAAGCCGAATTTGAACGCTATCTTGACTCGTTAAAATAAAGAAGCCTTCTGGCCACCTATATAAAAAATTGAGTTTTATGGGCAAACAAACAACAAAATATATAAAAAACACAAAAAATTATACATGTTATGTATAATGGTCGATATTTCTTGCTTTTTAGCTGACCAGCGCAATAACGAAAGAGCCTGATGCCTATTCTTCCGCTTTACAGCCTTTCACCTCAACGTTTTGATAATGCTGTCATTTTAAAGCGGCTAAATGCTGCCAGTCGCCAACTTGCTGAATTGAAAGGTGTGGCAACAACCATTCCCAATCAGCGCATCCTGATAAATACATTGGTATTGCAAGAAGCCAAAGACAGCTCCGAGATAGAAAACATCGTCACAACACACGATGAACTGTTCCGCAGCACCAATGAAATGTTTGTCTCTCCTGCTGCCAAAGAGGTTGCCCGTTACCGACAAGCCTTATGGACAGGGTTTGAATTGGTGCGGGATACGCGCCTTTTAACCAACAATCATATCGAACTGATCCAGGAAAAGCTTGAGTGCAACAGCGCCGGGTTTCGCAAAACGCTTGGCACAGAGCTACGCGACATGGCCGGGCGAACGGTTTATATCCCACCATCGCCAGATAAATTACAAGGTTTGATGCGCGATCTCGAGCGCTTCATTAATGACGATACCCTGTTTTATGCTGACACGTTGATTAAAATGGCGTTGATCCATCACCAATTCGAGAGCATTCATCCATTCTACGATGGCAATGGCAGGAGCGGCCGTATCCTCAATGTGTTGTACTTGGTCAAGGAGGGGCTTCTGGATATTCCAGTTCTTTACCTCAGCCGTTACATTGTGCGCAATAAAAGCGATTACTACCGCTTGCTGCAAAGCGTTCGTGATAACGACACATGGGAAGATTGGGTTTTATACATGCTGACAGCAGTTGAAGAAACCGCACGCGAAAGTGTTATGACCATTCAGGCAATTAAAACGCTGTTGCAAGAAACCAAACAGCAAATCCGAAAGCAATTTCGTTTTTACAGTCAGGATTTGATCAATAATTTATTTACACATCCCTATACCAAAATTGAATTCGTGATGCGTGACCTCAGCGTCAGCCGGATTACCGCTACTACCTATCTTGATAAACTGACCATGGGCGGATTTTTGCAAAAGCAGAAAGTTGGTCGGAGTAATTATTATGTTAATCTGCCGTTGTTGCAGATATTGTCAGCGATTTAACGTAACATGGGCAGAGAAGAAAAATTTTCTTTGACGCAACACCGAAGCACCATTAAATCATGGATATGTTTTTTTGTTGTCGTTGTTGTAATATCAGATTTTAGGGAATAAAAATGGCCGAAGAAACACCTACCAAAAAGAGCAGAAAAAAGACAGCCTCGAAAAACGTTGCTGTCAGCCTTGAAGCAGCGCTTTGGAAGGCAGCGGACAAACTGCGCAAGAATATCGACGCCGCTGAATACAAACATGTTGTACTCGGTCTGATTTTTCTTCGCTATATTTCCGATTCATTCGAAGACCTGCATGCACAACTCAAAGTACAAAAGGGCGAAGGCGCTGACCCGGAAGACCCTGATGAATACAAAGCCGAGCGCGTTTTCTTCGTGCCGCCTGAGGCGCGCTGGTCTTATCTGAAAGACAATGCGAAACAGACGGGTATTGGCAAAATCGTTGACGACGCGATGGACGCCATCGAACGCGACAATGCACAGCTCAAAGGCGTGTTGCCCAAGGTTTTTTCTAGGCAAAACCTTGACCCGACCAATCTGGGCGGGTTGATTGACCTCATCAGCAACATTGCACTGAACGATGCCAAAGAGCGTAGCGCCGATGTGCTCGGGCGCGTGTTCGAGTATTTCCTTGGTGAATTCGCTCTTGCTGAAGGCAAGCAGGGCGGCCAGTTCTACACGCCGCGTTCCATCGTTGAATTACTCGTCGAAATGCTTGAGCCTTACAAAGGCCGTGTCTTTGATCCTTGTTGTGGCTCGGGTGGGATGTTCGTGCAGTCCGAGCGCTTCGTCAAGGAGCATCAGGGGCGAGTGAACGATATCTCCATTTATGGGCAAGAGAGTAACCAGACCACGTGGCGGCTGGCCAAAATGAACCTCGCCATCCGTGGTATCGACGCCACACAGGTCAAATGGAACAACGAAGGCTCGTTCCTCAACGATGCACACAAAGACCTGCGCGCTGATTTCATCCTCGCCAACCCACCTTTCAACGACAGCGACTGGAGCGGCGACCTGTTGCAAAAAGATGGGCGCTGGCGCTACGGCAAACCGCCTGCGGGAAACGCCAACTTCGCTTGGCTGCAACACTTCATTGCCCACCTTGCGCCCGCCGGTAAAGCCGGGATAGTGCTCGCCAAAGGTGCGCTCACCAGCAAAACCAGCGGCGAAGGCGAGATTCGCAAAGCCATGATCGCCGACGGCAATATCATTGATTGCATTGTCAACCTCCCCGCCAAATTATTTCTGAACACTCAGATTCCCGCCGCCCTGTGGTTTCTCAATCGCGCCCGCCAGAACGGACACCCGCGCAAAAACGAAATCCTCTTCATCGACGCCCGCAACATGGGGCACCTCATCAACCGCCGCACCCGCGAACTCTCGCACGAAGACATCCAGAAAATCGCCGCCACCTACCACAACT
The DNA here is from genome assembly GCA_036825435.1 of Casimicrobiaceae bacterium. Lineage (GTDB taxonomy): Bacteria > Pseudomonadota > Gammaproteobacteria > Burkholderiales > Casimicrobiaceae > UBA931. The sequence continues at coordinate 8,967 of DAISYG010000011.1, read as the reverse complement.
GGCGCACTGGCGAAGCTGCCTACGAAGACATCAAAGGCTATTGCGCCTCCGTGCCGCTCGCCCGCGTCGCCGAACTCGACTACGTCCTCACCCCCGGCCGCTACGTCGGCCTGCCCGACGAAGAAGATGACTTCAACTTCGCCGAACGCTTCGCTGCCCTCAAAGCCGAGCTCGCCGCCCAGATGCAGGAAGAAGAAAAACTCAACAAGGCTATCGAGGAAAATCTTGCGAGGGTGAAGGTATGAGGGATAGTTCGCCAAGTGATAGTTGGATAGATACCCGTTTTGGCGATTTGCTAAAGGAATCAGTTCGCAATGGCATCTATAAGAAAAAAGAATTCCATGGGCGAGGAGTAAAAATCGTCAACATGGGAGAGCTATTTGCATATCCTCGTTTGACCGATATTGAGATGAAGAGGGTTGAACTTACCGATGAAGAAAAAAGGAACAGCCTTTTAGAAAATGGTGATTTAATATTTGCTCGTAGGTCTCTCACTGCCGAAGGTGCTGGCAAGTGTTCCATCGTTCACTCAGTAAACGAAGAAATAACGTTTGAATCATCAATCATCAGAGCTCGACCTAATATTGAAATATCAAATCCATTGTTCTTATATTATTATTTCAATTCACCATATGGACGATATCTTTTGGGAACAATACTTAGACAGGTGGCAGTAGCTGGAATTACTGGTTCTGATTTGATGAGTCTGGTTTTAAGAATCCCACCGCTCGCCGAACAACGCGCGATCGCCGACATCCTGAGCAGCCTTGACGACAAAATCGACCTCCTGCACCGCCAGAACAAAACCCTCGAATCTCTCACCGAAGCCCTCTTCCGTCAACAGTTTATCGAAGAAGCCCAACCTGATTGGAAGGAAGGAAAATTAGAAGACGTCGCCGATAATATCCGACAGTCGGTGAAAACATCGGGAATTACCGCGGAAACGAGATATATAGGACTAGAACATATTGATCGCCGGAACATTGCTCTAAAGCGATATGGATTTGGTGCTGATGTTAATAGCAACAAAGCGGTCTTTAAGGAAAACGATATTCTTTTTGGAAAGCTTCGTCCGTATTTTCATAAGGTCGTCCTCGCACCATTTTCTGGTATTTGCTCAACTGATATTTTAGTTCTTCGACCAAAACATCCAAAATATGTGGCCTTTTGTTTGTTTGCATTTTTTCAAGATGACGTGATTGAATACGCCAATTTAGGCTCCGGCGGAACACGGATGCCTCGCACAGACTGGTCGGCATTAAGTCAATACGAAGTAGCCTTGCCAGACGAAAAAACACTAAATCATTTCAATTCGTTTGCGATGCCATCATTAGAAAAAATACAAAAAAACATAATCCAAGTCAAAACCCTCGAAAAGCTCCGCGATACGCTGCTGCCAAAACTCATGAGCGGGGAGGTGAGCGTAAAATAAAGGATCAAAAGACCATGGACACGAATAAAGCCATCAAGCTTGCGATAGAAAACGTAAAGAAAGAGGGTCTTACGGATATATTTCCTCGTCCCTATGAAGTCGATTTTTTAAACAATGAAAGCTTCTCAAAGAAAATCTTTGACGAGGTTAAATCTCGGATAAATGCGAATACGTTGCAGGGTCTTAAAGTAGAGCCAATTCAGCATGTTTTTTTCCCAAAGAAAGAACCTTTTGATTTTCGTCGTGCTGCCCTTATGCAGCCAATTGATACAATTACTTATCTCGCTTTAGTTCTTAAAATCGCAGATGAGGTGGAGAAAAAACGCCCAGCATTAAGAAATAAATATGTATACTCCTATCGTTTTAAGCCCAGTAATGGATTACTTTTTTGCAAGAAATATAATTACACGGCGTTTGATAAGCATGCCAGAGAGGCTGTAAAAAAGCCTCGGACAAAAGTTTTGGTGAAATGCGACATTTCTAATTTTTATGATAAGTTGAATCTCCATCGCCTCGAGTCTTCCTTGCTGGGAATTTCGGCTGAAAAGCAGACTGTAAAATTAATTAATGAATTACTTTTATTTTGGGCAAATCGAGATTCTTATGGACTTCCAATAGGAGGTAACGCTAGTAGAATCTTAGCGGAAGCCTTTCTTCTTCCAATTGACGAGTACCTTATTTCGCACAAGATTAAATTCTGTCGGTTTGTTGATGACTATAGGTTTTTCGCTCCTAATGTAGAACTAGCTCATGCATGGCTTACTTTGTTTGTTGAGCGGCTATTCTTAGAAGGTTTGTCGATAAATCCGGCAAAAACATTTTTGGAAGATGCTGCAAGGAAAGATCATCATTCTGATAAGGGGAGTGGTGCTAAAAAGTTCTCTGAACAGGGGAAAACCACAAAAATTATTTCTGGTTATTCTGGAACAATCCCAACGAAGTTTCGAGAACTTTCAGAAAAAGAAACTAATGAGTTGAGCCAAATAGACTTGGATGCGCTCATCTTGGGAATAAGTGACAAGCCTGTTATAACTCCTGAGGAAGTTCGTCACCTTCTTCGGGTTCTTGTTGCGGTTAAGAGATACGAAAAGCTTCCGCTGGTTATAAGTGATATATCAAAAAGATTTCCTCAATTTACGCCAGTGATGCTAGACCTTGCTATTAAAAAAAAGGAAGATATTTCTGAAAGTACAAAAATAGAAATACGTAATTATTTTTCTGATAGGTTAAAAGATTGCGGCCATTTGCCTGAATATATTCTTATTTCGATCGTGAGACTTTTGGGCGAGGCTGATTATCAAGCGAAAGAATCGCTTTTGGATTCGCTGCGAAACCTTAAAAGGAATTCAGGTGCATTTATCGGTAGGTGTTTAATCGATGCTCTTTATGGTATTACGATGCGAAACGATGTGATTGAAATTAGAAGATTATTTGATAGAGCTGACTCGTGGGAACGTTGCGCAATCATTCGTTTGGTTCAAAAACATCTCCCTGAAGATGAAAAACGTCCTTGGGAAAAAAATGTAAAGGTGCGTATGACGAACGATCCCTTTGCAATGCAGTTGCTCGATCCTGAAAAACTCAAGAAGAAAAAAGTGAAGCCAAAGCATTCAACACCATGACTCGCCTCACCGAATCCGCCATCGAAAACTTTGCGATCCAACTTCTTGAAGCGCAGGGCTACGGCTATTTTTACGCTGCCGAAGACGAAACCGAGCGCAGCGATTATTCGCAGGTGTTGCTCACGGCGCGGTTGGAGGCGGCGGTGCGGCGCATCAATCCCGCGTTGCCGTCCGGTCTGCTGGACGAAGCCGTCAAGGCGGTGCAGCGCATTCATTCGCCGGAACTGGTGGCGAACAACGAAGCCTTTCACCGCTTGTTGACTGAAGGTGTGCCCGTCAGCCGTCAAGAAGATGGCGCGGAGCGCGGCGAGCGCGTGTGGTTGGTGGATTTCGACCATCCCGAGAACAACGACTTCGTCGTCGCCAATCAATTTACAGTGATCGAAAACCATAACAACAAACGTCCCGATCTGGTGTTGTTTGTCAATGGTTTGCCGCTGGTTGTGATCGAGCTTAAAAATCCTGCTGATGAGCAGGCGACGGTATTTTCCGCATTCCGACAGTTCGAGACTTATAAGTGGGCAATTCCCAGTTTGTTTACGACCAACGCCATCGTGGTGATTTCGGACGGGCTTTCTGCCAAGGCAGGCTCGCTCTCGGCAACATATTCGCGATTCATGGCGTGGAAGAGCATCGATGGCAAGACGGAAGCTTCAAAGCTGATGAGTGAGCTTGAGGTATTGATTCGCGGCATGCTTAATCGCGAAACTTTGCTTGATCTCGTGCGCCATTTCATCGTTTTTGAAAAAGGTCGTCGCGAAGATCCCGAAACAAAACAAGTGACGGTGACAACGGCCAAGAAACTTGCCGCTTATCATCAATATTATGCAGTGAATGCCGCCGTAGCCTCAACGTTACGCGCTGCGGGCATAAATCTGGGGGCGCCGACGTCCTCGTCGGCATCAAACCCCAAGGAATACCGAGGTTGGTATTCGCGCGGATATTTGCCGCATCTTGATGAGACTGGTTTATTGCAGTCCATCACGTTTCGGCTCGCAGATTCCTTGCCGCAGGAAAAACTTCGGCAAATTGAAGAGCTGTCGCGTTCCGAGCCTGAAGAAAAACGCGATACGCAGCGACGTACCGAAATCGAGCGATGGCTTGATCGTGGTATAGGATGTTGTGTACTGCGCCATCCGGAGCTTGCGCAGGTTGTTGAAGATGCGCTGCTTCATGGCGATGGCAGTAAATATCGTTTGTTGGCATGGTGCATCATGCCCAACCATGTGCATGTACTTATTGAGCCGATAATTCCGCTGGCAGAGATCGTCAAGGGATGGAAATCATTTACTTCGCGCTGGGCAAAGAAGCATTGGAACGAATTGGAGGCCTTTCTGGATGCGTCGGCGTCTTCGCCGACACATATGATTGCCGATGAGGACATCGGCGTCCCCAGAGGAGCGCCAAAAGCTTCTGCTGATAAATTCTGGCGACTGTGGCAACGTGATTATTGGGATCGTTATATTCGTGATGATGCACATTTGCAGAGCGTTATTGATTACATACACGCCAATCCCGTAAAAGCAGGGTTATGTTCAAGTACAAGTGAATGGCGCTGGTCAAGCGCCGGATTGGCAGAGAAATTTTCCAGTGTTCACAGTGGCATCGCCGAAGACCCGGCCTCTTATGATTTACCCGCGGTGGCGGCGCAACCGGAAGGCGACCGCAAAGCGGGCGTGGTCTGGCATACACAGGGCTCAGGCAAATCGCTGTCGATGGTTTTTTATACGGGCAAGATCGTGCTGGCAATGAATAACCCAACGGTGCTGGTGATTACCGACCGCAACGATCTGGATGACCAGTTGTTCGATACTTTTGCCGCGTCGCGCCAGCTTTTGCGGCAAGAGCCGGTGCAGGCGGAGAATCGCACGCATTTGAAAGAGTTGCTCAAGGTGGACAGCGGTGGTGTGGTATTCACCACGATTCAAAAATTTCAGCCCGATGAGGGCAATATTTATGAAGAGCTTTCCGCGCGCAAGAATATCGTGGTGGTTGCCGATGAAGCGCATCGCACGCACTACGGTTTTTCACCCAAGACGATAGATGACAAAGACGCTGACGGCAATATCATTGGCAAGAAGACGGTCTATGGTTTTGCCAAGTACTTGCGTGATGCGTTCCCGAATGCAACCTATCTCGGGTTTACCGGTACGCCGATTGAGCGAACGGATAAAAATACGGCTGCTGTTTTCGGTAATTATGTCGATATTTACGATATAGCGCAGGCGGTTGAAGATGGCGCAACGGTGCGTATTTATTATGAAAGCCGTCTTGTCAAGGTTGCGCTTTCCGATGAAGGGCGTCAGCTTGTCCATGATCTGGATGATAAGCTGGACGCGGATGACTTGAACGATTCGCAAAAAGCCAAGGCCAAGTGGACGAAAATGGAAGCGCTCATCGGCAACAAAAGCCGTATTGTTACGTTGGCGCGAGATATTGTCGATCATTTCGAAGCACGTCAGACCGCCATGGACGGCAAGGCGATGGTGGTTAGCATGTCGCGACGCATTGCTGCCGAGCTTTACGCTGAAATCATCAAACTGCGCCCAGAGTGGCATGCAGATGATTTGACCAAGGGCGTGATCAAGGTGGTGATGACTTCAGCGAGTAGCGATGGTCCAAAAATTGCGAAGCATCATACCAACAAGGAACAACGAAAAATATTGGCCGAACGGATGAAGAATCCGACCGACCCATTGAAACTTGTGATTGTGCGTGATATGTGGTTGACGGGTTTCGATGTACCGAACCTGCACACACTTTATATTGATAAACCGATGCGGGGGCACAGCCTGATGCAGGCTATTGCGCGTGTGAACCGCGTGTATCCTGGCAAGACGGGCGGCCTTGTGGTGGATTATCTTGGCATCGCCTCGGATTTGAAAGAAGCGCTTTCGTTTTATTCTGATTCCGGTGGTCGTGGCGATCCGGCTCAGACACAAGAAGAGGCCGTTGCGCTGTTGCTCGAAAAGCTTGAAATTGTTTCGGCAATGTTCAAAGAAGCAGGCAATTTTGATTACGAAGAATATTTTGATGCCGATACACCGAAAAAGCTTTCAATGATACTGGCCGCCGAAGAATATATTCTCGGACTCGACAACGGTAAGAAACGCTACATCGATCAGGTGATAGCACTTTCACAGGCGTTCGCTATTGCGATGCCACATGATCAAGCGATAGATGCGCGTGATGAGGTAGGTTTTTTCCAAGCGGTAAAGGCGCGGTTGGTCAAATTTGAAGCCGGTGATTCGGGGAACAGTGATGAGGTGATGGAAACGGCTATTCGACAAGTTATTGATCAGGCGTTGGTGTCAGAAGATGTGGTTGATATTTTTGACGCAGCGGGAATCAAGAAGCCGGATATTTCCATTTTGTCTGATGAATTCCTGGAAGAATTGAAGAACCATCAGCATAAGAATATCGCTATCGAAGTGCTGAAGAAAATATTGAGCGATGAAATCAAAGCGCGTTCCAAGAAGAATATTGTGCAAAGCAAGCATTTGTTGGAGATGCTGGAAAATGCCATCAAGCGATATCAGAACAAGGCGCTCACAACGGCTGAATTCATCGTTGCACTGATTGATACGGCCAAGAGCGTAACGCATTCGGATGAAGATGCACGGAAGATTGGCTTGAGTGAAATGGAATACGGTTTTTATACGGCTGTTGCGGATAATGAAAGCGCGCTTGAGTTGATGGGTAAGGAAAAGCTGCGCGAGCTTGCGATTGATTTGTTTAATCAGGTCAGAAAAAATGCCAGCATTGACTGGACGCGTAAAGAAAGTGTTCGAGCAAAACTCAGGGTGATTATCAAACGTCGACTGAGATATTATGGCTATCCACCGGATATGACGCTGTTGGCGACTGAAACCGTGCTGAAACAGGCAGAACGGGTTGCAGATGAGTTGACAAATGATGCGTCTGTAAAATAGCTTTTTCAAGGAAGACGGAAACAGTTATAGCAACGATGTTTCAAGGGGCGATATCCTGTCTCTTCTGACTGGCTGCCGACGAGGACGTCGGCGCCCCCAGATTTGGGGATTGAGTAAATTGTAATGATCTGCCTCCTTCCCATATCCGGGTGAGTCGAGTTATGGCAAACCATTTCCTGTTTTCGGATTGAATGAAAAACCCTTGCCGGGAAAACGCTGAAAGATATTCAGGAAGAAAGAGGACAGCAGTAAACGATAAATTGATATTTTTTGGAGTTGATGTTCATGAAAATTCTACACACCATGTTGCGCACGGGTGATATGCAGCGCGCGATTGATTTTTACCAGACGGTTTTGGGTATGAAGGTTTTGCGTACGGTGGATCGGCCTGAGCAGAAGTACACGCTGGCGTATCTCGGTTATGGAGAGGGCGACGAAGAACTGGAGCTGACGTACAACTATGGCGTGGATCGTTATGATCTGGGCACGGCGTATGGTCATATTGCCGTGGAAGTGGATAACGCGAAAGCGGCGTGTGATCGTGCACGGGCGCAGGGGGCGAAGGTGGTGCGTGAAGCGGGGCCGGTGCAGGGCGGTGAAACGATTATTGCTTTTCTTGAGGATCCTGATGGGTACAAGGTGGAGCTGATCGAGAAGGGTTCGCCGATCTAAGGAAGCATTGATTCATTACTGCGCACGAGCAATACGGCGTTGGAATTTTCCTCAAAATGCTCATTTACATCTGTGTAAACTGCGCTTTTTCGTCAAATTCCGCCTTGTTTTGCTCGCGCTCGTGACATGAATCAGCGCTTCCGAAAAGCCGTTGAAAAACGAAGGCAGAGGTTTGTATAGGTAATAGAATCAGCCGCCGTTTTGCGCCGATTTATTCTTCGTTGGGCTTGAAAAAGCAGAAGCGTCCGCTGTTGCCGCCTTTGTATGGTTCAACGCGGAAAACAATGGTCGGTGGCTTGCCGTGCGCCAGCCTCAGACGCCGCGACAGTACGACGAAAACCAGCTCAACACCATTGCTTTCGATGGCAAGTTCATCACCTGCTACAGGCCAGAGCAAGATGCCCGGTAGTGAAATCTGAATATTGGAAACACCGGCCTCTTTGACCATTTTCTCGGCAGCCGGAGTGAGCGCAAACTCGACGTTGACGCCATCGAACAGTGTCTTGAAAAAAGCGCTTTGCTTTTTGCCAAATTCTTCTTGGGCTTGAACCAGTTGGGCGGTGAGGGTGGTAAGGTCTTCTTTCATGATGATGGGCGCGGGGAGGCGATGGAATCAAAAGCAGGTTAATAATTGCCGCATTGCATAACGGAGGGCGAGCGCAATAAATATGACGAAATAATATTGACGCTGGCGAATACCATAGCACTTTTTCCGCTTTTTTAATAGAGAAAATTTGACCAGAAGTTCGGCTAAGGCTACAATCCGATGCTTTCCCTGGAGGGGTTCCCGAGCGGTCAAAGGGAGCAGACTGTAAATCTGCCGGCTCAGCCTTCGAAGGTTCGAATCCTTCCCCCTCCACCAGAAGTTTGAGTTTGTCGCGTGGTTGGCAAGCCTTTGAAATAGCAGGACAAGTTGCATAGGCGCGCGTTGCGCGGTGGGATGGCGTCGATCCCGGAATTGCGGGTGTAGCTCAATGGTAGAGCAGAAGCCTTCCAAGCTTACGACGAGGGTTCGATTCCCTTCACCCGCTCCAGTTTGGCGCCGGAAGAGCCTGACGAAGCGGTAGATTTGAAGTGGCGAACCATTTAGATGTGCATGATTCGCCCATGTAGCTCAGTGGTAGAGCACTCCCTTGGTAAGGGAGAGGTCGCGTGTTCAATCCACGCCATGGGCACCACGAGAGATGCCAATCATGGCGTTGGTTGTCAAAACAGAAACGCGTTTGGATTTTTGAATACATAGGAGTCAGTGAAATGGCCAAAGAGAAATTTGAGCGGACGAAGCCGCACGTAAACGTAGGAACGATAG
>DAISYG010000010.1:0-44366 GCA_036825435.1 Casimicrobiaceae bacterium | reverse complement strand
GCATCCTGACCCTTCTTCCTGTTGTCAAAATTGCACTTCGTGGTTGAATCCAAGGTTGATTATGAGAGAAAAGCGCTTGATTTTTTGACTTGACATTACTATCTCGTCAGTGAATAATTCCTTCATATAACAACAATAAAATCAATAAGCAATAGTTTAATAATTCCATCTCATTTTGCCAAAGGAGGAAGTAATGAAGATGAAAACAGCAATGCAACTCGGGACAGTCCTTGTTGCGGGTGTTTTTGCAGCTCAGGCCTATGGGCAGGACCTGCAAACCATTATGAAACAACGGAACCTGTCCGAAAAGGACGTGCTTGCCGCAGTCAAAACGTACCAACCTTCCGGAAGAAAAGATGAATTCATCGTGTTTTCTTCGGGCGGTCAGTCGGGGCAAGTCATCGTTTATGGTGTGCCGTCGATGCGTATTTACAAATACATTGCGGTGTTCACACCGGAACCTTGGCAAGGCTATGGCTACGACAATGAGTCGAAGAAAGTCTTGGAAGGCGGCAAGTTTCGTGGCAAGGACATCACTTGGGGTGACACCCACCACCCGGCATTCACCGAAAAGAATGGCGAGTACACGGGTGATTATCTGTTCATCAACGATAAAGCCAACCCCCGTCTGGGCGTGATCGACCTGAAAGACTTCGAAACAGTGCAACTTGTCACCAACCCGGTGATCAAGAGTGAGCACGGCGGCGCGTTTGTTACGCCGAACTCCGAATATGTTCTCGAAGCCTCGCAATACGCGGCACCGCTGGACGACAACTATTATCCGATCGAAAGTTACCAAGAGCATTTCCGTGGCGCCATCACCATGTGGAAGTTCGACATGAACGCTGGTCGGATTGATATTGACAAATCGTTTACGCTGGAACTGCCGCCGTACATGCAAGATCTTTCCGATGCCGGTAAAGGCATTTCCGACGGTTGGGCGTTCGTAAACTCGTTCAACAGTGAAATGTATACAGGTGGTGTCGAAAAAGGGTTGCCACCGTTTGAGGCGGGCATGAGCCGTAACGATAACGACTACCTGCACGTTTTCAACTGGAAAGCGATTGAAAAGCTGGCGCAGGATAAAGCCAACTATAAAATCATCAACAACCACCGCGTTGTTACCATTGACGCAGCAGTCAAAGCGGGGGCATTGTTCCTGATTCCTGAGCCCAAGTCACCACACGGTGTTGACGTCTCTCCGGACGGTCGTTATCTCGTGATCGGCGGTAAGCTGGATTCCCACGCTTCCGTGTATGATTTCCAGAAAATCAAGGCACAGATCGACAAGAAAGAGTTCATCGGAACCGATCCTTACGGTATTCCTATTCTTGATCTCAAGAAATCACTGCATGGTCAAGTGGAATTGGGTCTTGGCCCATTGCATACCGCGTACGATTCAGTAGACGGTATTCTTTACACATCGTTGTATGTTGACTCGCAAGTGGTCAAGTGGGACTACAAAAACCTGAAGGTTCTTGATCGCATCAACGTTCACTACAACATCGGTCACTTGGATTCGATGGAAGGCAAATCTGCCAAGCCGGCCGGTAAATATCTGTTGGCGCTGGACAAGCTTTCGATCGATCGCTTCAACCCGGTTGGCCCGCTGCATCCGCAGAACCACCAGTTGATCGATATCACCGGACCGAAGATGGAGTTGATTTATGACTTGCCGATTCCATTGGGTGAGCCGCACGACGTCGTCTCCATTGCCGCAAGCAAACTGAAGACGAAGAAGACCTACGATATCGGTACCGACAGTCGCACTGGCAAGCCTCACCCGCACGCTGTTCTTGCGGGTCAAGAGCGGATCGAACGCGATGGTACGAACGTAAGAGTGTATGCAACTTTGATTCGTTCGCACATCACGCCGGAACACATCACCGTCAACAAAGGCGATACCGTGACCATCTACCTGTCCAGCTTGGAAAGAGCACAGGACGAAACCCACGGCTTCGGTATTGACGCGATGAACGTTCACGCTTCGGTTGAGCCGGGTAAAACGGCATCGGTCACGTTCGTGGCGGATCAGGAAGGTGTCTTCCCGTATTACTGCACCGAGTTCTGCTCGGCGTTGCACCTTGAAATGATGGGTTATCTCTTCGTGAAAGATCCGAACAAGACGTACGAAGAAGTCAAGGCAACGCAGTTGCGCAAGATGTCGCCAGCTGAACTGCAGGCTGAATACAACAAGATCATCGCGACCAACAAAGCGACGGATGACGTGATCCAGTCGGTTGTGAAGTATCTGAAAGACAAAGGGTTCGACAAGTATCCGGAAATCAATGCGCTCGTGGTTGACGCGCTTGATCAATACGGCAAGATCCCTGAAGTCAAAGCCAAGGCAGACGCAGCAGTGAAAGCGGGCAATATGGACGAAGCCATCCTTTGGGAAAACCAAGTGTGGCAGTACATGGTGAAAACCGCTGACGTTGGTTTGCGCGCGAAGAACAGATTGGCGCGCGAAGTGGCAACGGAAATGTCGCCGGCAGCACAACGTGGTGAAACCGCGTACCTCAAGGGCGGCTGTAACGGCTGTCACGTGATCGGTCAAGTGAGTTCCGGTCCCGACTTGACAGGCGCGATTGCCCGTACCAGTGAACAGTGGGTGTATGACTTCACGTTGAATCCGGAATCCAAATTCAACGAAGAATACACGCAGTTCCTGATCAGACACTTCAATTTGAGAATGCCGAATCAGAATATGAAGCCTGAAGAGGTGAAAGATATTGTCGAATACATGAAGTGGATTGACGATAACGCAGATCTCTTCTGATTTGCACAGTTGGCATGTGTCCGTTCTTGAACGGGCACATGCCTTTTTTTGTTTTGAAATACAGAAAAGGAGCGGTTATCCATGATGACTGCCATGAGAAAATCCGACCTTTACGCGTTACTTGCTTTATTGTTGCTTCTTGTTTGCTTCGTCATTCCGTCCATTGCTTTTTATAAAGTCCCGGAAAAAATTGCCAAGAACGATATCGAGAGCATTCCGGGTTATGTGTACTCCATGTGGAATCTGTACCAAACCGGGCGCTATGTCAGCCCGTACACCCCCGATGGCGCGGCGGGTGATCTGAAAAAAATGATTGATCGCAAAGGTGAAATCGGCACGATGTCGGTTCCAGTGTGGTTTGTGTCGCTGGAAGCGCCCAACTATCCGGTCGAGGCGTTCCCCAACGGAATTCCCGTTTATTTCCACTTCGACGGCTACTCCGGCGACGTGCACGAAATGAACACAATCAATCACTTCATCGGTATGTATCCGATGGAGGCTGGCGCACAACTGGAAAAGTCCATATCGCCTTTCCTTTTGTTGTTCGTTGCATTGATGATGATTCTCTTCATCATGTATCACGGCAAATGGTCGCAAATATTATTGCTTCCGTCGCTGCTGATTCCATTTATCTTTTTTGCGGTTTACGCGGGTTGGCTTTACTGGTATGGACACAACCTGCAAGAATGGGGAATGTTCAAAGTCAAACCGTTCATGCCGACGGCGCTGGGTGACGGCAAGGTGGCGCAATTCACTACGCACTCGTATCCGACGACCGGCTTTTATATTCTTCTGGTGATTTCCGTATTGAGCCTTCTTGGCATCTTTGCCCGCAGTAAGGGGTTGAAGCAGAATGGTTAATAATGCGAAACGAGCTTTCGTTTTCTTACTATGGTTAACGGCACCCGCGCTGTACGCCAACCCCTTGCAGGACGCCATCGACAATGCGGCAGACGGCAGCATCATCAGGCTTGGGCGAGGGGTGTACAGCGGGCCGATCACCATCAATAAACCGATAACCATTGTCAGCGAAAATGGTGACGCCATTATTCGCGGCAACGGAGAAGGCACCGTCGTATTGATCACGTCGAATCACGTTTCGTTGACCAACATGATCATCGAAGGTAGCGGCGAGTCTCATCAGGCGATTGACTCCTGCGTCGCCGCCAAGGATTCGCACACGGTCAAAATCATTGACAACACGATGCGCGATTGTCTTTTCGGCGTCAACCTTGAAAACACGCACCGCAGTTCCGTCGAGCGCAACAAAATTACCTCGAAGGACTTTTCTTCGGGTTTGCGCGGCGACGGCATTCGTTTATGGTACAGCCACTCCAATATTATTCGCGGCAACCATACGACAAATGTTCGCGATAATGTTTTCTGGTACTCAAGTGCGAATCGCATCGAAGAAAATTTCGGCGAAGGATCGCGCTATTCCATTCATTTCATGTACGCCGACCGCAACATGGTGCACCGTAACACCTATCAGAATAATTCGGTTGGTATTTTTTTGATGTATTCGCACGGCAGCGCCGTTTCCAATAATGTGCTGATCAACGCATCCGGTTCATTCGGCATTGGTCTGGGCATGAAAGAAGTTTCCGATTGCGTTGTGGACGATAATGTTCTGATGTACAACGCACGCGGCTTCTATCTTGACCAATCGCCGTATCAGCCGGGAACAGTCAACAAGTTCATGGGCAACCAGTTGCTCTACAACACGGTCGCCATTCAATTGCATGGCACGCTGCTCGGCAGTTTGTATGAGCGCAATACATTCAAAGGTAATATTGATGATATCGCCAACGATACGCCGGAATCGCGTCTGGATTTGAATCGTTGGTACATGAACACGTGGGATGCTTACGAAGGATTCGATCGCAATCAGGACGGATACGGCGATACGCCGCACGAAGTTTATGCGTACGCGGACCGTATGTGGAATTACCGACCCGCTGTGAAATTTTTCTATGCATCGCCGGTGATCGGTATCTTGAATTTTCTTTCGCGGTTGATGCCGTTTTCCGAACCCGAACTATTGGCGTCTGATGAAAAGCCGGTTCTCATCACGGCTGAAAAAGAGGGCGTCGATGAGTAAGATCAGCCGACGCAAATTCAACAAATTGTCGGTCGCCGTATTGGTGGCGATGGGCGGCTTTTCGGCGGGCAGCTTGGTTCTCTCGGGGCGTTCATATGCGGTTGATCGCTTGCGTCCACCGGGTGCGCTGTCCGAACACAGTTTTCTGGCAACGTGCATCAAGTGCGGGCAATGCGTACAGGTATGTCCCTACCATTCCGTTAAATTGCTCGACGCGGAAACCGGCTTTGCCGTCGGTACACCGATTATCGAGGCGGCGGAACGTGGTTGCTATTTGTGCGATTTGCTACCGTGCGTACTGGCGTGTCCTTCGGGCGCGCTCGACCACGCGATCTTTTCCGCGGAACAGGTGCACATGGGCGTTGCGGCGCTGGACGACAAAGAAGGCTGTCTCGCGTATCAGAACAAACCGGTTACCGCAGAGATGATCGAAGCGCTGATTGCGCACGGCAACAAGACAGACGTTGAGCAGGAATTGGCGGAAAAGTTGCGCGCATATGTTGGCGAGCCGTGCACATTGTGTCGCGACCTCTGCCCCTATCCTGATCGGGATTTGGCGATCACCATCCCGGAAAATTATCCGGTCTTTCATGATCGGTGTGTTGGCTGCGGCGTTTGCGAAGAGCTTTGCCCAACGCAAGTGATCAAAACACTGCCGCGAAAAACTTATGAGGAAGTCCATGTTTTACACAGAAATTAAATACCGATATTGGCTTTGCGCTTTGTGTGCGTTGTTTTTGGTTGCGTGTGATAGCAAAAAGGAGGAGGCTGCCATACCCGAAGAGCCGGGGAAGATCACGGTGATTTCGGAGGGTGCCGTTCCCGAAGATGCGACAAGCCAGTTTATTGGTTACGACTCCAAGGGCGAATACATCATTCGTTATGCGCCTGGCGGCGAAGAGACGGCAGAATCCAAAAACGTGGCGCCGCACGTTGTGGTGCGTAATACGCCGTATGCTTCGGTTCATCGAAGCTTGCGTAATAAACGGCTGAGCAAAAATTTTATCGTCAAATGCTCGGCGTGTCACGACGATTACGCCAATGGTGTGATCGGCCCGTCATTGCTGGATAAAAGCGGCGATGAGGTGTACGACATGATCGTCAAGTATAAAACCGATAAAGAAGTCAACGTATTAATGAAACGGCTGGTGCAGAAAATGGACGATCAGGAAATCCGTGCGCTGGCCGATGAAATTGCACAATTCAACAAGGAAGTTCGTGAAGAGAAAGGAAAATGAGTATGCGGAAATTAATAGGAAGTATTGCCATTATCGCCGTTATTGTGCTCGCCGTTTATTTGATCATGCAGGCGATGGGAACGCGGGACGTCGGTGCGGATAAACAGAATGCACAGCCGTTTGATCAGACGATAAGCGCACCGCCGCCGCCGCAACCGATTACGGCACCGTCTTCCGAGGAAGACGAAAAGGCGAGACAACTCAAAGAGCACCAACAATCCCTGAGTGGAGAGCACGAAATGAGCAAGCTCTATCTGGTGAAGTGCTCGGCGTGTCATGGGCGTGACGGCAGCGGCCCGGTTGGTCCATCGATCGCCGGCAAGAACAAAGAGGAAAACCTCGCGATTTTGATGAAGTATAAAAACAACGAAGTCAAAAACACCATGATGCGCGGGCTGCTTGATAAAACCGCCCCCGCCGAATTGGAAATGTTGGCTGAGGAGATCTCGTCATTCTGATGAAAACAGAAACACCGATCACGCCACTAACGCGTAAAACGAAAGCCCATCATGGCGAAAGTTTTTTGGGCTCGTTTTTCAAAGACACGCCCAAAGGCCGGCGACCGAGCTTGCGCTTCTATCGTTTTTTGACGATGGTCGCCTGCCTGTTGCTTTTCGTGCTGTCCTATCGCCTCGACATTCAGATCCTTGAAGGTTCGCTGGTGGGCTCGCGCTTTATCGGTTTTCATTTGATCGATCCATTCGTCACGTTGCAGGTGATCGCTGCGCATCGAACGTTTCCGGTAAACCTCTTGATCGGCTGCGCGACGATTGCTGTTTTGTATATGTTGACGGGTGGGCGCCTGTTTTGCAGTTGGGCGTGTCCTTATGGTTTTCTCAGCGAAATCGGCGAGAAAATCCATTTGACGCTGATTCGGAAAAAAATCATCAAAAAGCGGCAACGGTTGAACCTCAAAGCAAAATATATCGTGATGGCGATTTTTTTGCTGCTGAACCTAGTGACGGGTATTCTGATTTTCGAAACCTTCAACGTGGTTGGCATCATCTCTCGTTTTTTGATTTACGGCGCAACCTTTTCCATCTTTTGGGTGCTGTTTGTGTTACTGCTGGAAATATTTGTTTCGCGGCGATTGTGGTGTCGATCACTTTGTCCGGTGGGCGCGACGTATGGCTTGCTGAATCCGATTTCATCGTTGAAAATTCATGCGCAAAACGATGCTTGTGATCATTGTGGCAAGTGCGTCGCAGTGTGCCACGTGCCGGAGATTCTGGCGCCAGTTTTCGTGAAAAACGAAGAAAACAAAAAAGGTGTGTATATCACCAGTACGGACTGCACGTTGTGCGGTCGTTGTGTTGATGCGTGCGATCGCAACGGACTGACTTTTGCGTATCGCCTTAAAAATTTGGTATAGACGTGATTGAAATAAAGAATTTGAGTAAAAAACTGGGTGGGCAACCGATTCTGAAGGACATCAGTTTTTCCATTCCGGACGGGGAAAAAATCATCATCATCGGTCAGAACGGCGCGGGGAAAACGACGTTGATCCGTTGCGTTCTCGGCGAGTACTGGCCGACGCAAGGAAGCGTTGTTATCAACGGCTTTTCTCCGGTTCGCAAACGCGTTAAGGCTTTAACAAATATTGCCTTTGTACCGCAACTGCCGCCGCCGTTGAAATACACGGTTCGCGAGTTGTTTCATTACAGCGCCAGTATTACCGGTTGCGCGCCCAACCGCTTTCACGAGTATTGTGCGATGTTCGATCTCGACATTGATGCGCATATTCACAAACCGTTCTTCAAGCTGTCCGGTGGCATGAAGCAGAAAGTATTGATCAGTATCGCTTTTGCCCGCGACAGCGCGATCATGATTTTTGACGAGCCGACGGCAAACCTTGACGCCAAGAGCAGAACCTTTTTCAAGGAATTGGTGTCGGGCGCGGAGATGAAGGACAAAACGTTTATTTTCATCAGCCACCGAACAGAAGAGGTGGAAGGTGTGGTTAGTCGTGCGATTGAGCTTGACTTTGGTCAGGTGACCAAAGACGAGAAAATGTGAAAAAGGAGAATGGTAATGAAAGCATTTGAAATGATGAAACGTTTTTTAATCGCGGCAGCGTTCGTGCCGTTGGTGGCTTGTGAGAAGACTATTGATACGTCGCCTCAACAAGTGCGTTGGGATCAGGATGTTTGTGTACGCTGCGTGATGCATCTGAGCGACCCACACAACTCGGCACAGATCGTCGATAAAACAACCGGCAAAGCCTATTTTTTCGATGACCTCGGGTGCGCGGTTCTGTGGTTGCAGGAAAAAGACATTGTTCGTCAGGAAAACGCCGTGATTTATATCAACGACGCGATTGACGGGGCGTGGCTCAAACACAGCGAAGCAATTTATGCATCGCCGTACATTACGCCGATGTCGTTTGGCATCGCGGCATTCAGCCAGCAGAGCAAAGTCGAGCCCGGAAAAACAATATTGACTTATGATCAGGCGGTGCAAGAAATTGTGAAAATCAAAGAGCAGCGTCAACATGCAAAAGCTCAGGGGCGCCACCCATCTCAGAGTGACGGAGCAGAAGGCAATGAAACGGAGAATAGCGAAGCTGAAAATAGCAGCGAAGCGGAAGCTCCGCAGGCAGAAGGCAATACAACGGAAGATAGGAAGTAATGAACGCTCTTTTTTCAGTGATCAGGCTTGACCTGAGTGAATCGTTTCGTTCGAAATGGTTTTTGGGGTATTCGGCACTATTCATTTTGCTGGTGATGGCAATTTTTGCGTCCGGCGTTGCCGACAGCCGCGTGATGGGCTTTACCGGCCTGACGCGGCTGTTGCTGATCTTTATCCAAGCGTGCAATATCATCTTGCCGATTTTCATTCTGATCACGACTGTTCGCACCATTTCCAAAGATCGCGACGACAACGTCTTTGAATACATGCTGTCGTTTCCGATTTCTTTGCGCTCATACTATTGGGGCAAAGTTTTCGGGCGCATGGTGGTGATTCTGGTGCCGCTCATTGTTGCGATGGCATTGATTCTGGTGATTGGTTTACTCAAGGGCTCTGAACTTCCGTGGCAACTGATGCTGCTTTATACCGGATTGCTGATTAGCGCCGCCGTGGTTTTTCTAGGCATCGGTTTTCTGATTTCCACGCTGGTGCGCAGTCAGGAAATGGCGCTCGGTGTCGCGTTTTTTGTCTGGCTTTTTCTGATTGCATTCATCGACATCGCGCTGATCGGTTTCATGATCAAGCAGGTAATCGCCGAAGAAATAGTCTTCAGCGTTGCGTTGCTGAATCCGATTCAGGTTTTCCGCGTCGGTGCGATTGCCTTGTTTGATCCGGTGCTATCCGTGATCGGTCCGGCAGCTTATTACATTCTCGAAATGTTTGGACATGCCGGATTCGTTATTTATGCGCTGCTGTATCCGATCATGTTGGGCGCGATCACCTTGCTGCTCGGTTATTGGTTTTTCAAGAGGAAAGATCTGGTGTGATCGGATAACAAAGCGTGTCATGGTTATTGAAAACGGTAGTCAAACAACAACTTGTGGCGGGCGGATGACTTTCAGAAAATGAAAATCCGCCCTCCAGTATTAGCAATCGGCGGATAATGAAAATCATTTCGGCAAGTTGAAGATCGCCGCTCAAGACCGAAAAAACGAAAACCACAAAAGATTCATGAGCTTGCAATGTGTCGCAGGAAGTTAGTGCTTTCCTGCGCCGAGCGCAGAAACGTAATGCCTCCTGCCCCGAAAAATAATACTTAAATAAACGGTTAGGAAAGAACGTTACGCGATTCTCTTGCCTCTGCTCATCCAATGAGAAAAATCGAGCGTATTATCCATGCATATATGCCAATCGATACTTTCGCATAAGGAGAGAAAAAATGAGCGAAATCAGCAGACGTGATCTTCTCAAAGGAAGCTTGGCGGCAGTGGGCGTCGGAGCGGTTTCACTTCTCGGCAACGAAGCCAGCGCCAAACCAACATCAGAACAATCATCTGCCGAAACCTTCGATGCAGTTATTATCGGCGCGGGCTGTGCCGGATTGGTGTGCGCGATTGAAACCTATGATCGAGGCGGCAAGCCCGTGGTATTGGAAAAGATGGGCAACCCGTTCGGCAATTCGGTTTTTGCATTGGGTTCTGTCGCCGTTACCGGAACACGTATGCAGAAAGCCGAAGGGTTCGAGGACAGCGTCGATGCCTTTTACGAAGACATGATGAAGGTGTCGATGAATCATGCCGATCCCGAACTGGTTCGCTATTACGCTGAAAACAGTGCTGACGCTGTGCATTGGTTGGCAGACGAAGTCGGCGTCAAGTTCAAAAAACTGTCTCAGGAAGTTTATCCGATTCTGTCGCGGGCGCATCGAGTCGATACCGAAGGCACGAAAGGAATGACCGGTGGCGGGATGCTGATTCGCAAACTATTGGCGGCAATCAAGAAACGTAATATTCCTGTTGTGTACCACGCCAAAGCAATTGAACTATTGACGAATAACAAGCTGGAAGTGACTGGCGTGCGGGCATTAACGCCGGATGGCCTGAAAGATTACAACGCACGCGGCGGCGTATTGATTGCCAGCGGCGGCTTCAGCGGCAATCACGAAATGTTGACCATGTACATGGGTGGTTGGGCATCGAATCTGGTGACGCGCGGCTCGCCGTATGTGACTGGCGAAAATATTTCACTGACCAGGCCGCTCGGTGCACAGCTCGTGAACATGGATCAATTTCACGGTGGTCCGATTGTTGGCGCGACGCACGCCAATCCGACCGACCTCATCAATGCGGGTTTTGGTATCGTCGTGTCTCCGCAAGGCAAACGGATCATCGACGAAGCGGAAACCTATGTGGCGAAAGCAAAAGCGTTGCCCAAATTGGTGCCGCAAAATATTGCTTATCAGGTCTGCGATTCCAACAGCGAAAACAAAAAACTGGAAGGTGTTGCCCAAAAATACGTTCATCTGAATACCACGCTCTACAAAGCCAATACGCTTGAAGAGTTGGCGAAGGCGGCGGGGTTCCCCGAAAAAGAGTTCGTGACCATGATCAAAGAGTACAACGCGGCCCTTGATAACAAAACGCTCGATAAACTCGTTCCGCCGAATACGTTGAAAAAACCGTACCCCATCAAACAAGCGCCTTTCTACGCATTTCCGTTTGAAGGCGGGATGACGGCGACGTTCGGCGGCCCCAAAATCAATACGCGCGCTGAAATCGTTAACACGGAACGCAAACCGATTCCCGGTCTTTACGCGGCGGGCAACGCAGCGGGGGGCTTGTTTTACAACGACTATATCGGCGGCTGCCAACTAGGCGGCGCGACTATTTTTGGTCGAGTCGCGGCAAGAGAAATGGTTGTGCGCAGCAAAGCAGCGTGAATATGAGCAATGAGCGAACAATAAGGAGAACCATCATGTTAAAAAACCTTTCCACATTCTGCACCGTCCTGTTGCTCGGCATGCTGTTTTCGGTATCACTCATGGCACGGCAACCAGTGCCTGCCATACCATCGATTGATAAACATGCGCAAACAGGCGTCGCTTGCGCGCAGTGCCATACGGAAGCACCGCCCGCCAAAGCCGTTTCATTTCAGAAGTGTCAGAGTTGCCACGGTGACAACGAAGCGATGGGAAAAATTTCCGAAAAGAAAGTTGACCCTGATCCGCACTACAGCCATTTGGGCGCAGTTGAATGCACCGAATGCCACAAGAACCACAGCGAGTCGGTACTGCTGTGCAACGAGTGCCACAAGTTCGATTTGAAGACGCCGTAAAAGATAGTCAGCACTCTTAAAACCTGCTCATTTCAAGAGCAGGTTTTTTATTGGACTATTTAAAAATCGGTATTTTCCTGCGCATCGCAGATAAGTCGATAAACCATTTGTGCATCGTCGATCTGATCGAAAGACGGCGAAGCAAACATCTCCATGCCCGGCCACCACGACCACGTTGCGGCAAGTGGAAAACCACGACCAAACGAAATGGTACCGACACCATTTTGTGATAATGTCAAAGAAACCTCAGACAAAGAAAACAAGGAAAGCGTTTTCACTTTTTGAGCCGTCAAGCCAGAAACAAAAATAATACGCGATGTGGTGACGCCGTAAAAAGCTCTTTTTCGTTGTGCGGCATCGACCCAGAAACGACCGATGATAAGATACAAGCCGACCAACACAAAAGGAATGCCGAAAAATTGAAACATCAATGGAGCGCCGCCTGTAACGACTAAATACTCCCAAGAAACAACAAAGCCACACCAAAACAAGCTAAACGGGATCATGAACAAATCGGATGGGGCAAGCCGAAACCCTTGTCGGGGTTGTCCGCACTACAAAAGTTTTTCTCCCGATTTCAGTTGAGAGCGGATTATTTCAGAGGAGTTGTTGTTTTGCATATCTTGAAATAACCAAATTATCTCTTCATCGCTTCATATAATTTGTGCGCTTCGTTTTTTGAATCACTCGCAAAAATAATACTGCGACTGGCATTGATCAACAGCCCTCGCCCTTTACTATCCAAGCCGAAACGCAATACTTCGCCGAGATTGCCGCCTTGTGCGCCAACGCCAGGGACAAGCAGCGGCATATCGCCAACTTCTTCGCGGACATCACGCAGCACTTCGGGTGCAGTTGCGCCGACGACGAGCATACAGTTATTATTGGTATTCCAGTGTTGAGCCACCTGCCGCGCAACCTTGCGCCACATCGGCAAATATTCGTCATGATCTTCGACAGCCAGGTTTTGCAATTCATCGGCGCCGGTGTTGGAGGTACGGCAGAGAATGATCGACGCCTTGTCTGCACGGGCAAGGAAAGGTTGCAATGCTTCGCCGCCAAGATAAGGGTGCAGCGTGACAGCATCCGCGCCCATCTGGTCGAAGAATGCCGCGGCATATTGCGCGCTGGTGTTGCCGATATCGGCGCGTTTGGCGTCGATGATCGTGAACACGTCGGGAGCGCGTTCACGCAGAAAATCCATCGTTTCCTGCATTGCTTGCCAGCCTGCTGCGCCATGCGCTTCGTAAAACGCGCTGTTGATTTTGTATGCAGCGGCGTATTCGAGTGTTTGTTCGATGATGTGGCGGTTGAACGTAAGTTGCGGAGAGGCTTCTTTTTGAAAACGTCCGGGAATGCGCGAAAGTTCGCTGTCCAGTCCGACGCAGAGTAGTGAATGCGTCTTATCGATGCGGGCGTTGAGTTTGTCGAGAATGTGCATAAGGTAATATTTATGATCAATTATTTAAGTAAGCAGATGTTCTATAATTTGTTTTTGATCTTGTTTCCTCAAGAGGGAGAAGTATCTTTTCTCTGAGCCATAGCCAGAAAACGGATGTCATTGCGAGGAGCGAAGCGACGCGGCAATCCAGGGGTGTTAAGAAGTATCAACTCTCTCGAAATTTTCCTACTTTTTGTATTTTGCAAAGGCAGTTGCCTATCTTGCCCGGCGACGGCGGCTGCAGAAAAAAGAGATACTTTTCTTTTTTTGCTACCTGAAAGCCCTCTCCCCCAACCCCTCTCCCGCCAGCGGGCGAGGGGAGCCTCTGATCGCGCAACACCCGATGAAAACTTGTGGTTGAATAGTTGGTTATGTAGAAACCGCATCACCTATTAATTCTCATTCGCCGCCGGAACCAGCCCATGACGACGCGCCCACGGCCACGGATCGTCGAGCCAGTCGGCGATGATTTCCTTTTGTTTTTCGCTGATGCGTCCGGTTTCCACGGCGATGTCGAGAATGATGCCGAAAGTTTGCAGCGTGTGTGGTGTGACTTTCGCGTCGGCAAACGCCGCCGTTGCTTCGGCGAAATTGTAGCTGGTGATGCTCATGCAGTCGGTGACGATGGCGCCCGATTCGCGCAATGCTTCCACGCTATCAAGGCTGCTCAAGCCGGTCGAAATATGATCTTCGATCAGCAACACTTGTTTGCCGCGCACATCACCGCCTTCGACGCGGTTTTTGGTGCCGTGTGTTTTGGGTTGTTTGCGCACAAAAATATTGGGTGTGTTCAAACGATACGCAAGTGCTGACGCGTGCGGAATGCCCGCCGTTTCGACACCGGCGATAACGTCGAACTTGATCTTGCGCGCCTCGATATCAGAACTTAATGCCTCGATGACATCGTGCCATGCTTCGGGATGGAAGATCAGGCAGCGGTTATCGACGTAAATCGGTGAGACCATGCCGGATTTGAAACGCAGCGGTTTTTCCAGCAGGAACATCACGGCGTTGATATTCAATAAATGTTCGGCAATGATTTTTGCAGCAATCGGAGAAGTCATTCTATTGTCCATATTTGATTTCTTGAGCAAGCATCGGGTTCCACATCGCACCGGTTGCGCTCATCACGGCATCCGCGCCCGCAGTACGGTAAGCGCGATCATCTTGCGGCGTCAGTACGCCACCATTGGCGACGATCACAAAGCGCATTTTATATTGTGTGCGCAAATGATGCAGCCGTTTTGTCATCGATAACCCCGCCCAGCGAATCGCCGCGCCGCATACGCCGCTGATATCGCGACCCGGTAAGGCGGGGTGTCCTGCGGCGTCAACAACACGAGCTTGTAGCGTATTCACCGCGCACAGGCCTTCGACTTTGCTGCCGATTGCTTGCACCAGCGACGCCAATAGCGCATCGTCTTCAAAATAAGCGAGCTTGAGCAATAGTGGGCGGTCATTTACTTCGCTTTTGATCGCGTTGACTACCGCGACAACTTTTTCGACATCGAAACACAGCAAGCCGGTTTTGCCTTCGTTTGGGCACGACAGATTGGCTTCAATCACCGGTGCATCAGTCTCGGCAACCAACTTTGCCGCCAGCGCGTAATCAGCCACTTGCGCATCGCCCTCGCCGCTGCCTTGAAAGCTGCCGATCATGATCTGACCGACACCGACGGCACGAATCGCCGCCTGCATATCAGGCTGCCACACATCCTGCGATTGCGACGGTACGCCGAATGAATTGGTGATCGTGCGTGGTGCGTTATCGCGGACACGGTGCGCACGCACGGTTTGACGCAACGCAAGATCGCCATCGAATTCCACTTCCAGCGTATTCGGAAATGGCCAGCAGGCAAGCGCCCGCGAACGCACGGTTTTGTACACGCACAAATCGAAACCGTGCCGGAACGCGGCAGCGACAAAACGGCTGTTCAGCAATGGGCCGGCGGGAATGCCGAACGTGCTGAATACCGGTAAGCCGAGGAATGTCTGTCGCGGCGTCGCGTCTGGCTGCGGGTATGTCACGTTTTCAGCAAAGCTGCCAAAAGGGCCGTGCGCGTAATTTTCCTCGTAGCTCAGCGACGGGTCATAAAACGGCAGCGCGGGCATACTGTTCCTCGTTGGCGGCGGTTTCTTCGGCCTCTGGTTCATCGTTGACAACAACCCAGTCCATCAACCCCAGCGCCATGCGACCATACGTCGTCGCGATGCGCACGATCTGATCAAAATCAGTGTAGCGGCAACCGGCGGCGAGCAGGCTCAATTCTCGCCACAAATCGCCCTCGCAGAAAGGCACCATCGCGTCGCAGATGTTATCAGTGCCGAGCGCGACCGGCACGCCCGAAGGCAGAAGCTCGTCGATCGGCGTCAACGAGTTATGCGACGGCGCGATGAACTCTGAACGCGGCGTGTCGATCCACGCCATCGGGCACGCGATCATCATCACGCCAGCCTCGCGCATTTTTTCATAGAGACGCAAGCGGTATTGCTTCGAATGCGCGGCAATCGAAATACCGTGTATGGCGACAACGCGATGCTGCATGCCGTGCTCAATCGTTTTATCGCACAATTGTTCCGTTTCATATTCGCGCGCATGGTTAAACTGATCGACGTGCACATGCACCATCTTGTTCATCGACCGCGCTGTGCCGAGCACGATGTCGAGCGCTTCATCGCTGCGACCGAAATCACGCTCATCACGCTTGGGCAGCGCGCCGATCACGTCAACCAATTCTGCGCCACGATCAAACCATTCGCGTGCTTCCGGATCAATCACGCCCTTCAACGTTTGGTTTGCAAACAGCACCGTGATCTGATCCTGATAATGTTCGCGAGCGCGCAACGCAGCAGTGATCGCGCGGTCACCCGCCGCCGGGTCGATATCAACAAACGAGCACATCGCCGTCACGCCCTGTGCGATCATCAACTCAATCGTCTGGCTGAAGCGGCGGTAATAATCTTCGACGCTCGAATTACGCTTCATCGTATCGACGGCGTCCCATTTGCGCTCCAGCGAATGCGTGCGGTAAATCTCCAGCGTGTGCTCATCCAGCGTGAACGCGCGGTCTGCATGCGCGTGCGCGTTCACCCAGCCGCCGTGTTTTTCGATGGCGGGCATGATCAGTGCGCGTAGTGTTTTGAAATCTTTGTTCATTGTGTCTCTCCGGTTAAGACAGTCAAAGTCGGCGAACGCGGGTAAAAAAAATCCCCCATCGGGGGATTTCACATAAAACGCCCTGAGCCGATCAACACATCGGCTACGTCTCGATTTCGAAAGGGAATCAAAAAGGGCATATCAAAACTTTTGGCGTAAAAAAATCAGCGCGGTTCGCTGATAGAAGATTATAGCGTCAAACGCGGAGGATGTACAGGGCAGGAATCAGATGACAGGCATCAGGGATCAGTGAAAATCAGGTCGCATACACGCACACCTGCCTTCTGACTCAGGAGGAGTTCCTGAATAATGTTACGAGCGGAGGCAAGACAAGGCGGAATTCGACGAAAAAGCGCAGTTTACTTGGTGGTAAATGAGCATTTTGAGGAGAATTCCAACGCTGTATTGCCTTCGCGCAGTAGTTATTCAGAACTCCTAAAGGCTGTCGCCAAAATCCTTGCGAAACGCCGCCACCAACTTCTCCGGCCAGTCGGATGTTGCCTCACAGCGCCCCATGAAGAAGCGTAGCACGGGCGGTTCTTCGACGAAGCGCAGGCCGCCGATCAGGTCGCGTTTGGTGTAGAGCCACTTCAGGCGATCTTCAACGTATTTGGTCTGCGACAGCGTGAATACGCGGCGCGGGAATGCCAGACGCAGCAATTCAGCGTCGGACAGCACGTCATTGCCCTGCTCGTCACGAATGCTGGACATGGTGCCACGCTCCATGCCGCGCACGCCGGAAATCAGGTAAAACGCCGCCGTCAATGCGCCCGCCGGGTAGATTTCCTGCGGAACGTGCGGCAGGAATTCTCCCGCATTGACATGGCAGCCCAGCCCGCCCGGAGGCATCACCACAGGCACCCCAGCGGCATCAAGTTGGCGCGCCAGATAATCGATGAATGACGGGCTTTGCCCGATGACGTTTTCGTCGAGCGTTTCGCGCAGGCCGACTGCGATGGATTCGATTTCGCGCACGGAAATGCCGCCATAGGTCAGAAAACCTTCGTACACGGGGATCAGCACCTTCATGTGATCGAAAAGGTCCTTGCGATTGGTGCAGATGCCGCCGCCGCGCGACGAACTGACCTTGCGCGCCGAAAAATAAACAATGTCCGCCTGTGCGCACATTTCGCGCAGGATGTCGCCGATGCTGGCGTTCTGGTACGCGGCTTCGCGCTTTTTGATGAAGAAAGCGTTTTCGCCAATCAGGCTGGCGTCCAGCACCACCATCAATTTGTGTTCGTCGGCGACTTTGCGCACTTCTTTCAGGTTGGCGAGAGAAAACGGCTGACCACCGATCAGATTGGTCGAAGCTTCCATGCGGATAAAGCCGATGTTGTCGACCCCCTCTTTGGCAATGACGGCGCGCAGCTTGGCGATGTCCATGTTGCCTTTGAACGGGTTGTCGCTGTGTAGGATGAGCGCATCATCGTGCAGCAATTCGGCGATTCTGCCGCCATTCAAATCGATGTGCGCCAGCGTCGTCGTGAAATGGTAGTTCATCGGAATCATGTTGCCGGGCTTGATGAAGCTCTTGGAAATGATGTTTTCCGCCGCACGTCCCTGGTGCGCAGGCAGCAGATATTCCTTGCCGAACACGTCTTTCACCGCCTCGTGCATCCGTTCAAAACTTTGCGATCCCGCATAGGCATCGTCGGCCTGCATCATCGCACCCTGCTGCGCATCACTCATTGCGTTGGTGCCGCTGTCGGTCAGCATGTCGAGATACACGTCGCGCGTTTTCAGTAAAAAGGTGTTGAAACCGGCTTCGCAAATCGCGGCGAGGCGGCGCTCAATCGGCGGCAGCGACAACTTTTGGACGACGCGGACTTTATGCATTTCAAGCGGAATATTTTCGCCGCTGAAAAAACGCACGTTCTGAACTGGTGACATGACTTCCCTCATCTACAAACAAAAATAACAAGCGGTGTTTTCCACGAACACCGCAATGACTTGATTAGCATTGGAATGTACTTGTTTTTTCCCACACACTCAAGATTTTTGAGCGATAATGCGATTTTTCTTGCTTGGTTTTCCCATTTTGCATGGAAAAGGCACTGAAAGAGTACCTGAAAGCGATTGACGCAGCGTTGACGATGTTGACCGAAACGCCGTCGGATAGGGAGCGCATTCGTTTATGGCTGGATTGGCATCTGACACAGGTGCAGGCTTTTCAGCACGAACGCTTGATTCATTTGATCGTGACGTTGTTCTTTGCTTTTTTGCTTCTGGCGTCATTCGTCGGAACGATGGTTTTTTCGCAATGGCCGTTTTTCGTACTTGATGTGCTGATTCTGATCACGCTTCTGTTTTACATCAAACACTATTTTTTTCTTGAAAACAACGTGCAGAAACTGTATCCGTTCACCGAGCGGTTGTATCAGTTGCTGGGGATGAAGCCATAGAGATCATGTCGAAACCTTCCGTTGCGATTCTACTCTGCACCTATAACGGCGAAGCTTTTCTCGTCGAACAGTTGCAATCGATCCGCGAACAAAGTTGGACGAATTGGCAACTATGGGTTTCCGACGATGGTTCGCAAGACGGCACCGTCGCGTTGCTACAAAAAACGCAAGAAGAATGGGGCGAGGAAAAAATGAAAATTCGTTTTGGTCCTCGACACGGCGTCGCGACCAACTTTCTGGCGCTGGCGACCGCACAGGAAATCGACGCCGATTATTACGCCTATTGCGACCAGGACGATATCTGGCAGCCCGATAAATTACGGCGTGCGCTGAAAACGCTGCGCGACGTGGCCGACGAAACGCCGGCGCTGTATGGCACGCGCACGCTGTTGATCGACGAGCATGGAACCAAATTTGGCGCATCGCCGTTTTTTGATAAAAAACCATCGTTTGCCAATGCGCTGGTGCAATGTATCGCGGGCGGCAACACGATGGTGTTCAACCGCGCGGCACGCAAGCTGTTGTGCTTCGCCGGTTCGGACATCAACATTCCGGCGCACGATTGGTGGACGTATCTGTTGGTTTCCGGTTGTGGCGGAACGGTGATTTATGATGGTTTTCCTTCCGTGCTCTATCGTCAGCACGGTGATAACCAGGTAGGCAGCAATCGCTCGTTCAACGCGCAGTGGATGCGCGCGAGCCGCTTGTGGCAAGGTGATTTTTGCACCTGGAACGAGCGCAATATTCACGAACTGGAGGCGGTCAGCGATCTGTTGACGGAAAAGAATCAGAAGATGCTCGAACAGTTTGATCGCCTGAGAAAAGTGCCGCTCGGCAAACGGCTGCGACTTTTTTGGCGGTCAGGGCTTTATCGACAGACTTTGGGCGGGAATTTGGGGCTTTTGGCGGCGGTTGTTGCCGGAAAACTTTGAAAACGCCGCGAACGCGAGCCATACGGCGTTGAAACGCTCATCAAATTGACTATTCCCTCTCGAAAGTAGAAGATATCGGCTTTCGCCGTATCGTATTCGTCGCATTTTTTCACATCAATAGAAATGACCTCCCCCGCCATCGAATTCCAATCCGTCACCCGCTATTTCGGTGCGCTACGTGCGCTTGATCAGGTGTCAATCATGGTCGAGCAGGGCGAATTTTTTGGTTTGCTCGGTCCGAACGGAGCGGGCAAAACGACATTGATTTCAGTTCTCGGCGGACTCATAAAGCCGGATCAAGGTGTGGCGCGTGTGATGGGTCACGATGTGTTCGGCGATTATCTCAACGCGCGGCGCAAGCTCGGTGTGGTGCCGCAGGAATTGGTGTATGACCCATTCTTCACAGTGCGCGAAACCTTGCGCTTGCAGGCGGGCTACTATGGCTTGAAAAAAATTGATGATTGGATCGACGAAATTTTGTACTACCTTGGGCTTACGGAAAAAGCCGACAGCAACATGCGTACATTATCGGGCGGCATGAAGCGACGCGTGTTAATCGGGCAGGCGCTGGTGCACAAACCGCCGGTGGTGGTGCTCGACGAGCCGACGGCGGGCGTTGATGTGGAGTTGCGTCATGCGCTGTGGACGTTCATCACGCGCCTGAATCGCGAAGGACACACGATTCTGCTCACCACGCATTACCTCGAAGAAGCCGAAGCATTATGTCAGCGCATCGCGATGTTGAAAGAAGGCCGCCTAGTTGCGCTCGATACCAAAGATAATTTGCTGTCTCGTTTTGATTCGATCACGGTGCGCTTGAAAGCGGCGCGCGTTCCCGATGCGTGGCGGGAGCGCATCAGCCATCACGAGAACGGCGTATTTTTGATTGACCTGAAAAGCTACGAAGAGATGGAAAGTCTGCTTGCCGCATTGCGCGAAGCGAACATCACCATTGATGGATTGGCGCTTGAAAAAACCGATCTTGAACAGGTTTTTTTGCGTTTGACCGGCAGCAACGCCGACATCAGCGCCGTGGAGGAACATCATGCCTGAAGCTGTGCGCGGGCAACCGATCAAAAGCTGGCGGGTGTTGCTGCTCAAGGAAACGTTGCGCTTCTGGCGTGTGGGTGTGCAGACCATCGCCGCGCCGGTTTTGATGGCACTTTTGTATCTGTTGATTTTTTCGCATGTGTTGGAGTCACGGGTGTCGGTGTTTGATGGGCGCGTGTCGTACACGGCATTTCTCGTGCCCGGATTGATCATGATGTCGGTGCTGCAAAACGCTTTTGCGAACACGTCGTCGTCGCTTATTCAGTCGAAAATTTCCGGCAACATCGTGTTTTTCCTGCTTGCGCCGATCACGCCGTGGGGCTTTTTCGCCGCCTACGTTTTGGCCGGGATGCTGAGAGGTGCGATGGTTGGCATCGGCGTTTGGGTGGTGACATCGGCATTTTTTGCGCCATCGCTGTGGCTGCCGGTTGCGCCGTTATGGATCGTGGTTTTTTTATTGTTGGGAAGTGCGTTGCTGGCGATGTTGGGCGTGATTGCCGGACTGTGGTCGGAGAAGTTCGATCAACTGGCGACGTTTCAAAACTTCGTCATCATGCCGCTGACCTTCCTGTCCGGCGTGTTTTATTCAGTGCAGGCGTTACCGGATTTTTGGGTGAAAGTGTCGCATCTCAATCCATTTTTCTATATGATCGACGGCTTTCGTTATGGTTTTTTTGGTGCGTCCGATGTATCGCCGATGTTGAGCCTTGGCATTGTCAGCTTCGCTGCGGTGTTTTTAACGGTATTGACGTGGCGTTTGATCGCCAGCGGTTGGAAACTGCGCCTCTGATGTTTGGAGTTTAATATTTTATGGTCACTCCCGAATCTATTCGTCAGTCGATTCTCGACGGATTGAAATGCGACGACGTACAGGTGCGCGGCGATGGACAGCACTTTGAAGCGCTGATTGTTTCTGCCGAGTTCGAAGGATTGATGCGCGTGAAACGCCATCAGTTGGTGTATCAGGCGCTGGGTGCGCGCATGAATGAAGAAATTCACGCGCTGTCGATGACAACATTGACGCCTGCCGAATGGCAGGACGTGCAAAGCGACATTCACCAGCGCGCAGCAAGTCGGGAAACGCACTAATGGATCGTTTGAAAATTTGCGGTGGAAAACCGTTGCAAGGTGACGTATTGATTTCCGGTGCCAAAAATGCGGCGCTGCCGGAATTGTGCGCAGCGCTGCTGACGAAAGAACCGCTGACGTTGCATCGTTGTCCGCGCTTGAACGACGTGCGCACGATGGAAACCTTGCTCCAGCAAATGGGCGTATCGGTTGAACGAAACGACGGCGCGATCACACTGTGCGCGCAAAACATCGACTGGCCGCTGGCGCCGTATGAATTGGTGAAAACCATGCGCGCATCGATCCTGACGTTGGGACCATTATTGGCACGTTGCGGCGAAGCGCGCGTGTCAATGCCCGGCGGTTGCGCGATTGGTTTGCGTCCGGTGGATCAACACATCAAAGGGTTGCAGGCGATGGGCGCCGAGATTGACTTGGAGCATGGCTACATCGCCGCGCAAGCGACGCGGCTCAAAGGCACGTCATTCACGTTCGACATGCCCAGCGTCACCGGCACCGAAAACCTATTAATGGCAGCAACACTCGCTGATGGTGTGACAACGTTGCACAATGCTGCGCGCGAACCGGAGATTGCCGATCTGGCGCATTGCCTGACAGCAATGGGCGCACGCATTCAGGACGCGGGCACATCAACGATCACCATCGAAGGTGTTGATGAACTGCACGGCGCGGAACACAGCGTAATGCCTGACCGCATCGAAAGCGGCACGTTTCTGGTTGCCGCTGCCGCAACGCGCGGCGAAATCACGCTGCATCAAACCGACGCTTCATCGCTGACCAGCGTGCTTGATCTGCTGCGTCATATTGGTTTGAATATCAATATTGACCAAGACATGATCACCATTCGTCGCAACGGACGCTTTCAAGCGTTCAACATCACCACCGAGCCGTATCCGGGTTTTCCTACCGACATGCAGGCGCAGATGATGGCGCTGGCGGCATGCGCCGATGGCGTTTCCACGCTCACCGAAACGATTTTTGAAAGCCGCATGATGCACGTGCAGGAACTCAAACGATTGGGCGCGAACATCGATGTGGACGGTAACACGGCGCGGGTCACTGGCGTGCCGCACCTTTCCGGCGCAACAGTGATGGCAACCGATTTGCGCGCGTCGGCATCATTGGTGATCGCGGGATTAATGGCGAATGGCGAAACCACGATCGACCGCATTTATCACCTCGATCGCGGCTATGAAGCGATTGAGCAAAAACTTTCCGCACTGGGCGCGGAGATTGAACGCGTTTCGGGCGCTTAACGGAACTTATTGCTTTCTGCTTCTCGATTTCCGATCTTTGCCCATCCATCCTTGCACGATGTCGTTGAAACGATCAACGGCTTCTTGATAACCTCGCACACTGATATACAAATCGCGGATGAGGCCGTCGGCGAGATCGTAGCACCAGCCATGTACGGTGACGTTTTGCTTGCGCATCCATGCGTTCGCAAGAATGACCGTGCGGCAAATATTGACCACCTGCTGCAACACGTTCAGTTCGCACATTTGTCTCAAGTTCTGCTCCTCTTGCGCTCGTGCACCAAACAAAAAACGATGCCGTTCGCGCAACTCCCGAATCGGATGCAGCCAGTGATGAGCAAGACCGGCGGTGGTATTGTGCCAGGCGGCATGAACACCGCTGCAACCGTAATGCCCGACCACCAGAATATGCTTGACCTGCAAAACATCTACCGCGTATTGCACGACCGACAGCGCATTGATGTCGGAAGACGTGACCAGATTGGCAATGTTGCGGTGCACGAACACCTCGCCCGGCGCCAAACCAATGATCTGATTGGCGGGCACACGGCTGTCGGAACAGCCGATCCACAGATACTCCGGTGATTGCTGATGAACGAGGCGGGAAAAATACTCGGGGGTCTCGCTCAGTTTGCTTTTTGACCACGCTCGGTTGTTGGCGAAAAGAGTGTTGATGTCTTGCATCGGAGTTCTTTCTCGAAAACATGTTGCGGAATTATATTCATCTTCTGTTTAATATGAAAGAAGATGCGGGCAAAACATAAAAAACGCGGGGACGAACCCCGCGTTTTCAGAGACATCGTGCATTACGGTTGATGCCGTCTTCGCGTATAGAACCATGCGAGCGAAGCCATCAGCAATGCCAGCATCGCCAAACCCAGAGTCGAAAGCGTCGGGATGGTGAAGGTGCCCGACGTGATGGTTGCGGTCGATTCGTTATTGTCCGGGTTCGTGTCGTCCAGCATATCAACGATGGCGGTATTGCTGATCGTCGCGCCATTGCCCACCGTTGCTTTCACCGGAACGGTCACCGTGAAAGTTGCGGCATTGGCCAAGGCTCCGATCAGGCAGACAAGCGTTCTTGTACTGTCATCGTAAGAACACCCAGTGGGTGTGGAGATCAAGGAAACCTCTGCCGGAAGCACGTCAATGATTTGTGCGCCTTGCGTGGGGGTGACGTCTTCCGGCCCTTTGTTTTCGACGGTAATCGTATAGTCGAACGGTTCATCAATCAGCACTTTCTCTTTGGATGCGATTTTGCTGATTGCGAGATCGGCACCGGGCGAGCCCAGCCCGGCTCTGCTTGCCGTAGAGGCTTCTTGTTCAGTGTTATTCTCAGGGGTACTATCGTCTTCCGTTGCCGAAACGTTGGCGGTCGTTTGGATGGACCCCGATTGATAAGACAGGGCAACAGATTCTGCTTTTAATGTGTATGAAATTGTCGCACTGTCTCCAACGGATAGTTTATCCCATTGACAGACAATAGAACCCTCAAGAGAACCTAAAGAGGGTTCATTGGAACAAGTGCCACTCTGAGAGACAGACAAATTACCTTGATAGCTATATGTTGCAGTACCTTTTGCAATGTCCACTTTAAGGTTGACGCTTGTTGCGAAAGAAGCACCGTTATTTCGAACTGTAACCCAATATGTGGCCTCCTCTCCTAATGAAATATTATCGCGGTCTTCGAAGATCGTTACACGGAGATCTGCATTGGCAGGGGTTACGTCAATCATGATCTCTGCTTTGTTGTTGGATGGATCAGATTCGGGATCTGGTGCTGGAGCCGGAGGATCCGGAATACTGAGACTGACTTCGGCTTGGCTGGTAATCGTGATGGTGTCATTGGGATTTTTGGGCGGCACCATCACCTGATAGGTAATATCGCGGGAGTAATTCGCCGCAATGCTGTTCAGTTCACAGGTTAGCGTTTTCCCCATTGAGCCTTCAAGTTCCGTGACCGCCGGAGAGCAGGAACCGCCGCCAGTACTATCAAGCCCTAGAAATTCCGCATTGTCGGGAAGCGTAATCACCACTTGAGATGCTGGCGCTGTGGATGGTCCGAGGCTTTTCACCTGTGTTGTGAAGGTGAGAACCGAGTTTGCCGGCGCGGACGTTACTCTGCTACCAGCGGAAGTCGCCCAAGTCGTTACGGTGAGATCATAAACCTCCTTGACGTTTGAAGTAATTGTGGAGGAATTGTTGTCGTGATCAAGGTCGCCAATATCCTCGGAAACAACAGCGGCGGTGTTTTCCCGTGGCCCGGTTTGGGAGATGACTGGCAAGACGAGCATCTTGATGGTCGCGGTTTCTTTATCTGCTAGCGAATCAAGCTTGCATTGGATATTGTGATATGTGCCATTGATTGGAAAATTTGATGCCGATACCGTCGCGCCGTCAACAGAACAAGTGCCGTTAGCACCGGTAATTTCCAAGGATTGCAAGCCGCCATTGCTGAGCAAAGAAGAAATATCGTCAGTGACAACAACGTTGGTAGCTTCGTCCGGCCCGTTATTGGTGACAGTGATGGTGTATGTGAGCGGTTCTGCGGCGTTGACAGGGTCAGGGCTTGCCGTTTTCTCGACAATAAGATCAGCCTTTTCGACCGTGACCGTAACCACCGCGATTGAACAGTTGTTGTCAGCAGAAATGGTGTCTTGCCGCCACCCGGAGTTTGTATCCTTGGCGGCCAGTGTGACGCATGCAATATTTTCAATATCTTTGGCGTTCGATCCCACATGAACGGTAATGATGACATCGGGAGTGAAGGCACCGACGTCGAGGCCTTTAGTGCTGGTGCACGTTATCGTGACTAGTTCCGTTGTAGTGCTGGTTACCGGATAGTCAGTATCAATGACAGGGACGTTGTCTTTAGTTACTTCACACGAATCCCAGTAATTCGAATCTGCATCGGGCGCTTTTTCCAGCACAAAGCCGTCTGGCAATGTGTCATCAATGGTAATTGCTTGCCCGACGGGAATTCGCCAAGGACCGCGGTTTCGCGCATAGAGTGTGTAAGTGAAGGATTGATCAACAACGATCGGCGAGAACTCCGCTTCTTTAAAAGCTTCCATGTCGGTTTCGCCGCTGGTATTGATTGTCGCTGTGGCGCTATTGTTTGCATCTACCGGGTCTTCTCTTCCGGTTAGCTTGATAGAAGCAACGTTTGATGCACTGACCTCATTTCCAGGTTTAGCAGTAAATTTGATTTCCGGCATAGCCGAAAAGTTTCCGCCATCAAATCCAGAACGTGTGCAGGTAAAGGTCATCACGCCGTTAGTGTTAGTGGGATTTGTACAGTTCCAGCCATCATGGGAATCCCATTTGACAAACGTAAATTGATCGGGACTATATGTATCAGTGACGGTGATGGTGACACCATCAAGCGGATCGCCTGCTTCGAAGCGTGGTGTAATGGTATAAACCAATTGGTCTTGTCCGTTTGTCACAATTGTTACAACACTTTTTCTAATGCTGACATCTGAACCTTGTTTGATCGTAATAGAGACGTTGCGTGCATTATTGGTTGTGTCCGGATCAGGCCACCCCGATTGTGGGCTTACGGAAAAAGATGCGTCTATGCTGCTGTCTGAGTAGCCCATTGCCACAGCATTGATCGTCATAACGATTGTGCTACCGCTATTGATTGCGCTTGAATTGGTACAAGTGACAAGCGTACCCGCTGCTGCGGAAGAAAGGGAAGGGGAGCAACTCCAACCATTGCTGGTGCTGATAAGACTGATGTTGTTCGGAACAGTAAATGTCACGATAGTTTTCGATCCATCCTTTGTCTTGCTCGGACCGTTATTTGTAATCGTCAATTGATAGGAAAAGGCTTCTCCCGCTTCAAGGTCGCTTGTCGGTCCAGACGCGGCCAAAGCCAAGTCTGATGACTCTTCAGTGATGATCGAGGAGGTTGCTCGGTCATTAGCTGAGTCGTTATCGCTGGTCGTGGTTGACACCTCGCCACGGACTGTCCACGTTCCAACGGCATCTTTGAGTTTGTACTTAAGTGTAATCTCTTGGGATTCGTTTCCGGAAAATGTTCCCAGGGAGCATGTTAAAGAACCGCTTGATTCAGTACACCCATTCGGGGTAGCGCCAACTAATTCAACGGAGCCACCAGATGGAGAAGATGGAAAAGAAACTGTTAATTGAACATTCTCAGCAGGAACAGACGTTGAGTTGGCAACTGTAAATGTTATGGTGAACTCAGAGGAGGCGGGACCGGAGGTCGGTGATGGGATAACGTTCACGCCTATATTCGTGAAAACTTGTCCGAACGCGCCTGCGGAAAAAAAACAAGCCGCCAGAAATGTTCCGATAACGCGATGGATTTTGGATGAAGCAATGAGAGTGAGTGATGATCGAACGTGAAACACGGTAGCCTCCTTGATGGAATATGAAAACCATGTGACGAAATCGCAACAAAACGGAAACATTCCGGGCAAACAAATATCGTTTGTGTTGATTAGCAATATACCATAGAGATGGGACTCCAAAAATGTGTTCAAGTTCCTGAAGAATCAAGCATGAAACCAGAGATTAGTAATATTTGATCACGTTATGGGTGATGAAATGCTTTATTTTCAGAGCGCGCCCAAGAAAGCATGCGCGGCGTTGGAAAGCGTACGCCCGTGATGACGCAGCGCGCCGAGTGTGCGTTCAAAGTGCAAGCCAGTCAATGTTGGTGATGCCAGTGTGGCGTCGATCATGTTGGCAGGCAGCAGCGACCAGCCAAGTCCGACGGAGACCATCATCTTGATGGTTTCCAGATAGTTGGTGGACAGGGTCACCGTGGGTTTCAACTCGATCTGCGCGAAAGTGCGGTCGATCAGATCGCGGGTGAATGTATCCGGCTCGGGAAAAATCGCCGGGTGCTCGACGAGCATGAACGCGGTAATTTTTTTGCGTGTTGCCAGAGGATGTTGGGGCGATAGTGCAACGCGCAATTGATCACGCCACAACGGTGTACTGATCAGCGGCGCATCGCTCTTCGGTGGCAGCGTGATGATCGCGAGCTCAACATCGCCTTGCGTAACGGCATCCAGTGCATCCTCGGACGCCATGAAGCGCAAATCAAGACGTACTTGCGGGTAATCATGCACAAACGCGCGCAACACGGACGGCAGACGATGCAGGCCGATGTGGTGGCTGGTGGCGATGCACAACGTACCGCTGACGTCGCCGCTCAGATTACTCAATGCCCGCCGTGAATCGGCAAACAGCGTGAGCAGGTTGTACGCATGCGGCAACAGCACACGGCCAGCTTCGGTGAGCACGATGTGGCGACCGAGTCGATCAAAAAGACGCACACCAAGCTGCTTTTCCAGTGTCAGAATGCGTTTGCTGACAGCGGGTTGCGTGAGATGCAGACGTTCTGCAGCCAGGGAAAAGGAGCTGGTTTCGGTGACGGCGATAAAAGCGACGATGGAAGGGTAATCCATTCAGGTATCAGATGCCAGAGGTCAGGAATCAGTAAAATTTCATCGCGCTTTGCGCGATCCGTCAAACATTAACGGCGTGTGTTTCCTTTATTATATTCCAATCAAGAATACCAAATATGAAAAATATGAATTAGATTCATACGACAAAAAGGCGTACTCTGTACCCATCATCGCAAGGAGCAAACATGTCTGGACAAACGCTGTACGATAAATTGTGGTCGAGTCACATCGTCCGCGAAGAGGAAGACGGCACGGTGTTGTTGTACATCGACCGCCATTTGATTCACGAGGTGACCAGCCCGCAGGCGTTCGAAGGTTTGCGGTTGGCGGGACGCAAGTCATGGCGGGCGGATTCCATCGTGGCGACGCCTGATCACAACACGCCGACGCAGAACTGGGAAGCGGGGCTGGACGGGATCACCGATCCGGTGTCACGCCAGCAGGTGGACACGTTGACGGCGAACATCAGGGAAACCGGTGCGCTGGCCTGGTTCCCGTTCATGGATCCGCGTCAGGGCATTGCCCATGTGGTCAGCCCCGAGCAAGGAGCGACGTTGCCGGGGATGACGGTTGTGTGCGGCGATTCACACACATCGACGCATGGCGCGCTGGGTTGTCTCGCGCACGGTATCGGCACTTCGGAAGTCGAGCATGTGCTGGCGACGCAGTGCCTAGTGGCCAAGAAGTCGAAAACGATGCGCGTTACGTTCACCGGCAAAACGCAGCCGGGGGTGAGCGCGAAGGATCTGGCGCTGGCGTTGATCGGCAAGATCGGCACGGCGGGCGGCACCGGGTACGCGGTGGAGTTTGCCGGTGAGGCGATACGTGCGCTGTCAGTGGAAGGGCGGATGACGCTGTGCAACATGGCGATTGAAGCAGGCGCACGTTCGGGGCTGGTCGCCGTGGACGACACCACGATTGCGTATCTGAAAAATCGCACATTTTCACCGACGGGTGCGGAATGGGATGCGGCGGTTGCCGAGTGGAAGAAGCTGGTTTCCGATGACGACGCAAAGTTTGATAGCGAAATCACGATCGACGCATCGGCGATTGTGCCGCAGGTGACATGGGGCACATCGCCGGAAATGGTGACTGGCATCGACGGGCGCGTACCGAACCCAGCGAACGAAAGCGACCCGGTCAAACGCGAAGGCATGATGCGGGCGTTGGCGTATATGGGGCTTGAGCCCGATACGCCGATAACGATGATCGACATCGACACCGTGTTTATCGGTTCGTGTACCAATGGACGGATCGAAGATTTGCGCGCAGCGGCGGAAGTGGCGCGCGGCAAGAAGAAAGCGGCGAACGTGAAACGGGTGCTGGTCGTACCCGGTTCGGGGTTGGTGAAGGCACAGGCGGAACGGGAAGGGCTAGACAAGGTTTTTCTCGACGCCGGTTTCGAATGGCGTGAGCCGGGCTGTTCGATGTGTCTGGCGATGAATGCAGATCGCCTGTCGCCGAAGGAGCGTTGTGCGTCAACTTCCAACCGCAATTTTGAAGGACGCCAAGGGCCGGGCGGACGCACGCATCTGGTGAGTCCGGCGATGGCTGCCGCTGCTGCGGTGGCTGGACATTTCGTACCGCTTTCGTCATGATAGGCATGCTGTTCGTTTAATTTTAATAGTGAAGGAGAAATCATGAAACGTTTGACTTTTATTGCAATGATTCTGATGATGTTGGGCGCTGTTTCCGGATGCAATACCGTGCAGGGCGTTGGACAAGATGTTCAAGCCGGTGGCGAAGCGATTGAGAAAGCGGCACAGTAGTCAGGTATCAGAGGTCAGGGATCAGGTATCAGGCAATATTCCATCGTGCTGCGCACGATCAAAAAGGCTGAAGCCTGATCCATAATTTTGGAGATTCCCGCCGATGAAAGTTTGTGTTTTGAAAAGCACGATTATTGAAAAGGTAAACGAGCAGTGAAAGCATTTACAACATTACAGGGCTTGGTGTGTCCGTTGGATCGCGCCAATGTGGATACCGACGCAATCATTCCCAAGCAGTTCCTGAAGTCGATTCATCGTTCCGGCTTCGGCCCGAATCTGTTCGATGAATGGCGCTACCTTGATCAAGGTGCACCGGGCAAGGACAATACCAACCGTCCGAAGAATCCGGATTTCGTGTTGAACCAGCCGCGTTATCAGGGCGCATCCATTCTGCTGGCGCGGGAAAATTTTGGCTGCGGCTCATCGCGTGAGCATGCGCCGTGGGCGCTGGATGATTACGGATTCCGCGCCATCATCGCGCCATCGTTTGCCGATATTTTCTTTGGCAACTGCTACAAGAACGGATTGCTGCCGGTGGTGTTGCCGGAAAATGCGGTTGATCAACTGTTCCGCGAAACCGAAGCGCAGGAGGGTTATCAACTGCGGGTTGACCTCGCCGCGCAAACGGTCACCACGCCGGGCGGCGACGTGTTTTCGTTCGACATCACCGAGCACCGCAAGCATTGCTTGTTGAACGGCCTCGACGAAATCGGGCTGACGCTTGAGTACAGCGTTGAGATTCGTGCGTTCGAAGAGCAGCATAAACAAGATGCGCCGTGGTTGTTTCACGCTGCAAAATAAATAATAGTTTTGGAGTAGATGGTGGTAAAAAAAATATTATTGATTGGTGGTGACGGCATCGGCCCCGAGATCATGACCGAAGCGGTGAAGGTACTGGATGTGTTGCGCAGCGATGGACTGGCGCTGGAAACGGAAGAAGCGCTGTTGGGTGGTTGTGCGGTAGATGCGGAAAATACCCCGTTTCCCGAATCGACGAAAGCCAAGGCATTGGCGGCGGACGCCGTATTGCTGGGTGCGGTCGGCGGCCCGAAATGGGATGTGCTGCCGCGTGAACAACGCCCGGAAAAAGGCTTGCTGGGCATACGCAAGGCACTGAATTTATTTGCCAACCTGCGCCCGGCGGTGGTGTATCCGCAACTGGCGGAAGCATCGACCCTGAAACCGGAAATCGTTGCCGGTCTTGATGTGCTGATCGTGCGCGAGCTGACCGGTGATATTTATTTCGGTGAGCCGCGTGGTATCGAAATGCGCGACGTCGATGGCAAAAAACAGCGTGTCGGTTTCAACACGATGATTTATTCGGAAGACGAGATTCGCAGGATCGCCAAAGTCGCGTTCGAGGCGGCGCAGAAGCGCAACAAGAAGGTGTGCTCGGTGGACAAGATGAACGTGCTCGAAACCACGCAGTTGTGGCGCGATGTGTTCACCGAAGAAGCGAAACATTACCCCGACGTTGCGCTGTCGCACATGCTGGTTGATAACGCGGCGATGCAACTGGTGC
This sequence comes from Casimicrobiaceae bacterium, assembly GCA_036825435.1. GTDB lineage: Bacteria > Pseudomonadota > Gammaproteobacteria > Burkholderiales > Casimicrobiaceae > UBA931. The sequence continues at coordinate 12,438 of DAISYG010000010.1, read as the reverse complement.
GCAATCCGAAACAGTTCGACGTGATCGCTACCGGCAATATTTTTGGCGATATTCTTTCCGACGAGGCGTCGATGCTGACGGGCTCGATCGGAATGCTGCCATCGGCGTCGCTTGATGAAAACGGCAAAGGCATGTACGAACCGTGCCACGGTTCGGCACCGGATATCGCCGGACAGAATCTCGCCAATCCGTTGGCGATGATTTTATCGACAGCGATGATGCTGCGTTACAGCCTGAACAACGAAGCGGCAGCACAACGCATCGAACGCGCGGTCGTGCAGGTGCTGAACAGCGGCTTGCGCACGGCGGACATCTGGAAAGAAGGCATGACTAAGGTTGGTACGCGCGAAATGGGCGACGCGATCGTGCGGGCGATGGGCTCCAGGTAACAGTGGACAGGTTGCAAGGGGACAGTCAGAATTTCATCGCGCGTAGCGCGATCAAAATAGCTCCCCTCGCCTGCTTGCGGGAGAGGGGCTGAGGGAGAGGGTTTCAACGCTGGAAAAGATTCGAACCCTAGCGGGTCAAGCAACAACAGGAAGGAAGATCATGAAAAAAGTGGGGTTTGTCGGATGGCGTGGGATGGTCGGTTCCGTGCTGATGGCGCGGATGCTCGAAGAAAACGACTTCGCGGGATTGACGCCGACTTTTTTCACCACATCGAATGTTGGCGGCGCGGCACCGGATTTTGTCCGCAGTGCGTCCGCGCAACTGCTCGACGCTGGCAATATTGACGCATTGATGGCGCAGGAGGTGATTGTCACCTGTCAAGGTGGTGATTACACCAACGCCATTTATCCACAGTTGCGTGCCGCCGGTTGGCAGGGCTATTGGCTGGATGCTGCGTCGGCGCTGCGCATGAATGATGATGCGGTGATCGTGCTTGATCCGGTCAACCGCACCGTGATCGACGATGCACTCAACCGGGGTGTCAAGAACTTCATTGGCGGAAACTGTACCGTCAGTCTGATGATGATGGCGCTGTCGGGCCTGTTCAAGGCGGGGCTGATCGAGTGGATCAGTTCGATGACTTATCAGGCGGCGTCTGGCGCAGGTGCCCAGAACATGCGCGAGTTGCTGGCGCAGATGGGGGCGTTGCATGGTTCGGTGCGGGACGCGCTTGCCGATCCGTCGTCCGCGATTCTCGATATTGATTGCAAAATCACCGAAATCCTGCGTAGCGAAATGATGCCTGTGGATAATTTCGGCGCGCCGTTGGCGGGCAGCCTGATTCCATGGATCGACAAGGAACTCGACAACGGCCAGAGCCGCGAGGAGTGGAAGGGACAGGCCGAAACCAACAAAATTCTGGGGCGCGCGAACGCCCCGATTCCGGTGGACGGGATCTGCGTGCGTATCGGTGCGATGCGTTGTCATGCGCAGGCATTGACGATCAAGCTCACCCGCGATGTGCCGGTGTCCGAAATCGAACAATTGATTGCGCAGGACAATGCGTGGGCAAAGGTCATTCCCAATCATCGCGAAATTTCGATGCGGGAACTCACGCCGACGGCGGTCAGCGGGACGCTGACGGTGCCGATCGGGCGTCTGCGCAAGCTCAACATGGGGGTGCAGTATTTGGGTGCGTTTACCTGCGGCGATCAATTGTTATGGGGTGCGGCGGAACCGGTGCGGCGAATGCTGGCGATTTTGAAGAGCTGATTGATTACCGTACGCTTGTGACATGAATCAATGATTTCTTTAGAGCATTGAAAAGAGGTCACATAAAAACGATGTCGCCGCGCTCGGCATTCGCTGAGAATGATTTGCGGCAAAAAGCACACAATCCAGCATTGTGTGCTTTTTTATATGGGCAAAAAGCTTCCGTTTCCTCGCAAGAGAGAGGATACTTTCAACTGGGCAAGCGGCATCTGAATTGATTTCGGATAAAATCGGCTTGTATCGCGCGTGATTGTCGGTATTTTCGAGATGAATGCCGTTTCAAACATGCACGATTTGCAACACTTTTTTAGCAAAGGCGCGGCCACCAGAAATGGTGTTTTCCTGTCAAGATTTCGCAATTTCTAGTAGATTCTGACCAAGAAAAGCAAGAAAAAGCGGATGATAGAAGGAAACGCCAAAATTTTCTTAAAAGCTAAACCAAAGGTTTAGCTTGCGGACGTAAGTCCATGATGTTATGTTACCTTTAGCAAATAATTCTCCCCAAGGGTTTAGCAATGCGAAAAAAACATGTTTTTAAATTGAGTTTGCTGGCAGGCGCGCTTGTCGTGTCGCAAGGCGTCTGGGCGCTGGGTTTGGGAAAAATGACTGTGCAATCCTACCTGGGGCATCCGTTGCGTGCCGAAATTGAGCTGATGGGCACCAAAGAAGAGTTTGCCGATCTCAAAGCGAACATTGCGTCGCCGATGATTTACCAGCAAAAAGACCTGATTTATCAGGCGGCTTTGTCGAGAACACAAATCGCCGTGGAGCGGCGCGAAGACGGCAGTGCTTATTTGAAAATATCTTCACCGCAATCGGTTGCTGAACCCTATCTCGATCTTCTCATCGAAGTCACTTGGCCGACCGGGCACGCGTTGCGCGAATACACGCTTTTGCTGGATCCACCGGTAAGCAGTACGCCGGAACCGATTATTCCGGCGCAGCAGGCAACGGTCGCCGGGCGTGCCGAAGCGCGCGCTGCTGAAGTGGCGAAGGCGGAAAGCGCGGAAGAGCGGCAGAAACGGCTTCAAGCCAAGCCGACAGCAACCGCCGCACAAAAAACAGCGGCGGGTGACAATACCTACGTCGTCGAACGCGGCGACACCCTGACCGATATCGCCAACTCGTTCAAGCCGCAGGATGTTTCTCTGGAGCAGGCGTTGGTGGCGCTGTACCAAACCAACCCCAAGGCGTTCCAAGGGAAAAACATGAATCGCTTGCGTGCCGGTGCGATTCTGGAAATTCCCGATGACCATGCGTTCGCCGATGTATCACAAAATGAAGCGCGCAAAACCGTGCGCGTTCAGGTCAGCGAATGGCGCAATTACCGCGCTGCACTGGTGGCAGGTGCGCCGAGCGCTGGTGAGCGTGCGGGTACACAGACTGATGTCGGTACGATTACACCGAGAGTGACCGAAGGAGGCGTGGCGATGCCACCCGGCGATCGCGTTGTCGTTTCGCAGGGTGCGGGCACGGGCGGTGGAGAAAGCGCGACGCAGATGACCGAAAACATGGTTGCAATGCAAAAAGCGCTGGATGAAGAACGTGATCGTGTCAAAGCGCTGGAGAAAACGGTCAACGATCTGAAGGGCATGCTGGACATCAAGAACCAACAACTTGCCGAGCTTCAGGGGCAAGCCAAAGACGTCATCGCAGCAGGTCAGCAAGCGGGCGAAGGCGTTGAAACGCCGCCGACCGATGCTACGGAACAACCGCCAGTAGATACTATGGAGCAACCGTCGGCAGCAGGCACGGAAACAGCGCCACTGGCGACTACTGAACCGACAGAAACGGTACAGCCTGAGGCGGAACCGGCGAAAGCAGAACCCGCTCCGCCGCCCCCTCCCCCCAAGGCAGAGCCAAGAAAAAGAACACCGCGAGCAACGCCTCCCCCTACCGCTGAGCCGGGGTTGATGGAAAAGGTGATGGGTTTCGCTCGGGACAGCTGGTTTTTTCTTGTTGCGATAGTCGTCGTTTTGGCGGCGATTATCGGCTACTTCATTTACCGTCGTCGTCAGTCGGAATACGAGACCATTGATAGCATGTTCGGCGCGACGACTACTGCGGACAGCGCCAGCACCCTGACCAGTTCGGGTTCGACATTCAGCGCGACATCCTCAGCGGCTGTGCCGCCTGCGGCAGGCATGCCATCTCCGGCAGCGGCGTCCAGCACCGCAGGCAGCAACTCGATTCTGAGCGAATTCAGCCGCGAAGGGCTGGGCAGCATCGACACCGGTGAAGTCGATCCGCTGGCGGAAGCCGACGTCTATCTGGCATATGGCAGAGCGCAGCAAGCGGAAGAAATTTTGCGCGATGCGCTGAACCGCGACGGCAGTCAGCAGGATGTTCTGCTGAAACTGTTGGAAGTGCTGGCGGATCAGAAGAAGAACCGTGAATTTGAAACGGAAGCCAATAAACTGTATTCGTTGACCAATGGGCAAGGCGAGCATTGGCGGCATGCGGCCGAGTTGGGTCGTCGTCTGATGCCGGATAACCCGCGCTTTGCGCCATCCGCGCCGGACATCCACGACTTCATGGGCACGACGGCAGCGCAAACTGCCACGCAAACCGCAACGAAAACCGCAACGAAAACCGCCGTTTCCGAGCCGACCGAACCGTTAGGCTTCGGAGCAGCTGCGTCGGTGGATCCGCGCGCGTTCTCGCCGATGGAATCAGAATCGGTCGCGGAAGCCATTGCCCGCGCCGCGAGCGAGAAGATGGATCAGCAAACCGCGCCACCTGCCGACTCGCAGTTGTCAATGCCGGGGCAGGCCAGCGAAGGCTTCTCGTTTGACTTCGATACGCCGCAGCAGCAGGTACAACAGCACGACGATCTGGGCGTTGACCTTGACCTCGAAGAACTGAGCCGCTTCCGTAATTTCGGCAAGGCGGAAGAACAGGTTGACCTGGGCGGCACGACCACGCCGGGAACGATGACTGCACCTTCGACGACAACTACTGCGCCATCGACGACAACACAAACGCCAACGACGACGCGCGCGCCGGCCACGGTTCAGCCGACGTCTCCGCCAGCGTTCACACAGGGGCAGCCGTCGTCTCACCTCCATATGGGTATTGATGATACGGGCTTGTCGCTGGACGAAAGCATCATCGACGACCCGAGTGTTATTGATGATCGCAGCGTCCCGCTCGACTATGAAGGTCAATGGCAGGATGTCGCAACCAAGCTCGATCTGGCGCGCGCCTATCAGGCGACAGGCGATATCGAAGCGTGTCGCGACATTCTCCAGGAAGTACTCAAGGAGGGCGACGACCAACAAAAAGCGGAAGCACACGCGATTCTGGAAAAACTGTAATCGATTTATTTGATGTCATCTCCGTTGCGGGTAGCCTGAAAGGGTTGCCCGTTTTTTTTGGAACCACTGATCAACCAACAGTTCCTTTACTATACGACAATGAACAACAATACTTTACCTGCCGGACGCCTCGCTTTCGTCGCCGAATATTTCGGCGCGCCGTATTGCGGCTGGCAGGCGCAGGCGGCACAAATCAACGGGAAAAACAGCGTGCAGCAAGCTGTGGAGCATGCGTTTTCGCAGATTGCGGGCGAGGCTGTCAGGGTGACGACGTGTGGCCGTACCGATGCAGGCGTGCACGCGACTGCGTTGGTTTGCCATGTTGATGTGCCCGTTGCGCGGCCGCAAACAGCGTGGGTGCGCGGCGTGAACGCGCATTTGCCGAATGACATCGCGGTGCTCGATGTGTTTCCAATGCGCGATGATTTTCACGCGCGTTTCTCGGCGACGGCGCGGCATTACGTGTATTGGATTGAAAACCGTCCGCAGCGGAGCGGATTGCTGAGCCAACGTGTGGGCTGGTACCATCGCGTGCTTGATGCCGACGCGATGCACGCTGCCGCACAATCGCTGCAAGGTGCACATGATTTTTCGTCGTTTCGCGCCGCAGAATGTCAGGCGAAAACACCGCTGCGAACGCTGACCAACATTTCAGTAACACGACACGGTGATTTCATTGTCTGTGCATTGTCGGGCAATGCTTTTTTGCAGCACATGGTGCGTAACATTGTCGGTGCGCTGATCTGGGTGGGAAGCGGCAAAAAGCCGCCACATTGGTTGGCGGAAGTTTTACATGCCCACAACCGGACGCTCGCCGCGCCGACGTTTTCCGCGCATGGGCTTTATTTTTACGGCGCTGATTATGACGCATCGTTTGGTTTGCCGACTATTCGCCGCATGCCGCAGTTTGGCATGGTCTCATGTTGAATCACGCGAAGATGCGCCGCAATGGATGCGGCAGTGTAGAATAACGACGATTCATTATCGACACTTCGGCGAGCACAGTCGAACTTCATATCGAAACGCGTCGAAGAAAAGGAGACTGCATGAGTAGCTGGTTGCAGAAATTGCTTCCACCCCGTATCAACAAAGCCTCTGGCGAACGCAAAGGCGTTCCCGAAGGTTTGTGGATGAAGTGCCCTTCCTGCGAAGTGGTGCTGTACAAATCCGATATCGAAAACAATCTCAACGTGTGCCCGAAGTGCAATTATCACGATCGCGTTTCGGCGCGTGATCGCATTGCCCAACTGTTGGACGATGAAGAGCGCTACGAAATCGGTGCGAGCGTTACGCCGGTCGATAGTTTGAAATTCGTTGACAGCAAAAAATATCCGGATCGCCTCGCCTCCGCGCGCAAGGTCACGCACGAAACCGACGCGTTGGTTGTCGTGCGCGGTGCGGTACACGGCGAGCCGTTGGTGCTGGCGGCGTTTGAATTCAATTTCATGGGCGGATCAATGGGTGCAGTTGTCGGTGAGCGGTTCGTGCGCGGCGTACACGAGGCGATCGAACACAACATCCCGTTTATGTGCATTTCCGCGTCCGGTGGCGCGCGTATGCAGGAAGGTGTTGGCTCGCTGTTCCAGATGACGAAAACCACTGCCGCGCTACAGGAGTTGAGCAAGAAGAAACTACCATTCATTTCGTTGCTGACTGACCCAACAATGGGCGGCGTGTCGGCAAGTTTCGCGTTTGTCGCCGATGTCGTGCTTGCCGAACCAAATGCGCTAATCGGTTTTGCCGGACCGCGCGTGATCGAACAAACCGTACGTGAAAAACTGCCGGAAGGTTTTCAACGCGCCGAGTTTCTGCTCGAAAAAGGCGCATTGGATGGCATTGTTGATCGCCGCGAATTACGCCGCGAATTGGCGCAACTATTGGCGTTGCTGATGCGCCATGCGCAGCCGGTAGAAACGGCTACATCGAATATCGAGAAAAAATAAACAGCTTTTTTTATGAATTCCACCGCTTCGCTCAACGCATGGCTCGCGCGAATTGAGCAGCGTCATCCGCAGCACCATGTGGAACTGGGGCTGGATCGCATCCGCACGGTTTATCAACGTTTGAATATCGCGCCGCACTGTCCGGTGGTGACACTGACCGGTACAAACGGTAAAGGCTCCACCAGTGCGATGATCGCCACGATATTGCAATCCGCTGGTTATCGCGTCGGGCTTTACATGTCACCGCACCTGTTGCGCTATAACGAGCGGATACGCATCAATGATGTCGAGGCTTCCGATCATGCATTGTGCGAAGCATTCGCCACTGTCGAAATGGCGCGCAAGCAAGACACGGAAATCGACCTCACATATTTTGAATTTGGCACACTGGTGGCGTTTTGGTTGTTCGCCCGCACCGGACTGGACGCATGGGTGCTTGAGGTTGGTTTGGGCGGACGTTTTGACGCGGTGAATCTGATTGACGCCGATGTCGCTGTCGTCACGGCAATCGACATCGACCACACCAATTTTCTCGGCGACAGTCGCGACAGTATCGGCTTCGAGAAAGCAGGCATCGCTCGTGCCGGGCGCGTGCTGGTGTGCGGCGATCACAATCCGCCGCCTGCGTTCGTGCGGGCGCTCGACGAAATCCAAGCCAAGCCGCTGTACATCGGACGCGATTTTGGCGCAGACGTATTGCCGGGCGATCCCGATCACTGGCGTTTCTGGCAACAGCACGAGCAGCCTCAAACGCTGGCGATTCCGGCGTTGCCCGGTCGCCATCAACTCGATAACGCGGCGATGGCATTGACAGCGCTCGCGACGTTGCCGCAGTTCACGATTGACGATCAGGCGCGCAATCATGGGCTGCGCTCGGTTTCGCTGCAAGGGCGTTTGCAGATCATTCGGGAAGAGCCGCTGATTCTGTGCGATGTTGCGCATAATCCACATGCGGCGCGTGCGCTGAATACTTTTTTTCAGCACTTTTCAGGTGACGAAAAAACAGGTGACGGAAAAACAGGCGGCGGGAAAACCATCGCGCTTTTTGCGATGCTCGCCGATAAAGATATTGAAGGTGTGGCGCGCTGTGTTCGCGATGCGGTGGATCAATGGTGGATTGCGCCGTTGCCGGGGCCGCGCGGTGCCAATGCGGCACGGTTGCGCGAAGCATTGATTGCCGACGGCATCGATTCGCAATCGATCCGCGAATTTCCCGATATTGCCTCGGCGTGCCGCGAAGCGGATGCGCTTTTGCACAAGGCTGATAGAATGCTTATTTTCGGCTCGTTCATAACGGTCAGCGAAGCGTTGCGTTATTATCAAACGCAGAGCAGACAGTGGGGGAAACATGACTGACGACAATCTTCAAGAAACCGCCGCCATGGATGCGATGCGCCGTCGAGGACGACGGCGTTTGGTGGGCGCGATTGTGTTGGCGCTGATCGCGATCATTTTTGTTCCGGTACTGCTGCAAAAAGCACCGGAGCCGCTGGGTGAAGACGTGGAAATAACGATTCCTGCGCCGGAAACGACAACCTTGCCTCCGGTCGCGCCGGAGCCAACGCCGCCGGTAGCCGTACCCGAGGCAACGCCATCGACGGAACCGTTGGTCGAACTGGAAACGCCATCGACGACGGAAACCGTCGAAGAAGCGCCTACTCCGCCGCTGGTTGAGCCGCCCGCGCTACCTGCTGAAGAAAAAAGCGTGATACCGAAGGCGGTTGCTTTGCAGGACGGCACCTTTGCCGTGCAACTGGGGGCGTACACCGACGACAAAGGCGCGAATTCGATGGTCAATCGTCTGAAACGCGCTGGTTACCCCGCCTACACCGAACCGAACATGACGCGCACACAGATGGTATGGCGCGTGCGTGTCGGGCCATTCAAGAATCGTGGTGATGCAAACACGGTGCTCGCACAATTGAAGAAAGAAGGACATGATGGGCAGGTGGTTCCGGCGCGCTAAGGAAACACTGATTCATTGCTTCGTGCGCGTGCGAAAGATCCGTTGCAATGGCTGAAACCGGCTGGTCTGCCGTTGATATTGGCATTGTCCTGATCATTCTGATTTCAGCCGTTTTTGCCACCTGGCACGGGATCGTTCGCTCGTTGTTTGCGCTGTTGGCGTGTATTGTGGCGTTGGCGGCGGCATTTTTGTTCACCGCTCCTGCCGCCACGGTGATTCCGTTTTTCAACCGTTATCCACTGCTGTCAACGCTGATTTCATTCATCGTGATTTTTGTCGGCGTGCTCGCAGCCGTCGGCATTCCCGGCACTTTGCTTGCGCGGCTAATGAAGGTAACGGGGATGAAATTTCTTGATCACAGCATGGGTTTGCTTTTCGGCATTCTGCGCGGTTTCGTGATCATTCTCGCGCTGCTGTGGCTGGTGGAGTTGATTCCCGGGTTCAAGATCGCGCTGGAAAAAGAACATTCGCAACTATTGCCGTATTTTTCGCAGGCGATCGAAATCATCAAACCGCTGCTTTCCGATTTTTCGTTACCGGAGTGAGCGCGAAAGCGGTTATGATTCGTCTTCTTTTTTTTCAACACACCCTGAGAAAGGTTCTTCATCATGTGCGGGATCGCGGGTATCGTCGCCCACCAACCGGTTAACCAGATTCTCTACGACGCGCTGCTTCTTCTTCAACATCGCGGACAAGACGCGGCAGGTATCGTCACCGAAAAAGACGCGTTGTTTTACACGCACAAAGGGCCGGGGCTGGTGCAGAATGTTTTTCACACGCGCCACATGCGCGAGCTGCGCGGCAACATGGGCATCGGGCATTGCCGCTATCCGACGGCAGGTTGTGCATACAGCGAACAGGAAGCGCAGCCGTTTTATGTGAACGCGCCATACGGTATCGTGTTCGCGCACAACGGCAACCTGACCAACAGCGAAGAGCTGCGGGAAACGCTGTTCAAAACCGGCATGCGTCATCTCAACACGCGCAGCGACAGCGAAATATTATTGAATGTCTTCGCACTGGCGCTGGGCATTATCGTTCGTGAAACCGAAATTCTGAGCAGCGAAGCCATCTTCACCGCGGTGGATCGCGTGCATGAAAAATGCCGTGGGGCATACGCCGTTGTGGCGATGATCGCCGGACATGGATTATTGGCTTTCCGCGATCCGCACGGAATTCGTCCGTTGATTTTCGGCAAACAGGAAACCGAAGCAGGCACCGAATGGATGGTGGCATCGGAATCGGTGGCGCTTGAGGCGATGGGCTTTGACGTGGTGCGCGACGTTGCGCCCGGCGAAGCGCTGTTCATCAGCCACGACGGCAAACTGATCACGCATCAGTATCAGAAAGCGTCGAGTCTGCTGCCATGTATTTTTGAATACGTCTATCTGGCACGCCCTGATTCCACGCTCGACGGCGCGCTGGTGTACGACGCGCGCGTTCGCATGGGCAACAAGCTTGCGGAAAAGATCAAACAAGTCTCCCAATTTGCTGACATTGATGTCGTGATGCCGATTCCCGATTCCAGCCGCCCGGCGGCGATGGAATTAGCGCGTTGTTTGAAGATTCCATACCGTGAAGGTTTCGTCAAAAATCGCTACGTCGGGCGTACCTTCATCATGCCCGGTCAAGCGCTGCGCAAGAAGAGCGTGCGACAAAAACTGAACCCCGTCAAAATGGAATTCAAAGACAAGGTTGTGTTGCTGGTCGATGATTCCATTGTGCGCGGCACGACCTCCAAGGAAATCGTGCAAATGGCACGTGATGCCGGTGCGCGTAAAGTTTATTTTGCATCGGCGAGCCCGCCGGTGCGCTTCTCCAACGTGTACGGAATCGACATGCCGCGTGCTACGGATCTGGTGGCGCATCGCCACAATGTCGAAGAAGTCGCACACATCATCGGGGCAGACGCACTGATTTATCAGGATCTTGACGCTCTGGAAAACGCCGTGCGCGAAGCATCGGGCAACCACCTGCAGGAATTCGAAACCTCGTGCTTCTCCGGAAAATACGTGACGGGTGATATCGACGATGCGTATCTGACCAAACTTTCCCGCGAGCGCGAAGAGGAAACGGGGATTTCAGATTCAGATAACGAGTAACGTTTCGCTAATCCGCCTTATGATCTTGTGCGCGCAAAGCACGCTCTGAATAAAGCCTTCTCCGGCGAGCGGGTTGGTTCACGAAACTTATTATTACTTTTCGGGAAGCGCAACAACGCGACGGCGAAAATACCAACCTGCCGCGATCAGCATGATCACCAGCAACAGATATCCACCTGTGCTCATGGTTGGAATTGAAGTTCCGCCGTAAGCTTTGGCGCTGATGGTGTATACCAGCGCGCCACCGCTCAGTTCCCAGCTTCCCGTTAGACCTGAAGCCAAGCCCGACGCTAAGACTGTGATATCGCTGGTCGAAGATCCGCTGCTGCCGTACGTGAACAACGTATAAGTGCCGACGGTTGCCGAGGTTGCATCAACGTTCACGATGGTGTCGATAAAAGAAGCGGTGCCTGTTACCGTGATGGTGTTATTGGCTGTCAACGCGCCGAGATCAAACATTGCGCCGTTGTTTGTGATGGACAGATTACCGATGGTCACCGTGCCCGCAGTCATGCTGACGCCCGTGCCGCCGTCTACCGTCATCGCCGAAAGATTCGTCGTGCCGCCTGAGGTGATCACACCGTAGGAGTTCGCGCCTACCGTCACGGTGCCCGCGGTCAGCGTGCCGCCCATTAAGACTGCGCCCGTGCCGCCGTTTTCGATGGTCAGATCGTTGTTGATCGTCACGCTGCCGTTCCCTTTCATACGGATGCCCGTGCCGCCGTCGACCCACACGCCGATCGCGTTTGGGTCACTGACGTCGAACGAGCCGAGCAGGCTCACCACCGATGAGTTACCGCTCGTCGTATAAACGCCGATGCCTCCTCCAGTTACTGTCGTTGTCCCGTTTACCGTGACCGCGCCGGCTACTTTGAGACCGATGCCGCCCGCGACGGGCGTCCCGTCCGAGGCCTCGGTCACGATCGTATTCCCGCCGTCTACGATCAGGTTTTCATTTAGCGTCACGCTTCCTAGGTGGGTTATTTGGGCGCCAGTACCACCCGAGACGGAGACGTTGCCGCTGAAGGTAGTAGATCCGTCACGCGCGAGGACCCCCAGACCGCCCTTTACCTCCATGCCGGAGAGGTTCGCTTGTGGTTTTATAGCGCTGGACAGCAGCGTATTTAAATCCACGCCGACATGCACGTCTTTGTTGCCGTTGACGGTCAGCAGGCCGTTCACCGTCAAGGTGGTGCCCGGCGCGATCAAATACACCCCCGTCGTGTTTCCGTTGCCAGTCGCAATGACAGCCAGCGACTGAAGCGATACGGAACTGCCCGGCTGCAAACGGATCCCTTCCGTAAGTTGCCCACTGGTACTTTCAACGCTCGTCTTGCCCTGCACTTCGAGCGACGCGTTGTCCCATACATTCACTCCAGGTTGTATGACGCTGTTAGTATTGTTGCTCACGGTCAGGTCCTGTTGCATGGTATCGGAATCACCGGCTG
>DAISYG010000009.1:0-49819 GCA_036825435.1 Casimicrobiaceae bacterium | reverse complement strand
CATGAGGTTTTTATGAGAGCATTTAACCGCGTTGCACTTCGTACTTGAATCTAGGTGCTCATCTATCGATAAAATCAAATTTTTGTGACTCTCAATCAATATTGTTGCAAGTTTTCTTAATTCAAGAGAGCTATCGTGCGCATCATCCTCCTTTGGCGGTAGTTTAGAACCAATAACTTTTTCCACGTAATTAATTTCTTCTTTAAGCATCCGTTTTATTTTTTGAAAAAAATCAAGTCTATTAAGTGGAGGTTCTTTGCTGGAATCACGTGATAGCGCCGATTGAATATTTTTCAAATTAACATCATCGTAAATCGCTATGGCTCGAATAATTTTTTGTGCGAGGATATTAAAGTTACGGTCTATTTTTGCAAGGTTACTTATCATTGATGCAGTATCGCTGTTATATCGTTTTATTTTGTTGTTATGAATGCTAAAAATGTCGACCTTACCATCATCGTGAGGCTCTTCCTCATTTTCATCATTACAGGCGAAAAATAGTGCCACCAAAGGATTTTCAGTAATATCCAAGAGCCTTGTTGGAGCACCATAATGTTGCATCATTACTAAACGCTCCAATGTGGATTCGCAGTGACTGAATTCTTGTGGGCAACGGGAGATCATTTCATAATAAATATCCTTCTCTTTTTCTATATATAGAAGGTATGTTACCCCAATCTTTATTTCTGCTTCCTCTATAAAAGAAGGGAATTGATTCAGCACTCCCCTCCGTTCTAATCGTATTCAGTAATTCTAAATACTCTGGTATAGAGTTAATGATTTTTTGCTCGGCATCAGACATTGCGATTTACCTTATGCTTGATTATCGGGGGGGCGTTGCCTAAATGATACACATAACCAGTAGCTTTTTGAGTATTTATCGCGATCGGCTCACGATAATTTTCTGTTGTATTCTTGTTTTCCCTTCTCTGTTCGTTCTTGCACGTTACAGTATTATTTAGAGGAGCCTGTTTTTCTAATCTCTGATACCCTCGCCACCAACGTCATCGCATCCGTTTCCCCAATATCAGCTTTCACAATATGCCCATCGCCGGGAGCGATGGTAATATTTTCTCCATCGTTATTCCAGAGCGCGGTCAGTTTTTGCGCGCGGTTTCCTTGCGGCGTGATGATATACAAATCATCGCCAACTTCAAAACGGTTTTTCACTGCCAGCGTGGATAAGCCGGAGGCTTCGTCGTATTCGATCACTTCGGCGACGAATTGTTGCGTGTAGTTGGATGATGCGCCATCTTCATAGTTCTGCGTATCCTGCGGTGCGTGGCGGTTGAAGAAGCCTTCGGTGTAACCACGATTGGCGAGGGCGTCGAGTTCGGTTAACAGCGAGGGGTCGAAAGTGCGTTGTGCCAGTGCGTCATCGATAGCGCGGCGGTAAATCTGCGCGGTGCGTGCTGCGTAGTAGTGTGATTTGGTGCGTCCTTCGATTTTCAGACAATCGATACCGATGTCGATCAATCGCTGCACATGCGCAATGGCGCGCAAGTCGCGCGAATTCATGATGTAGGTTCCGTGTTCGTCTTCGGAAATTTCCATCCATTCGCCGGATCGTCGTGATGTTTCTTCGATGAGCAACGGCGGTGGTTCATGAGGCATTTCGCCTTCTTTGATGCGATAACGCCAGCGGCAGGCATTGGTACACGCACCCTGATTGGAATCGCGATGGTTGAAATAACCGGAAAGCAAGCAACGGCCGGAATAGGCGACGCACAGTGCGCCATGCACGAACACCTCCAGTTCAATATCGGGGCATTGCTGGCGAATTTCAGCGATTTCGTCGAGCGACAGTTCGCGCGACAGGATGATGCGCGCAATGCCCAGTTTTTGCCAGAAGCGCACGGAAGCGTAGTTGACGGTGTTGGCTTGCACGGAGAGGTGAATTGGCATGTCCGGCCATTGTTCGCGCACCATCATGATCAGTCCCGGATCGGACATGATTAAGGCGTCGGGCGAGAGCGCAACGATGGGCGCAAGATCGCGAATAAAGGTGTGTACTTTGTGGTTATGCGCCATGACGTTCACGGCGAGCAAGAATTTTTTCTGCGCGGCGTGTGCGGTATGGATGCCCTCGGCGAGCGCTTCGCGGTTGTGGAACGAGTTGTTGCGCACGCGCAGGCTGTAGCGCGGCAGACCGGCATAAACGGCGTCTGCGCCGTAGGCGATCGCATAACGCAGGCTTTTCAATGAGCCTGCGGGAGAGAGCAGTTCGGGGGTTTTGTTATCCATTATTACGCTGAGAAAGGCATTGTCAGAAAATCGAGTTCAGGGCATCATGAGGCTATCACTAGCCGAGGAGTTTCGATGAGTACAGATAACCGATTATCGCCGACCTTGCAAGCGGAGTGGGATAGTCTTTATCCTGAACATGAAACTTCGCGCCGCCGTTTCGTGGTGACTTCGCTTGCGGCAGGGTTTGCGTTGGCGACACAGCCGATTATGGCGCAAACCGAGATCAAAACCGACACTCAGGGGCTTCTGGAAGGGGAAGTGAAAATTCCGGTGGGCGACGATCATCTGCCTGCCTATCGCGCTTGCCCGGAGCGGGGGCGCAACATGCCGATTGTGTTGGTGGTACAGGAAATTTTCGGCGTGCACGATTACATCAAGGACATTTGCCGCCGCTTCGCCAAGCTGGGTTATTTTGCGGTCGCGCCCGAAGTATTCGCGCGTTATGGCGACCCACGTCAATATTCCAGTATCCAAACATTGCTGTCGGAATTGGTGGCAAAAGTGCCGGACAGCGAAGTCATGAGCGATCTCGATGCGTGCGCAGCATGGGCGGGGAAGAATGGCGGCGATGATACACGGTTGGCGATTACCGGTTTTTGTTGGGGCGGTCGCATCGCATGGTTATACGCGGCGCACAATCCGAACCTGAAAGCAGGCGTTGCGTGGTACGGGCGCTTGGAAGGCGAAAATAACGAGCACACGCCACAGCAACCGCTGGATCGTGTGGATGCGATACGCGCGCCGGTGTTGGGCTTGTACGGTGAAAAAGATTCAGGCATTCCGCTGGAGAGTGTGGAAAAAATGCGCAGCGCTTTGGGCAAGAGCAGCAGCGCAGCAGCGCGCGCTTCGACGATCAAGGTTTATGAAAATGCGCCGCATGCGTTTCACGCCGATTATCGACCGAGTTTCACGCGCGACGCGGCGGAAGATGGTTGGAAATTGTTGTTGGCGTGGTTCAAAAAACATGGCGTATAAGTTGAGCGGATAAGGTTATCAAGTATGCCGATGAGCGAATTATTTCCCTACGGAAAAACAATTGCAGCCGTGATGAAACATCGCGGTGAAACCGATGCTGCGCATCTCGATAAAAATATTGATGCGATTCTGACGGAAAAAGTTGAGAAGAAAGGAATGGCGGCACTGACGCAAGAGGAACGCAATGTTTATCTCGTTCAAGCCATGAATCGTGAAGTGAACAGCGGCGGGTTTGAGCTGTTTTTTCATAGTGCGGCGGGCGCGTTTGCGCCGGAGTTGGTGACAGCATTGGGTGTGCTGGGATTGCCGGTGAATCAAACCATCGCGGCACAGGCGTTGTTGCGGTTTGGAATGCCGCCTTCGTGGAGCGACGAAGACCGCCGTCGCCATCTTGATGAAATCACGCTCTGTGGAGGCAACCTTTGGGAGCGTCTGGACGAAGCCTATTATGAATTTCCGGAAATGATCGAAGAAAAAATTCTTGATTACATCGCCGCGCATGAGGATCAATTCGAATAATGCGAGTGCTGGGCATTGAAACTTCTTGCGACGAAACCGGTATCGCGCTTTACGATGACGAGCGTGGTTTGCTGGCGCATGCGCTGCATTCGCAAGTTGCATTGCACGCCGAATACGGTGGCGTAGTGCCGGAGTTGGCATCGCGCGATCATGTGCGTTGGATTTCGCCGTTGGTTGAAGAAGTTATCAAAAAAGCCAATATTGAATTTGACGACATCGATGGCGTTGCTTATACGCAAGGACCGGGACTGGCGGGGGCGCTGCTGGTTGGCGCGAGCATGGCCAGTGCGTTGGCGATGGCGCTCGATAAACCATTGCTGGGTGTTCATCACTTGGAAGGGCATTTGCTCTCGGCGTTGCTTTCGGAAAAACTCGATTTTCCGTTTGTTGCGCTTTTGGTTTCGGGTGGGCATACGCAACTTTTTTCGGTACGCGGAGTCGGACAGTATGAATTGTTGGGCGATACGCTCGACGATGCCGCTGGTGAAGCGTTCGACAAAACCGCGCAATTGTTGGGTTTGCAGTATCCGGGCGGTGCGGCATTGGCAAAGCTGGCGCAGACCGGAAACCACGAACGTTTTCATTTGCCGCGCCCATTGATTGATGCACCGCATTTGAATTTCAGTTTTTCCGGTTTGAAAACGGCAGTATTGACCTTGGTGCGGCAGGTTGAAAATGCGGGTCAGATGGATGGTCAAGCACGTGCCGATATTGCCTGTGCGTTTGAAGATGCGACGATTGATGTTTTGGTTTCGAAATCATTGCGTGCATTGAAAAAAACGGGGCATACGCAACTGGTGGTTGCGGGTGGCGTCGGTGCGAATTTGACTTTGCGCCAGCGCTTGCACGAACAAACAGAAAGCGCGGGATGGCGTGTTGTATTTCCCGATATGCAGTTTTGTACCGATAATGGCGCGATGATTGCATTGGTCGGTGCTTTGCGGATGGCAACACAGGGACGGCACGATTACGCGTTTACCGTGCGTCCGCGCTGGCCGCTCACGGAACTGTGTTGTGCGGAATAACGAAATGGAGAAGCCATGCAAGTTGCAGTTGCGCAATTGAATTTGACGGTCGGCGCGCTGGAAGACAATGCGCGACGCTTGCTCGAAGCGTGGCATGTTGCGCAGCGTGCCGGTGCGCGCATTACGCTATCGCCGGAGTTATCGCTGTGTGGTTACGCGCCGCGCGATTTGCTATTGCGCAAAGTGTTTTACGACGATTGCGCTCGCGTGCTCAGAATCCTTGCCGCTGAAGTCCATGAAGGCGCGTTAATCGTTGGCTTCCCGGAGTGGGATGACGGCGCGCGTTACAATGCATTGGCGCTGCTGCGCAAGGGAAAAATTCAAAAGATTTACCGCAAACAAATGTTGCGCGCTTCGGAAATACGCTATTTCAACAAGGGAAAAACCAATATTGATTTCAAAGAAGGCGACGTGCGTTTCGCGCTTTTGTGCGGTGATGACGTTGCGCAGATGGTGACAAAGCCGCCCGTGTTCAAGGAAACGCCGCAATGCGCGCTGGTCGCAGATGCTCGCGCCTATCAAATGGATGATGAAACGGTGCAATGGCAGTGGTACGCGGAGCGAGCGCAGCAATGGCAAATGCCGATTATTGCGGCGCAGGCGGTAGGTGGACAGGATAGCCAAGTATTCATGGGCGCATCAACGGTGGTTGGCGACGATGGGCAGTTGATTCAGAAGCTGCCCGCATGGAGTGAATCGGTGGCGTTGGTTCGTGTCAAGCAAGGCAAGCCGGAAGCGCGCAGCAATTTCAGCGAAGAGCCGCCCGAATTTCATGTTTATCAGGCGCTAACGTTGGCGCTGCGCGACTACGCACGCAAGAATAAATTTCCGGGCGTGATGCTTGGTTTGTCCGGTGGAATTGATTCAGCATTGGCGTTGGCACTGGCGGTGGATGCAGTGGGTGCGGATCGCGTTCATGCTTATTGCTTGCCCTCGCCGTACACCAGCCGGATGAGTGTGACGGACGCACAAAAAATCACGGAGCTGACGGGTGTTTCGTTGGAAACAATTGCATTGAAACCGTTGATGAAAGCGATGGATCAAGCGCTGGAACCGGTGTTTGATAAACCTGCTGCCGATCTGACGGCACAAAACATACAGGCGCGTTTGCGCGCGATATTGTTAATGGCACTGTCGAATCAGAATCATTGGTTGTTATTGACAACGGGCAATAAATCGGAAACCGCGACAGGGTATGCGACGTTGTACGGCGATATGGCGGGTGGTTTTGCGCCGCTCAAGGATTTGACTAAAGGTTGGATATATCGTTTGGCGCATTATCGTAATTCGTTGGGACGCGTGATTCCCGAACGTGTGATCACGCGCGCGCCGAGCGCTGAACTCAAACCCAACCAAACGGATCAGGACTCGCTGCCGCCTTATGAAACGCTGGATGCGATTGTCGAAGCTTATATCGAACGCGGCGAGGATGCTAACGAATTGCTCGAACAAGGTTTTTCCGCACGAGATATCAACCAGGTGTTGAGTCTGCTTAAAAGCAGCGAATACAAACGCGCACAGGCGGCGGTTGGCCCCTGTATTACCGCCCATGCATTTGACGATGATTGGCGCTATCCATTGACGTCGGCGTGGCGGGAAAACATTAAAAACCAATAATGAGGAAGGAGGAAAAATGGGTAAATTTCTGAAGGAGTTTGAAGAATTTGC
Organism: Casimicrobiaceae bacterium; assembly: GCA_036825435.1. Taxonomy (GTDB): domain Bacteria; phylum Pseudomonadota; class Gammaproteobacteria; order Burkholderiales; family Casimicrobiaceae; genus UBA931. The sequence goes on along the minus strand of DAISYG010000009.1, from coordinate 43,385 downwards.
GATCAAAGGCAATGCGATTGATCTTGCCGTCGGTGTGATTATCGGTGCAGCATTCGGGAAAATTGTCGATTCACTGGTCAAAGACGTGTTCATGCCCGTGATCAGTATTTTTACCGGCGGGTTGGATTTTTCGAACAAGTTCATCACACTCGGTACTATTCCCGCCGATTTCAGCGGGCCGATGACGTATGAAGCGTTGACCAAAGCCGGTGTCTCATTATTTGCTTACGGCAATTTCATTACAGTCGTGATCAACTTCATCATTCTGGCATTCATCATTTTTGTGATGATCAGGCAAATCAACCATCTCAGAAGAAAAAATCAGACAGAAGCGGAGGCGGCACCGCCGACGCCGGAGGAAGTTGTATTGTTGCGGGAAATCCGCGATTCATTGAAAACCAACCATTCGTGATTTGGACGGGGTAATTATGAAAACATTAGGACTTATAGGTGGAATGAGCTGGGAATCAACCCTGCTTTATTATCGAATTATCAATCAGTTGGTAAACGAACGTCTGGGTGGTCTGCATTCAGCCAAGATGTTTTTGTACAGCAACGACTTTCAGCAAATCAACTATCTGCAAAAACAGAATCGTTGGCAGGATGCGGGCAATATTCTTGCCGAACAGGCGCGGGCATTGTGCGATCAGGGCGCGGAAGCGATCGTGTTGTGCACCAACACCATGCACCGGGTCGCATCGACGATTGAAGATGCGATCGATAATATTCCGTTGCTGCATATCGTTGATCCAACGGCGGAAGCGATCAAGCGCAAAAACATGCGCACGATCGGGCTGCTCGGAACGCACTTTACCATGGGGCATTCTTTCTTCAGCGACCGCCTGCACAATCAGTACGGTCTTCGGGTTCTGACGCCGTCACCGGAAGATCGCGACACCATGGATGGCATCATTTACAGCGAACTGTGTCGCGGCGAGATTTTCGAGTCTTCGCGAAAGGCTGTGCATCAAATCATTGACCGACTGGTGGATGATGGCGCAGAAGGTATTATCCTTGGTTGCACGGAAATCACGATGTTGATTTCTCAAAGTGATACACAGACCCCGCTTTTTGATACCACGACTTTGCACGCACAAAGCGCGGCAGCATGGGCGTTGAGCGATGAGGATGTCGGATAAGGAGGATGCATGACAGTTCCCAATATCAGCTTTCGTGACGGGCACGCCATGCCACAGCTTGGCTTTGGCGTGTGGGAAATTCCCAACGAGCAGACCGCGCAAGCTGTTGAATGTGCGTTGGCGGCTGGTTATCGTTCCATCGATACCGCCGCCATTTATGGCAACGAAGAAGGCGTAGGACGGGCGTTGGCGACATCGTCCGTTCCGCGCTCTGAGCTTTTCATCACCACCAAACTCTGGAATGATCGCCATCATGATGCCGAAAAGGCGTTCATGGAAAGTCTGGGAAAACTGAAGCTGGATTATGTTGATCTTTACCTGATTCATTGGCCGGCGCCAAAGCAGAACTTGTTTGTGCAAGCGTGGCGAGCATTGACTCGCTTACAGGAGCAGGGTTTGATTCGCTCCATCGGCGTTTCCAATTTCACGGAAGATCATGTGCAACGATTGATTGATGAGACCGGTGTGGTGCCGGTTATCAATCAGATTGAATTGCATCCACAGTTCCAACAGAAACAGATGCGCGCTTTTCATCAGCAGCATAAGATTGTCACGGAATCATGGAGCCCGTTGGGCAGAGGCGCTGCGCTGAAGCACAAAACGATTACCGAGTTGGCGGCGCGTCATCAAAAAACACCGGCACAAATCGTGTTGCGTTGGCATATGGAACTTGGCTTGGTGGCGATTCCAAAATCAGTGACGCCATCACGGATTCAAGAGAATCTGGGCATTTTCGATTTTTCGTTGAGCGAGGATGATCTTGCGGCGATCTCGGCGCTGGACACGCCGAACCGAATCGGTTTTGATCCGAACACGTTTGGCTGAACAGCGATTGCATGCTGAAAAATAATAATAGCATCATTGACGACGATTCAGTTGAAACGGCAGATGCGATACTGCTCGCACCGAGTGGTGTTGAGCGGGTACATTTGTTCGAAACACTGGCGGCGATTCATCATGGTCGCGACTTGACGTTTGCCGATCTGTATCTTCAACATGAATGCTCGGAAAACTGGTCGCTCGAAGAAGGCATCGTCAAAGATGGAGCATTCAATGTTACCTGCGGGGTAGGCGTACGTGCCGTGCATGCCGAAAAACAAGCATTTTCTTACGCGGACGAAATCACGATTCCCACGTTGCGCGAGGCGGCGCATGTCGTGCGTGCGATTGGACGGCAGGGACAATCACGGTCAGCGGCAGTCGCCACCATCGGCGCGAAACATCATCTTTATCTGCCGCGCAATCCGCTCGATACCTTGAGTGATGAAGAAAAAGTACGTTTGCTGGAAAAGGTCGAGCAACGCGCACGAGCGCGTGATTCACGTATCGTTCAGGTGATGGCTTCGCTGTCAGGTTGCATGGAAACGGTACTGATCGCACGCAGCGATGGTCGGTTGGTTGCGGATCAACGTCCGTTGGTACGCTTATCATTAACGGTGATTGTCGAAAGCGATGGACGCCGCGAACAAGGTTATGCTGGTGGCGGCGGGCGTACCGGCTACGATTATTTCAGCGATGACATGATCGACACTTATGTTACGCAGGCCGTTGCTCAGGCAACGCTGAATCTGGAGGCGCGTGCCGCACCCGCTGGTGCGATGACGGTTGTGCTCGGCAACGGTTGGCCAGGCATTCTTCTGCACGAAGCGATTGGTCATGGGTTGGAAGGTGATTTCAACCGCAAGGGAACCAGCGCCTTTACCGGAAAAATCGGAGAGCAAGTTGCCGCACCCAATATTACGGTTGTTGATGATGGAACGATTTCACTGCGGCGCGGATCACTCAACATTGATGATGAAGGCGAGCCGACAAAACGCACCGTGTTGATTGAAAACGGCATTCTGCGCGGTTATCTTCACGATGCCATGAATGCGCGCCTGATGAATACTGTATCCACCGGCAATGGTCGTCGTGAATCATTCGCACATCTGCCGATGCCGCGCATGACCAACACGATGATGGAAAATGGTTCGCACGACCCGCAGGAAATCATTGCCTCCGTGGATGATGGTCTGTACGCAGCAAACTTTGGCGGCGGGCAGGTCGATATCACCAGCGGGCAATTTGTTTTCTCGGCAGCCGAAGCGTGGAAAATCGAAAAAGGCAGATTGGTTTATCCTGTCAAGGGTGCGACCTTGATTGGGCATGGCCCTGAGGTTTTGAAACAGGTTTCGATGGTTGGCAACGATCTGGCACTCGACAGTGGTATCGGTACTTGCGGTAAAGACGGGCAAAGCGTGCCGGTCGGCGTCGGGCAGCCAACGCTGAAAGTCGACAAGCTGATTGTCGGCGGGACGGGTTCGTGATGGTCGAATCAGCACCGTTATCGCACTGGCGCGAAGCGCGCGTTGCCGAACGTCGGCAATGGACAAACGAATTATTTACATTGAAGATCGACGCGCCAGAGATTGCTTTTTCCGCCGGGCAGTTTGCGTCGATCGCATTGCCGACATTGCCCGAAGATCGCGCGACCGAAACCATGACTGCGCGACCTTATTCTTTTCTCAACGCGCCGAACACCGCGCCGCATGAATTCCTCATCACCACGGTCGCCGAAGGAAAGCTCACGCCTCGCCTCGCGCAACTCAACGCGGGCGATCCGATCTGGATCGGACCGTCCTATGGTTTCTTTGGCTGCAATGATTTACCCAGCGCACGAAATTTATGGATGTTGGCAACGGGTACGGGTATTGCACCTTTTTTGTCGATCTTGCGTACCGAGCAACCATGGCAGAAGTTTGAACGAATTATTTTTGTGCATGGTGTGCGTTATCAGCAAGAACTTGTTTACCGTGATGTGATTGATGGTATCAAAAAGCAATATAAGGATCGCTTCCTCCATTTATCTAGCGTCACTCGGGAAAAAGTCGCGGACGATGGCGCGCTTGTTTGTTTCGAACGAATCACCACAGCGCTGGAAAACGGCAGACTGGAAAAACAGGTCGGAGAAATCATCAGTGCAGAAAACAGCCAAGTAATGCTGTGCGGTAATCCGGCGATGATTGATGAAGTGCAGAGCTTGCTCAAAGTGCGGGATATGCGACGACATAGGTTGAGGAAGCCGGGGCAGATTACTGTTGAAAGTTACTGGTAGGGTAGAAAAACTACTGCGCGAAGGCGATGCTGCGTTGAAATTTTCCTCAAAATGCTCATTGACCTTCAAGTCAACTGCGCTTTTTCGTCAAATTTCGCCTTGCCTCACCTCCGCTCGTGACGTTTTTCAAATCGCAAATCCAGCTTGTATTTTCTAGCAAAAGCAATGAGTTTTTGTTGCAGTCTACCCACCCAAAAATCCACCACTCTGATGCGCCCATAAACGAGCATACAATCCGTTCGATTCCAGTAGTGATTGGTGGTTGCCTTCTTCAACGATGCGACCTTGGTCGAGCACGATCAGACGATCCATTGCCGCAATCGTGGATAAACGGTGCGCGATGGCGATGACGGTTTTTCCTTTCATCAAACGATAAAGACTGCTCTGGATTGCGATTTCGACTTCGGAATCCAACGCACTGGTGGCTTCATCGAGCAAAAGAATCGGCGCGTCTTTGAGCATGACGCGAGCGATGGCGATACGCTGTCGCTGTCCACCGGAAAGTTTGACGCCGCGTTCGCCGACATACGCGTCAAGACCGGTACGGCCCTGACCATCATTGAGTTCCTGAATGAAATCCCAAGCCTCGGCTTCGTGTGCGGCGGCGATGATTTCTTCTTCACTGGCCGTTGGTCGTCCATAGGCAAGGTTTTCGCGCACGGAACGGTGTAGCAGAGAGGTATCTTGCGTGACCATGCCGATTTGAGCGCGCAGACTGGACTGGGTTACTTCGGCGATGTTTTGTCCATCGATCAAGATGCGTCCACTGTTGACATCATAAAAGCGTAATAATAGATTGACGATAGTTGATTTTCCCGCGCCGGAACGTCCGACCAAACCGATTTTTTCGCCGGATCGAATGTGCAGAGAAAGATCGTCGATGACGTTCTTGTTCGGGTTATAGCTGAAGCAAACATGGTCGAACGCAACATCGCCTTGCGTGATGGCCAGTGGCTTGGCGTCTGGTTTGTCGGTAATTTTGGGTGGGATGGACAAGGTGCGCATACCGTCCTGAACGGTGCCAACCGCTTCGAAAAGCATTGTCATTTCCCACATGATCCATTGCGAAATGCCATTCAAGCGCAGCGCCATGGCCGTGGCAGCAGCGACTGCGCCGATGGTGGTTCTTTCGTGCGCCCACAGCCACAATGCAACACCTGCCGTGCATGTAATCAGCACCATGCTCAAAAGCGTATTGATGGAGACGATGCCAGTAACCAGACGCATTTGTGCATGCACGGTTTTCATGAACGATTGCATGGCAAAACGGACATAACCCGCTTCGCGTTGCGCGTGGGAAAACAGCTTGACGGTGGCGATGTTGGTATAAGTATCGGTGATGCGTCCGGTCATCAGCGCGCGCGCATCCGCTTGACGACTTGCCGCCTTGCCCAGTCGAGGAACGAAAAAAATCAGCATCGTGATATAGCACACCAGCCAGGCAAAGAAGGGCAGTAAAAGCCAGAGGTCGAAATGACCGATCACCAGCGACATGGTGGTGAAGTAGATGACGATGTACACGACAATGTCGGCGACTGTCATTACTGTTTCACGCGCGGCGAGTGCGGTTTGCATGACTTTGGCGGAAACGCGCCCGGCAAATTCATCCTGATAAAAGGAAAGGCTTTGTTCGAGCATGTGGCGATGAAACTTCCAGCGCAGCAACATCGGAAAATTGCCGGCAAGAATCTGAAACTTTACCAACGAGTGTAGCGTGGCGATGATCGGGCTGCACAACACGATGCCCGCTAACAGCAGCAGCGAGGTTTTTTCTTTTTCCCACAACTGGTTGGGCGGAATAACGGCCAGCCAATCGACGATGCTGCCGAGCATGGCAAACAAGATCGCTTCGAACGCACCGCCCAGCACCGAAAGAAAAACGGTAATGAGCAGCACGCCGCGCAAGCCCTCCGTGCACGACCACAGGAAGGCGAAGAATGTTGCGGGCGGCGTTGATAACTGATCCGGATAGGGATCGACGCGGTTTTCGAACCAGGCGAACACGGAAAGCTCTTTGCAAATAAATGCGGTAGGATAACAGAAGCATCAGATAAAAGGCGTATAGAAAATTAACGGTTAGCTTAATGAACAGGTGTGCGAAAATACGGTTTGCTCGCGCGATTACTTCCTCTTCATTTCTCGACAAAACGATGAATACTCGATACCCAATTTTGTTCACGATTGCCACACTGGCGATTCTTGGCGTTTCGTTAATATTGGCGCATTCAAAAAGCGTTTGGGTGTTGGAAGTGTTTCCGATTTTGATCGGCTTTCCCCTTTTGTTCTTTACTTACCCGAAGTTTCGCTTTACCAATCTGGTGTATGGATTGTTGATTATTCACTTCATGATTTTGGCGTTGGGTTCGATCTACACCTATGCCGAAGTGCCGTTGGGTTATTGGATGCAGGATTGGTTCGGTTTTTCCCGCAACAACTACGACAAGATCGGGCATTTTGCGCAAGGGTTTATCCCTGCCATGCTGGCGCGTGAACTGCTCATCCGCACTTCGCCGCTGCGACCGGGAAAATGGTTAGCGTTCATCGTGTTGTGCATTTGTCTGGCGATCAGCGCGTTGTATGAAATCATCGAATGGTGGGTGGCGGCGGTGCAGGGCGCTTCGGCGGAAGAATTTCTGGGAACGCAGGGCTACATATGGGATGCGCAGTCGGATATGCTGTTTGCGCTGGTGGGCGCGGCGTGTGCGTTGCTGCTGCTTTCGCGAGTGCAGGATAAGGGGATTTCGAAAGCCAGCCTGGCAGGGTCGACAATGAACGTTGCAAAATAAAACAACCACCCGCGGAAAACAACGAGAAAAGCGTAGAAAAACTTGACCGGCGGGCGAGTTATCGTTACTGTTAACCCTTATCGGGCGATTGCGCCCGTTTTGCGTTCGGTCGCGTCGTTCCCCGTAAGGCCACAAGCCCGATCGGGTGTCCGGGACACACGCGTGAACGCAGCCCAAGCAGTGTTATCCGAAACTGCCGTATGAATTATCGTTGAAATACCCGCGCAACGAATCGTGTCAGCTTGACTTCAAACAGGTGCTCAGGACACACCCTACACCTGTTGATCTTTTGTTTTGGGGGTAAAAATTTATGGCAACACAACTTACGGGTGCAGAAATCATCATCCGCGCTTTGCAGGAAGAAGGGGTCGAATATATTTTCGGCTACCCGGGCGGCTCTGTGCTCAACATCTACGACGCGCTATGCGCGCAGGACAAAATTCGCCATATTCTGGTTCGGCACGAACAGGGCGCGGCGCATGCTGCCGACGCTTATTCACGTGCTTCGAAAAAAGTTGGCGTTTGTCTGGTCACATCCGGGCCGGGCGCGACCAACGCGGTGACGGGAATCGCCACCGCGTACATGGATTCCAGTCCGATGGTGATCATTTCCGGGCAAGTTTCGACGCCGTACATCGGGCAGGATGCGTTTCAGGAATGCGACACGGTCGGCATCACACGCCCGTGCGTCAAACACAATTTTCTGGTCAAAGATGCAGCGGATCTCGCGCTCACGATCAAGAAGGCGTTTTATCTGGCGAAAACCGGTCGCCCGGGGCCAGTGTTGATCGATATCCCCAAAGACATTACGCAAGCGGTCGCGGAATACCATTATCCGAAAACGGTTTCAATGCGCTCGTATAACCCGGTGGTCAAGGCGCATCTTGGGCAAATCAAAAAGGCGGTGCAGCTTTTGCAGAAAGCGGAGCGTCCGGTGGTTTACATCGGCGGCGGCGTCGTGCTCGCCAACGCGGCGGACAAATTGACCAAACTGGTGCGCGAGCTTGGATATCCGTGCACGCAGACGTTGATGGGTTTGGGTGGCTTTCCGGGCAGCGATCCGCTGTCCACCGGTCTGCTCGGTATGCATGGCACCTATGAATCGAATATGGCGATGCATCATTGCGATGTATTGCTCGCGATTGGCGCACGTTTCGACGACCGCGTGATCGGCAACGTTTCGCATTTCGCTGGTCCGCCGGATCGCAAGATCATCCATATCGACATCGACCCGTCATCCATTTCCAAACGGGTGCAGGTGGATATTCCCATCGTCGGCGATGTCGGTGAAGTGGTTCAGGAAATGTTCAACATTTTGAGTGCATCGCCCAAGGCGGAAAACGGTAAAGCGTTGGAAGCGTGGTGGAAGCAGATCGACACCTGGCGCAAAAAAGAATGCCTGAAGTACGACACCAAGAGCAAAAAAATCAAGCCACAGTTTGTGGTTGAAACCTTATACAAGTTGACAAAGGGCAATGCGATTGTGACGACTGACGTCGGTCAGCATCAGATGTGGGCGGCGCAGTATTACAAGTTTGACAAGCCTCGACATTGGATCACCTCCGGCGGTCTCGGCACCATGGGTTTCGGCTTGCCTGCGGCAGTCGGTGCGCGACTTGCCAATCCGGACAAAGACGTGATTTGCATTACCGGCGAAGCGTCGATTCAGATGTGCATTCAGGAATTGGCAACATGTTTGCAATATCGTTTGCCGATCAAGGTGATCAATCTGAATAATGGCTATATGGGCATGGTGCGGCAGTGGCAGGAGCTTTTTTATGGCTCACGCTATTCCGAATCGTATTTCGATACGTTGCCGGATTTCGTCAAACTTGCCGAAGCGTATGGACACATTGGTATCCGTGTCGATAATCCCGCCGATGTTGAAGATGCACTCAAAGAGGCGATGAAACAGAAAGATCGCTTGGTCTTTGTCGATATTCACACCGATCCCAAGGCAAATGTTTTCCCGATGGTCCCCGGAGGGAAGGGTTTGACCGAGATGGTTTTATTTGATGCGCCATAAGGAAGGACGATCATGAAACATATACTTTCCATATTGGTTGAAAACGAAGCGGGCGCGTTGTCGAGAATTGCCGGTCTTTTCTCGGCGCGCGGCTATAACATCGAATCGTTGACCGTCGCCACGACGGAAGATGAAACGCTGTCGCGGATGACGATCACGACACATGGTTCGGACAACGTCATCGAACAGATCACCAAACAATTGAACAAACTGGTTGAGGTGGTCAAGGTGGTGGATTTGTCCGACGGTACGCATATCGAACGCGAGTTGATGCTGGCGAAAGTGCGCGCCGTGGGCAAGGATCGCGAGGAGATGAAACGCATGGCGGATATTTTCCGCGGTAAAATCATCGACGTCACGGAAAAAAGTTATACGATCGAATTGACGGGGCTATCCTCGAAGTTGGATGCCTTTTTACAGGCACTGGAGCCGGGTGTATTGCTGGAAACCGTACGGACGGGCGCATCCGGCATTGGTCGCGGCGAGCGAATTTTACGGATTTGAAATACGAAATAAAATTGTTTTGACAAGGAGATGCAATGAAAGTTTATTACGATAAGGACGCCGATCTTTCTTTAATCAAGAACAAGAAAGTGGCGATTATTGGCTACGGCTCACAGGGGCACGCACATGCGCTGAATCTTCACGATTCGGGAATCGACGTGATTGTCGGCGCACGCAAAGAAGGTGCTTCGTGGAAAAAGGCGGAGAATGCCGGACTCAAGGTTGATACGGTTGCCAATGCGACCAAAGCGGCGGATGTCGTGATGGTGTTGATGCCGGATGAAAACATCGCCGAGTCTTATGCAACGGAAATCGAGCCCAATCTGAAAAAAGGCGCGGCATTGGCGTTTGCGCATGGTTTCAATATTCATTATGGTCAAGTGGCACCGCGTAGCGATGTCGATGTGATCATGATCGCGCCGAAAGCGCCCGGTCATACGGTGCGTTCGACTTATGCGGCGGGCGGTGGTGTGCCGATGCTGATCGCGGTTTATCAGGATGCCAGCAAAAAGGCGCGCGACACGGCGCTTTCTTATGCGGCGGCGATCGGCGGAACACGCGCAGGTGTGATCGAAACGACATTCAAGGAAGAAACCGAAACCGACCTTTTCGGCGAACAGGCCGTGTTGTGCGGTGGCGCAGTCGAATTGATCAAATCCGGCTTTGAAACGTTGGTCGAGGCGGGTTATGCGCCCGAAATGGCGTACTTTGAATGCCTGCACGAACTGAAACTGATCGTCGATCTGATTTACGAAGGCGGTATTGCCAACATGAATTATTCCGTATCGAACAACGCGGAGTACGGTGAATACGTTTCCGGTCCACGCGTCGTGAATGCGCAAAGCAAAGCGGCAATGAGAGAGGTGCTGAACGATATTCAAACCGGCGAATACGCCAAGCGTTTCATCCTTGAATACAAGGCAGGCGCACCGGGCATGATTTCGCGTCGTCGTTTGATGGCGGAGCATCCGATTGAGCAGGTCGGCGGGAAATTGCGCGCAATGATGCCGTGGATCAGCAAGAATCGTTTGGTCGATCAGAGTAAAAATTAACAACGGGATCGAACTTTCCCTAAAAGGCACAGTCGTAAAGATGTGCCTTTTTTTATTGATGATTGATCTATGTCTTTTTCTGACTCACCACGGTTGCGCTCAGCCAAGCAAATGATCCAGAAAGATTCCATGGATGACAGCCTGCGCAATACGCTCTGGAATTTGCTGGAGCAAAAATACTGGCACCGTTTTTCGACATCCAGTATCGGTAATTGCGTACGCGGATCCAATATGGAATCGCTGGTGTTTGAGCTTTGGCTCAACTATTTCAAAAGGCCGATCGACGCCATAAGCAATTATTGGCCTTATTGCCTGAGCGAAATCCGCGATTACTTTTTCAAGGCGGATTGGCGCGAAGTGTATGACTTCATCGAGGCCGTCAGCGAGTTCGGGCAGCAGATCGCCGATCACGATGAATTTGAGCGCGATTGCAACGAAAAGCTCGCGCAGGAACATTCCGCATACCGTTTTGTCAATGGCCGCATTGTTGATACCGTTTCACGCAAGGAGATCGAAGAAATCGACAAGGCGCTTCAGGAAACATCCGACTACGAACTGGCGCAGGAGCACTTGGAAAATGCTCTGCGCCTGATAGCGGACCGTAACGCGCCCGATTATGAACAGTCGGTGTGCGAAAGCATTCTGGCGGTGAGGACATTGCTGCACGAAGTCAGGAATGGCGCTTTGAAACGCAAGATGATCGAAGCCAACGAGAATTTTTCGTACCTGCGCCGCGCTTTTTTGTTGATCTGCGCGCATCTCCATATCCGTCTTGAGCAGGGAAAAGAACCGGTGATCCAGAAAAAGTTGAGTAATCAGGACGCCTGGTTTATATTGGTCAGCAGTTCCGTGTTTATGAATTATCTTATTGCTATAATCACGTCTCCCAAAAGCTGACTTTCCCACTCGAAGCCATGAAAATTGAAACCCTTGCTGTCCACGCGGGCTATTCGCCCGAGCCGACCACACGTTCGGTCGCAGTGCCCATTTATCAGACGACCAGCTATTCGTTCGACAATACGCAATACGGTGCCGATCTTTTCAATCTGGCAATTCCCGGCAACATCTACACGCGCTTGATGAATCCGACCACCGATGTTCTGGAAAAGCGCGTGGCCGCGCTTGAAGGCGGTATTGCCGGTCTGGGCGTTGCGTCGGGAATGGCGGCGATCACCTACGCGTTGCAAGTCATCGCTGAAGCTGGCGATAACATCATCGCCACTCACACGCTGTATGGCGGTACCTATAATCTTTTCGCGCATACGTTGCCGCAGTTGGGCATTGAAATTCGTTTCGTCGATCATCGCAAACCGGAGATGATCGCCAAGCTCGCCGACGCGCGCACCAAAGCCGTGTTTTGCGAAAGTATCGGCAACCCGCTGGGGAATGTGGTTGATCTCGCCGCGTTTGCCGAAGCAGCACACGCGCAGCATGTTCCGCTGATCGTGGACAACACGGTGCCCACACCGATCCTGTGTCGTCCGTTTGACTACGGCGCAGATATCGTGATTCATGCACTCACCAAATTCATGGGCGGACACGGTACGACAATGGGTGGCGCAATTGTCGACAGCGGCAAATTTCCGTGGGCGCAATATCCGGAAAAATTTTCTCGGTTATGCACACCGGACGTTAGCTACCACGGTGTCATCTTCACCGAATCATTCGGCGCGGCAGCTTATGTGGCGCGCGCGCGTTGCGTGATGTTGCGCAGCATGGGTGCGGTGTTGTCGCCGTTCAACTCATTTCAGATTTTGCAGGGCATTGAAACCTTGCCACTGCGCATGGAACGCACCTGTAAAAATTCGCTGGCAGCGGCGCAATATCTGGAAAAACATCCCAAAGTCGATTGGGTTGAATACGCGGCACTGCCGAAGCATCCCGATTACGCGCTGGCGCAGAAATATTGCAAAGGAGAGGCGTCCGGCTTGCTGTCGTTTGGCGTGAAGGGCGGCATCGATGCCTGCGTGCGCTTTATCGACGCACTGAAACTGATCATTCGTCTCGTCAATATTGGTGACGCCAAATCACTGGCGTGTCACCCTGCCAGCACCACGCATCGCCAACTTTCCAGCGAAGAGCAACTCGCTGCGGGCGTTCGTCCTGAAATGGTACGACTGTCGATCGGCATTGAACACATCGACGATATTTTGGAAGATTTGGAGCAGGCGTTGGCGGTGGCGTAAATTTCAGGAGTCGAGAGTCAGAAAAAACTCAACCATAGGGGTGAAAAAATTTTCGCCCCTATTTTTTCGCCCTCGGAATTTTGTGCCGCACCAGAGCATCCAAGAAACGTGTGTCATTGCGAGGAGCGACGCGACGCGGCAATCCAGACGATGTTGGCGGGGAAAGCGTCGTTGCGACGATGGTATCGCATCATCTGCAAGTGTTGCGCTCATTCCCACGCCGGAGAAAATTCAAAAGCCAATATTTCATTTTACGCAGAACGTTCAGATTCGATCAATCTCAACTTATGCGCGTATCAAAACGACCGCCGCGCCGGTTGCGCCAGTTGATGCAAAATATGAGCATTCAAAATTTTCACATGCTTTCCGCTCAGCGTAATGTAGTCGCGCTTCTGCCAGGCGGACATCAAACGGCATAGTGTTTCCTGACGGATGCCCAAGCGGGCGGCCATCTGCATTCGAGTCAAAGGAAGCTTCAATACGCAATTTTGTGGACAGCGGTCACACTCGCACAAGTTCAGAAGATAATCGGCAAGACGCTCGGATGCGGAGCTCGACGTCAGCCAATCCACTTGGTTGATGATCGAGTACAGTCGATCGCAAAAAATATTGAGTAAACGTAGCGATACCGCTGGGTAACGCATGCATAAGTCGCGGATGGTGTCGCTGGCGATGTGTAGCGCACAGCCGTTTTCACAAGCCCGACCGTTCATCGGGAAGCGCCCATGTTCCATGAATACGGCAGCCAGCGCAGTCGCTTCTTTGCGTTTGATGTGACCAAAGACTTTTTCGGCACCTTTCGCGGTATTGCGGAATATTTCGATGCTGCCACTTTCCAGTAGCAAACAATCAAGCATTCTCTGACCTTCATGAAACAGCATCTCGCCTTTGCGAAAATACCGCCACTTTCCACCTGCCGCCAAGAGGTCGATCTCGTGCTCCGGCAACGGTTGCAACCAAGAATGTTCGAGAAGCAAGAGGCGGGCTTTATCGTCGTCAGAATTGACAAAAGTCATTGGTTTTTCCAAAAATCTTCACTATCATTCAATGCCAATGATAATCATTATCATTAATAAAATGCAAGTATTTTCTTCTTCATGGCAGGGTAAATCAAGGAAAATCTATGGAAAACAACAGGATAGCGGAGTCACAGGCGTTGATGTTGAGCGAGCTGGTGACGGATACGGAACAGGGAATTGCCAGCCGGGTGCTGGCGAAAACCAGCGGCGGCAGCCTGACACTATTCGCTTTTGATCAAGGGCAGGCGTTGAGCGAGCACAGCGCACCTTTTGATGCGTTGGTCATGGTTCTGGAAGGTGAACTGTTGCTGACCATCGAAGGCAAACCAGTGACGGCGACTCCCGGCTCCATCGTTTTGATGCCCGCCAACATTCCACACGCACTGGAGGCGAAAAAGACGTCGCGGATGTTGTTGGTGATGTTGCGCGAAATCAAATGAAGGAACCACTGATTCATTACTGCGCACAAGCAATACGGCGTTGGAATTCTCCTCAAAATGCTCATTTACCTCTGAGTAAACTGCGCTTTTTCGTCGAAATCCGCCTTGTCTTGCTCGTGCTCGTGACATGAATCAGCGATTCCTAAAGAATGGCTGCGCGAAGGCAATGCACCACGGTCTTGTTTTCGCTTGCGGCATTCTTTCATTCTTCAAAGGTTTTTGAACAAGGAATATTCGCTTTGCAAAGGGAGATCATGCGTTTTAGATACGTTGCTTTATTGACTCTTGCGCTTTCGAGCGTTGCTCATGCGCAGGAAGGGACGGTTTTGCCGAAGGTGATTGTCAGCGATCAGGCCATCGAACCCATCACGCCGACCAAGGAAACGACCAAAAAAGCATTGGATGCGACACCGGGCGGAACCAATTTCATTGATGTCGAGGAAATTTCCGGCAGTCGGCATACCTTGCGCGATATTCTTGATTACCAGCCGGGCATCATGTTGCTGGATTTTTTCGGCGGCAACGATCAGCCTATTCTGATGATTCGCGGCTCTGGCGTACAAAGCCGTCCGATGTCTCGCGGGGTGATGATTCTGGAAAACGGCTTGCCGTTCAACGAAGCGGATGGCTCGTTTGTAATCGGCACGTTGGAGTCACGTGACGCGGGCATGGTTGCCGCTCGTCGCGGTGCCAATGCGTTGAATCCGGCTGCGGATTCTCTGGGCGGTGAACTCGATTTTTATAACCTGACTGGCCGCGAAGAAACCGGAAAAATCAGTGCCCAGTACGGTAGCTTTGCAACGGGTGTTGCTCGCGCCGCGCTGGGCATGGCAGACGACAACAAGGATTTTCACATCAGCTCGTCAGCCTCGCGCTCCAACGGTTTTCGCAACCACAGCGATCAGGAGCGCTACGCGGTGCGTGCCAACGCTGGTTTTGCGCTATCGAACTTCGAGAACCGAACCTGGTTGTCGTACACCAAGCAGAAATTTGATATTCCGGGCCCGATGACGCTGGATATGGTGTACAACGATCCGCAAGCCAATATTAACGATAGAACGCCGTTTGTCTCGACGACCGATCCAAACCGCGATACGTCACAATGGCGAATCGCCAACCGTTCGAAGTTGCAAACGGGAATGTTTGGTCACGATCTGGGGCTTTATGTGCAGAAAACGGATGATACGTTTTCCAGCCCGAGTACGGTGAATGATCGGGATATTACGACGTATGGCGCGCAGTACAAGCTGGACGCGACGTACCGTGATGTGGTGAATTATGGCGCGGCCGTTTCTTGGGCGCGTTCGTCGATTGATTCGCACTACAGTCCAAATCGCGCTAATCCGATGGCGCCGATTCAAACACTTCAAGATACGTACTTCGACACCACGGCGCAACACGTTAGCGCGCAGATTCATGCGGATTGGCAGTTCATTCCCAATTGGCGGTTGGTCGGCGTGCTGCGTTGGGTCGATACGAAGCGCGATATCGACGCCAAAAACGATGGCGCGTCGCATGATCTGAGTTGGGACTGGTGGGCACCCAAGCTGGGTATTGTTTGGACGCCAACACCGCATCAAACGTTCTTCGCCAATATCAGCACGACGCGCGAAGCACCGACAGTCGGCGACATCATTCAATTCAAATCACCGCCACCACCACCCGCGACGATGCAGGTTGCCGATCTGGAGCCGCAAAAGGCGACCAGCTACGAAATCGGCGCACGCGGCGAGTTGGCGGAAATGCTGGGTTGGGACATCGTGCTGTTCCGCGCCGACATCAAAAAAGAATTATTGAATTACAGTCCTGACGGCGTCACCACTTACGCGCTCAACTATGATGGCAAAACGCGTCATCAAGGTGTCGAACTGGGCATGAACGCCGGGTGGAAGCTATCGGCTGCCGCCAAACTGGAAGGACGTTTGAGTTACATGTACAGCGATTTCACTTTCCGCGACGGCGTTTTTTCCGGTAATGAAATCGGCAGCATCCCGCAGCACATGATCTCTGCTCAGATTTCGTACTTGCGCGGCGCGTGGCGTGCCAGCGTCAATTCACGGAGCGTTCTGGGAAGCGTTCATCCTGATCACAGCAATCTCGTGCAATACGGCGGTTATACGGTCTGGGGCGCGCGCATCAATTATGACCTCAATAAATATTGGTCTTTCTTCGTGCAGGGCGACAACCTGACTGATAAAAAATACGTCAGCTCCGTATCACCGACCGCGTTTGGATCGGCAACAGGTTCCCATTATTTTTCCGGTAGCGAGCGTTCAGTCACTGCCGGTATTGACGTGACGTTCTGATGATGAATACCAAGACATGGACACGCCGCCGCTGGCAGAAAGCCATGCTCGCCGTTGGTTTGGCGTATGGAACGGGAGCAGGATGGGCGTTGAGTGCATCGGCACGCAGCAAGAAAAACGAATTCGATCCGTTGATCATTCATGGCGGCCCATCGACGCCGTCTCTATCGTTGATTCACATGGCGGAATCGGGCGCATTATTGCCCGCAGTCAAAAGCGCACGCTTCAAGATGTTTCGCGGTGCGGACGAAGTGCGTGCCGGTATGGTTGGTAACGGTTGGCCGATTTCGATGGTGCCAAGTCAACTCGCGGCAAATTTGTACAACCGCAAGATGCCGATCCATTACATGACGGTGCTGACGTGGGGGTTGACGTATTTTGTTTCGCGCACATCGCCGCTGACCAGTATCGAGCAGCTTGCGGGAAGGCGTATCGCGTTGCCCAGCAAAAACGATCTGGCGGATCAGTTGTTCAACCATTTCGTCGACAAGATGGGATTGAAGCGTGGACACGACATTCATATTGCTTATATGACCTCTCCGGTCGAAGCAGTGCAATGGTTGCACGCTGGTCAAGTCGATCATGTGTTGTTATCCGAACCACAATGCAGCGCGGCGATCATGCGTTCCGAAAAAGTGAAGCTGCATCGTGGAATGCCTTTTGGCGAGCTGCGTCGATACGTCGATGGTCATGACGGCATCCCCATGGCCGGGATCATGGTGCATCGTCATGTACTCGACGATCATCCCGAAATCGTTACCGCACTGAGAAAAGCGTTGCAAGACTCGGTGCGCTGGGTACGGGACAATTCACTTGCGGCGGCGGAAGCATCCACGCCATACTTTTCGATTCCGGCGCCGATCATTGCCGCTACCGTCGAGCACAGTAACTTGGTCGCCGACGATGCCATTGCGCATCGCGAGCAATTAAACCAATATTTCGAAATGATCACTCGCTTCAATAGCGCGATGATTGGCGGCAAGGCGCCGGATGATGGTTTCTATATCTGAGCATACCGCATGAGAGAAGCCGTCCGCTCCCGTTGGAGTAACTACCTTGCCGGTGTGATGGCGTTCGTCGTGTTTTTCGCGCTATGGTTTTGGGCAAGCCAACGCTACGGCAGTCTGGTGATGCCTTCGCCGTTGGAAACGGCACACCGTCTCGGTGAAATGTTGCTTGATCCAAAAGTTCGTGACGCATTATTGGATTCGGCACGTCGTGCCTTCACCGGTTTCATGCTGGCACTCAGCGCGGGCACCATATTGGGCATGCTTGCCGGACTGTCGCAAACCGCGCGCAGCATATTCAAACCGATGGTCACGATATGTATGGGTATCCCGCCGATTGCCTGGATCGTTCTGGCGCTGATCTGGTTCGGCATGGGGGACGGTACGCCGATTTTCACCGTGTGCATTGCGACCTTTCCATTATTGTTTATCAATACGTTGGCGGGAATGACGACGCGCGACCAACATTTGCGCGATATGTGTTTTGTTTTCGGATTGAGCCGTTGGCAAAGCATGCGCGATGTGGTGCTTCCGCATCTGGCGGCTTATATTTTCCCCGGCGCGATGCTTGCGTTGGCGAGCGCGTGGAAAGTCACCATCATGGCGGAACTGTTTTCGGCATCCGGTGGACTGGGTGATCAACTGGCAGCATCGCGCAACACACTCGACACGTCAGGCACACTGGCGCTGGTTGTGATCATGACCGGTATTTTGCTGGTTTTTCAGTTTTTCATTCTCGATCCGCTGCGGCGCAAAGTGGAGAAGTGGCGATGAAACCATTATTCCATTTTAACCGCGTTTCACATGAATTTCCCGGCAATCGAATTCTGGATGACCTCGATTTTTCGGTTCATCAAGGCGATGTGATTGCGTTAATTGGGCGCTCGGGTGTTGGCAAAACAACGCTGCTCAATCTGGCGCTTGGTTTGCAGCAGCCGACCAGTGGTTCCATCGAACGCAACTTCGACACGATGAGTTGTGTTTTTCAGGAACCGCGTTTGTTGCCCTGGTTTTCCGCGCAAACCAATATTGAGCTTGGCCTTAAAGCGCGGAATGTTCCGGCGCAGGAGCGGCATCAGCGCGCGCAGGAGATCGGCAGACACATGGGTCTGCTTCCCGAAGATTTGAAAAAATATCCGGCATCGCTCTCGGGCGGCATGGCGCGGCGCGTTTCGCTGGCGCGCGCATTGGTGCTATCGCCGCAGCTATTGTTCCTTGATGAACCGTTCAATGCGTTGGACATCACCACCAAACAATCGCTTTATGAGCTTTTGCTCGAAGAAATCACCGAGCGAAAGATTACGGTCATTTTCATCACCCACGATTTATTGGAAGCCGTTTATCTTGCCAAATCCATCATCGTGATGCGCCCGGCGCCGCTGGGTTTATCCGAACCCATTTCACTGACGACGCCATGGCACGAGCGGACATTGGCGTGGCGATTTCAAACCTCTGCCGAATTATTGGAAGACGAAACTTTTCAACAGGCATTCGCACCTCCGTCGGATGCCGCACAACACCTAACTTTGGAGAACGACGATGCACGAGAAACACGAAGCAGGACACATGCTGTTGGCGCGGTTGGGCAAAAAACGTTTGCGTCCCGGCGGCAAGCGCGCAACCGACTGGCTGATCCTGCAAGCCAATATTAATGCCGATACCAAAATTCTCGAAGTCGCGTGCAACATGGGCACGACGGCAATTGAGTTGGCGCAACGCTACGGATGCCGCATTATTGGCGTTGATCTGAACGAAGAAGCGTTGGAGAAAGCGCGTCGCAATGCCGTAGCGCATGGAGTTGCTGATCGCGTGCAATTCATGCGCGGCAATGCGCGTGCATTGCAGTTTGATGATGCCAGTTTTGACATCGTGATCAACGAAGCGATGCTGACCATGCTCAACGAAAAGGACAAGCTCAAAGCATTGCAGGAATATGCACGAGTGCTCAAGCCCGGCGGTTGCTTGCTGACGCATGATATGGTGCTCAAAGAAACCGGCACAAAACGCGATAACACGCTTGAGCGATTGCGCGCCACGATCAACGTCAAAGCATCACCGCTCAGCTCGGAAGAATGGGATACGCTGTTGTCGGAACAGGGGTTCTCGGTGACGGCACTCACCGGCTCAATGTCGTTGTTGAGCCCAAGTGGAATGATTCGTGACGAAGGATTTTTCAATACGCTGCGAATCATCAAAAATGCGTTGAAGTCGCAGAACCGTCCTGCCTTTATGCGCATGTTTCGAATGTTCAGAGAATCGAAAGAACGTTTTGGTTTTATCGCAACGTGTAGTCGCAAGATGATTTGAGTTTGGTGTACTCCAAAAATAAAACAGGGAAGCTCAAGCTTCCCTGTTTTATTTTTCGCCGAAAAGAGCGCGCTTTTTGACGCACTAACGTGGAGTGACTACAATCACACGTTTTTGATCTGGAAACAAACATGAGTTCCTTGCCACCTTGCCCCGAATGTCAGTCTGAATACGTATACGCCGATGACGAAATGTTGATCTGCCCCGAATGCGCCCACGAATGGGCTGCAAACGCGGATCAGTCTGCCGACGAATCGGCCCGGGTGTTCAAGGATTCGGTCGGCAATGCGCTTCAGGATGGCGACAGCGTGATCGTCATCAAGGATTTGAAAGTCAAGAGCTCATCGCTGGTGGTGAAGGGCGGTACCAAAGTACGGAATATCCGACTGGCCGATGGCGATCATGACATTGATTGCAAAATTGACGGTATCGGCGCGATGAAGCTGAAATCCGAGTTTGTGAAAAAAGCCTGAACAGTCGAACCTCACTATGGCGGTGTTCCGAACCGCTGAAATGTGCCTATAATCATATCTTTTCCTTTTTCCGCGTCCTTTCAGGGACTTGCTGGCAATGACCGCTCGTGGCATGAACCAGCGGTTTCCTGAAAAGAAACCTGAATCACGAACACCATCATGACACTTGCCAAAAGCTTCAATCCCGCCGAAATCGAAGACCGCTGGTACCCCCAGTGGGAAGCTTCGGGGTATTTCAACGCCGGTCTGGACACATCGTTGCCCAAAGAAAACAGTTTCTGCATTTTGTTGCCGCCACCGAATGTGACCGGCACGCTGCATATGGGGCATGGTTTCCAGCAAACGATCATGGACGCACTCATTCGCTACCATCGGATGCGTGGCTTCAATACGCTGTGGCAACCGGGGACAGACCACGCGGGTATCGCCACGCAGATCGTGGTCGAGCGGCAGTTGGATACCAAAGGCGTGTCGCGTCACGATCTGGGGCGGGAGCAGTTCATCGACGAAGTCTGGAAATGGAAAGAGGTGTCCGGCAACCGCATTTCACAGCAGATGCGCCGTTTGGGCACATCACCGGACTGGTCGCGTGAGCGTTTCACGATGGATGAAGGGCTGTCGCGCACGGTCACCGAGGTTTTTGTGCGCCTCTACAAAGAAGGTCTGATTTATCGCGGCAAACGGTTGGTGAACTGGGATCCGGTGCTCGGCACGGCGGTGTCCGACCTGGAGGTGGACAATGTCGAAGAAGAGGGCTCGATGTGGCACATCCTTTATCCGTTCAGCGATGGAGAGATTAACGGTCTGAAGGGGCTGACGGTGGCGACGACACGACCGGAAACCATGCTTGGCGACGTTGCGGTGATGGTGCATCCTGAGGATGAACGCTATCAGGCGCTGATCGGGAAAACGGTGAATTTGCCGCTGACGGATCGCAAAATCCCGATCATTGCCGATGATTACGTGGATCGGGAATTTGGTACCGGCTGCGTCAAGGTAACCCCGGCGCACGACTTCAACGACTATGCGGTGGGCCTGCGCCATCAATTGCCGCAGATCAGCGTATTGACGCTCGACGCAAAAATCAACGACAACGCGCCGGAAGCATACCGGGGCATGGATCGTTTTGATGCACGCAGGAAAGTGGTTGCCGATCTGGAACAGCAGAAAGTGCTGGTCAAAGTGGAACCGCACCAGCTCAAGGTACCGCGTGGCGACCGCACGCACACCGTTATCGAGCCGATGCTGACCGATCAATGGTTTGTCGCGGTGAACCAACCCACAGCCAACGGCAAGAGCATCGGCCAGCAGGCGATTGACGTGGTGGAATCCGGCGCCGTGCGTTTTGTGCCGGAAAACTGGGTCAACACCTACTATGCGTGGATGCGCAACCTCCAGGATTGGTGTATTTCGCGCCAATTGTGGTGGGGGCATCAGATTCCGGCGTGGTACGGGAATGAGGGACAATACTGGGTGGCGCACGACGAAGCAGAAGCCAGGGAACTGGCCGAAAAGGATGGCTATTCTGGCGGATTGAAGCGTGACGATGACGTGCTCGACACCTGGTTTTCTTCGGCGCTGTGGCCGTTCTCGACGCTGGATTGGACACCGGAGTGGCCGCAGCAAAGCAACACCGCGCTGGATTTGTACCTGCCTTCATCGGTACTGGTGACCGGCTTCGACATCATCTTTTTCTGGGTGGCGCGCATGATCATGATGACGCAGCATATCACCGGAAAAATTCCGTTCCACGATGTTTATGTGACCGGCCTGATCCGTGACGCCGAAGGCCAGAAGATGAGCAAGTCGAAAGGTAATATTCTCGACCCGATTGATCTCATCGACGGCATTGACCTGGAAGCGTTGGTGCACAAACGTACCACTGGCTTGATGGATCCGCGCAGTGCCGAAAAAATCGAAAAGCGGACGCGCAAGGATTTCCCGCAGGGAATTCCCGCGTTCGGCACCGATGCCTTGCGCTTTACCTTTGCCAGCCTCGCCAGCCCGGGGCGCGACATTCGTTTTGACATGAGTCGCTGTGAAGGTTATCGCAACTTCTGCAACAAGCTGTGGAATGCGTCACGTTTCGTGCTGATGAACTGCGAGGGACAGGATTGCGGCATAGCCGCAAGTGAAGACGCGCTCGAGTATTCATTGGCGGATCGCTGGATCGTCAGCCGCTTGCAGCGTGCCGAGGCCGATATTGCCCAGTATTTCGCCGAATACCGTCCGGATCTCGTGGCACGCACGATGTATGAATTGATCTGGGATGAATTCTGCGACTGGTATCTTGAGTGTGCCAAGGTACAGATCCATCAGGGCAACGAAAAGCAACAGCGGGCGACAAGGCGCATCCTGTTGCGTACGTTGGAAACCATCCTGCGTCTGGCGCATCCATTGATTCCATTCATTACCGAAGAATTGTGGCAGACGGTAGCCGCAATGGCGCGTTGCAAGAGCAGCGCGTTCATCGGTACGGCGGCGTACCCATGCAGTGACGAACAGAAAATTGACGAAGCGGCAGAAGCACAAATGGCGCAAATGAAGGCCATGATCAATGCCTGCCGTAGCTTGCGTTCGGAAATGCAATTGTCTCCGGCGCAGAAAGTACCGCTATTGGTTGCCGGTAATGAGGAAACAGTAAACGCTTTCGCCGGTTATCTGGCCGCGTTGGCGAAACTTTCCGAAGTGCGTGCGGTGGGCAACACCTTGCCCGAATCCCCGGCGCCCACGCAGATCGTCGGCGATTTCCGCCTGATGCTGGATATCGAAATTGATGTGACGGCCGAGCGCGCGCGTTTGCAAAAAGAGGTTGCGCGCATTGCAGGGGAGATCAAGAAAGCACAGGGCAAACTCGGCAACGAAAGCTTTGTCGCCCGTGCGCCGCAAGCGGTGGTTGCGCAGGAAAAAGCGCGGCTGGCCGATTTTACCGCGATGCTGGAGAAGCTCAGCGAGCAACTGAAACGGCTGCAATAAAGTGCAGAACGTCTAGTCTATTTTCAAATAATCAATTTGGCGGCAGATTGAAAAAACTTCGATGCGTCGCTGTCATTGTCTCTTTTCTGAACAGTGAGGTCGATATCAATCCAGTCGCCTTTGCGCCAGACATGAAGACGGATAGGCGTGTCTAATTCCTGTTCATCAATGTAAGCGAAAATTTGAGAAAAGTTGTTGACGCGGACGCTGTTGATTTCGGTGATGACGTCGCCGACTTCGACGCCAGCTTCCTGCGCGGGGCCATGCGGCAATAAGTTGGTGACGATCACGCCTTCTTCAATTGCTTTGGGCGTAGCGGAAACCAGTTCCATTCCCGGTACCAGTGTGCGCACCTCGATGCCAAGCCAGCCGCGCACGACTTCGCCATATTCAATGATTTGCTTCATGACATTGCGTGCCAGCGGCACCGGCGTGGCAAAACCGATGCCCAATGAACCGCCCGACTGCGAATAGATGGCGCGGTTGATGCCGATCATGTTGCCCGATAGATCGATCAGCGCACCACCCGAATTGCCGGGGTTGATGGAGGCATCAGTCTGAATAAAATTTTCAAAACGATCGGCGGATTGAATGCCGCGTCCCAGTGCGGAAACGATGCCCATGCTGACGCTGTTGCTCAGGCCGAACGGGTTGCCGATGGCAAAGACAACATCGCCAACGCGCACATTATCCATCGAACCGAGGGTAATCACCGGCAGCTCTTTGTCGCCGATATTCTTGATTTCGATGACGGCAAGGTCGGTGACGCGGTCAAAGCCGCGTATGGTTGCCGGAAACGAGCGTCCGTCGGAGAGAAACACATGGATATCGTCCATGCCTTCGACGACATGGTAGTTAGTCACGATGTAACCCCGTTGTGAGACGATGATGCCGGAGCCGAGCGCCAGCCTGCCGTCGAACGACGTTTTTCGCGCACCCAACGAAAAATAACGCGACAGCCCGGAAACATCGTCATCACTTCGAGCGGGCTGATTGGTCGAGTGTTGCCGGGAATAAAGGCTGACCACTGCCGGCATCGCGCGTGCTATCGCAGGGGCAAATAGTTTGCTTCTGTTGTAATAGTCGGGCGGGACAGGAAGCGAGGTAGAAGCGGCATCCTGCTTGATGACCACCACGTCTTTTTTATCCAGTAGCGCGCGCCATTGATCGGGTATCCAACCGGGGCGTAGCGTCGAAATCACAAAAAATGCGGCAAAGAAAATGGTCACGCACTGCGCGAACAAAAGCCATAGCGAATGAAATGAGTTACCTTTCATGATAATAAAATAAGGTGGGGGTTGAAAGCGATTGTCATTATAACGCAGATGATGAGAATAACATAATTGCGCCTGTAGCGATCTTTGCCCGTAAAGGGTAAAATCGTTCTTTTGGTCTAAGGAAGCGCTGATTGATGTTGCGAGCGCGAGCAAGACAAGGCGGAATTCGACGAACAAGCGGAGTTTACTAAACGTAAATGAGCATTTTGAGAAGGATTCCAACGCCGTATTGCTTGTGCGCAGTAATGAATCAGTGGTTTCCTAAAGCGGAGCAGCGTGTGACGCTGCGTTTTGCAGGAGATGCATTACCACTATGATGACATTGTATTCAGGAACGACGGATCCGTTCAGCCAACGTTGCCGTATTGTTCTGTACGAAAAAGGGATGGATTTTCAGGTCGTTGACGTCGATTTGGAGAAAAAAGCGGAAGATATCGCATTGATGAACCCGTACAACGAAGTACCGGTTCTGGTCGAGCGCGATCTGATTCTGCACGAATCCAACATCATCAATGAATACATTGATGAGCGTTTCCCGCACCCGCAGTTGATGCCGCCCGATCCGGTGATGCGCGCCCGCGCCCGTTATTTTCTTTTTCGTTTCGAAAAAGATATTTTCGTTTATGTATCGGTGTTGGAATCCAAAACCAGCAAGGAATCGGAAAAAGAAAAAGCACGGACGCAGATTCGCGACGCGTTATTGCAGATGGCGCCGATGTTCACCAAACATAAATATTTGCTTGGCGAAGAATATTCGATGCTGGATGTTGCGCTGACACCGCTGTTGTGGCGGCTCGACTATTACGGTATTTCACTGCCGAAACAGGCGGTTCCGATGATGAAATACGCCGAGCGTCTTTTCGCTCGTCCCGCGTTTTCTGAAGCGATGACGTCTGCCGAGCGCGGTATGCGCAAGTAGTCGAGGGCATGACCATTCATCTTTTACCGGTTGGACGGCATGAGTTCTTCGGTCGTTAATCCAGAAGCTTCCGCCAAACCTTATCTGGTTCGTGCGCTGTGCGAGTGGTGCGCCGAAAAGGATTTGACGCCGTATCTGGTCGTGCGTGTGAACGAAGAAACGCAAGTGCCGGTAGAATACGTCGCCAATAATGAAATCGTTTTCAATCTCAGTGATCGCACGACGCATCATCTGACCATCGATAACGAATGGATCATGTTCGCAGCACGTTTCGGCGGTATTTCGCAAGAGATCGCCATTCCTTTTTCAGCCGTGGCGGCCATCTTTGCCAGAGAAAATGGCTACGGACTCTTCTTCAGCACCGATCAGGAAAGCATCGAAACAGCGGGAACGCCGCAAAATCAATCTCCTGAAAAGGAGAAAAAGGGAGCACGTCACCGCGCTCATCTCAAGCTGGTGAAATAACCACAATATTTTTTCATTCACATCGGATCATCAACACAAACTTATACTTGCATTCATGCCAATCAAGGAGATTTAGCAATCATGGAAGCCGTTCAGGATCAGGGACAGGAGCACAATAACGAAGAAATCAAGCAGAAGGCGCTTCGTTATCACAACAAGCCGACGCCGGGGAAAATCGAGGTCGTTGCCAGCAAATCATTGAATACGAAACTCGAATTGGCGTTGGCCTATACGCCGGGCGTTGCCGGTCCTTGTGAATCTATTGCTGAAGCGCCTGAAAACGCGGCGTTGTACACATCACGAAGCAATTTAGTCGCGGTTATTTCCAACGGTACCGCCGTACTTGGCCTGGGTAATATCGGCGCATTGGCATCCAAGCCGGTGATGGAAGGCAAGGGCGTATTGTTCAAAAAATTCGGTGGTGTCAACGTTTTCGATCTGGAAATCGACGAAACCGATCCGATGAAATTGGTGGATATCATCGCCAGCTTGGAACCAACCTTCGGCGGTATCAATCTCGAAGACATCAAGGCGCCGGAATGCTTCCTCATTGAAGATGAGCTCAAAAAGCGAATGAAGATCCCCGTGTTTCACGATGACCAACACGGTACGGCGATCGTCGCTTGTGCGGCGGCGCTCAATGCCCTGGAATTGGTAGGCAAGAAAATCGAAGACGTTCGCTTGGTTTGTTCAGGTGCTGGCGCAGCGGGCATTGCTTGTCTTGACCTTCTGGTGGGCATGGGGCTGCGGAAAGATAATATTATTTTGTGTGATTCCAAAGGCGTGATCCATAATGAACGCGAAAATTTGGTGCCGACCAAACAACGTTATGCGGCGGATACATCATTGCGCACATTCCGCGAAGCAATCGCCGGTGCGGATGTTTTTCTCGGCGTATCAGGACCGAAAGCGATGGATGCCGAGATGGTAGCGACGCTGGCGGTCAACCCGATCATTCTGGCGATGGCGAATCCAGAGCCGGAAGTTCGCCCTGAATTGGTGATGTCGGTACGCCAAGATGCGGTGATCGCGACCGGACGTTCCGATTACCCGAATCAAGTGAACAACGTATTGTGCTTTCCTTATATTTTTCGCGGTGCGTTGGATGTCGGCGCAACGGCGATCAATAAAGAGATGAAATATGCCTGCACCAAGGAACTGGCGGCGCTGGCGCGCAATAATCCAGAGTGCGCTTTCAATAAAGATTATCTGATTCCATCGCCGTTCGACACTCGCTTACGCACGGAGTTGCCGATTGCCGTCGCGCGTACCGCGATGGAAACTGGCGTGGCGACGCGACCGATTGAAGATTGGGATGCGTACCGTGCACGGCTTTCGCTGCTATAAACGGAAAAGCTAATAAAAAATGCCGCAGATACTGCGGCATTTTTTATTGTTGAAGTGCTCTTTATTCACAAAAGAGAAGGGGGAGCATCGACATCGTGGTCGCAAAATACGTAGGCAAAAAATATTTGCTATTCGCAACTTTACCAGCATCAACTGTGTCAAGATGAGATCCATTCTCAAGACAACGTCCGTTTATTGTAAAAAATGGCAGCATCACTTGGCACATTGAATCAATACACATCATGAGGATGACTTTCGTTTTTTCTTGAAGGTAAACCGATCCTTTGCCGCGCATATAAAAAGAAGAATGATTACGCTATTCGATCATCAGTAGGGATTTCTTTGTTACAAGTAAGCTCGTCTGATCAACAGTGTTGCATGAAAGAATATGACATACACCTTGATCGGAGGATAATATGAATAAAAAACCAAGTGCTATCGTTTTAGGACGCCGCCGATTTCTGGCGAAAACAGCCGCATTAACCAGCGCCATTCCCTTGTCCGCTGCATTCACGGCAGTCAACGCGCAAACACCGAAGCCTGCGGGAACAAAAGATAAACCAGCCCAAGAGCTCGCCAAACTTTCCGACCCGTTGTTTGGCTATACATCGTTCAGTCAGGAAGAAGCGACTTTTGTTGAAGCATTGGTCGATCACATGTGTCCGGCGGATGATCTGACACCAAGTGGCGTAGATTGCGGTCTGGCGATTTATATTGATCGTCAGCTTTCCGGTGATTACGGCAAAGGCGCGCGTCGCTACATGCTCGGGCCGTGGAAAAAAGCAACACCGCAGCACGGCTATCAGCTTCCATTGACGCCGGAGCAATTTTTCAAACAAGGCATTGCGGCAGCAAATGACCTGTGTCAGAAGCAGCACAAAAAAACATTTGCAGAACTTGGTGCGAAGGACATGGAAGCATTTCTTCAGAATGTCGCTGGCAACAAGTTTACCGATGCGCCGCTGCCAATGGCGACTTGGTTCAATGAAATCGTTTATCCGCTGTTCGAACAGGCATGTTTTGCTGATCCACTTTATTCGGGGAACGTCGATAAAGTGTTCTGGAAAATGATCGGTTATCCGGGACTGCCAGCGACGCATACGCGCAATATTGTTGATTATCGCGGCAAGCCGTTTCCTGGCGCGAAAACGCCGAGTTCCATTGTTGATTTCAGTTGAGGAGCACGATCATGGCAAAAAAACTTTCCAAAAAAACAGTCGTGATCATCGGTGGTGGGCTTACAGCCGGATTGATCGCAAGGCAATTGACCGATCAGGGCGTCGAGGTTCTGGTGCTGGAGCGCGGTGGCGACCATACCCATGGCGCCGAGGCACATCTGCCCAACCAGAGAGATGAGTTACGTTGGTCAACACGTCAAGGGTTGATTCAAAACTGGGCGCAACAGGCTTATACCTTACGGCACAATATTGATGAAGATTCAGCGCCGGTGCGTTGGATGGAAGCATTCCTGCCGGGCAAAGGCATCGGCGGTGCGGGTAACCATTGGAATGGTCATACTTGGCGCTGGGCTGAATACGACCCGGTGCTTCGCTCGCATTATGAAAAACGCTACGGAGCATCAGCCATCCCCAAAGAAATGCTGCTTCAGGATTGGGGGCACACTTATGCGGAAATGGAACCGTACCATGAGTTGTTCGAAAAGCTGTTTGGTATTGCCGGTAAAGCCGGAAATGTGAATGGGACATTTCACGAAGGTGGCAATCCGTTCGAAGCGCCGAGAAAAACGGAATATCCGCTACCCCCACTGGAAATCACTGAAGGCGGAATCATTTTCAAGGAAGCAACGACGAAGCTGGGTTATAAACCATTTCCGATGCCTGCCGCCAATGCGTCGCAACCTTATACCAATCCGGATGGACAAAAGCTCGGGCAATGCCAATATTGTGGTCACTGCGAGCGCTTCATTTGCGAGGCTAATGCAAAAGCGTCACCGATGGTTTTGCTGTATCCGATGTTGAAAGAGCGCAAAGGTTTTGAAATTCGCCCGTACAGCTACGTTTTGGGCATTGATCACGATAGCAAAGCGAAAAAGGCAACGGGCGTTCGTTATATCGACATGCAAAGTGGTGAAGTATGTCTCCAGCCTGCGGATGTGGTTGTGCTGGCGGCATTCACGATGAGCAACACCAAAATATTGCTGGTCGATAAAATCGGAAAAGCTTATGATCCGGAAACCAATACCGGCGTGGTCGGAAAAAATTTCTGCTATCAGATCAGCTCGGGCGTCAATGTGTTTTTCAAAAATCGAATCATGAATCCATTCATGGCGAGCGGTAGTACGGCGATGATTATCGACGAATTCAACAACGATAATTTTGACCACAAAGGTCTTGGCTTCCTCGGTGGCGCGTACATCAGTGCCGGAATTTACCACGGTCGCCCGATTGGCGCACGCGCATTGCCGCCGGGAACACCGCGTTGGGGTAGCGCCTGGAAAAAAGCCAATGCTGAATGGTACGGTCATTCATTTTCGGTCGGTATTCACGGTAGCTGCTACCCGCACATTCATAACTATCTGGATCTCGATCCGGTGTATCGTGATCCGTTTGGCCAACCGTTGTTGCGTATGACTTTTGATTTCCGCGATAACGAGGTCAAGATGTCGCAATATCTGACGGGTAAAGCGGCAGAAATTGCGAAGGCAACGGGCGCAGACATCATCGGTAATGTTTCTGCGCGCAAAGGGCCGTTCGATGCACGCATTTATCAAACGACACACGTGACCGGTGGCACGCCGATGGGAACCGACCCCAAAACCAGTGTCGTATCGCCTCGTTTGCAGCATTGGGATGCCGAAAATTTATTTGTTGTCGGCGCATCGGTGTTCCCGCATAACTCGGGCTATAACCCAACGGGACCGTTAGCAGCGATGGCATTACGTTTGGGTGACGACTTGACAGATTACGTAAAACGTCCGCGTTTTTTAGGATAAAACGACACAAGGAGTTATTTATGAAAACATTGAAAATGGTTTTTCTTTTGGCAGGTTCTTTTTTGCTGACCGGTGCGGCATGGGCGCAGAGCGCCGATAATGGCAAGAAAGTTTTTGACAAGCAATGCCATGTTTGCCATACGACGACGGAAAAGAACGGCACAGGGCCGGGACTGAAAGGCATTTATGGCAGCAAAGCCGCACAGGTGCCGGGCTTCCGCTTCAGTCGTGCGATGAAAAACAGCGACAAAATATGGGATGACAAGACGCTGGATATTTACCTTGAGAGTCCGCAGAAACTCATTCCTGGCGGCACGATGCCCTTCTCGGGCATCGCGGATGCCAAAGAAAGAGCGGATGTGATTGAATATCTGAAAACACTGAAATAATCCGCGAATGTGGCGACACAGCATGAGTTGCGTCGCCTCCGTTTGAACAGCGCCCGGTTTTTGCCGGGCGTTTGTTTTACAATTCGCCTTTTGCCCGAGATCAATTTCCGTGCCGTTTGCTTCAAACTCTCTTTGGAACGCTGCCCCGATCATTCGTGCGCTGCCTGCCGCCGGACAAAAAACGGCGCAGCCGCAGCCCTCGGGGTCGGGTGATGCATTCGTTCTGGCGCAGGCGATCGCGCTTGCCAAACAGAACAAACGGCTGACGTGCATCATTTGTGAAAACGCCTGGAATGCGCAGCGCCTTGAGGACGAACTGCGTTGGTGTTTGCCGCAAGCCAATATTGCTTCTTTTCCCGATTGGGAAACGCTGCCGTATGACCCATTTTCACCGCATCAGGATTTGATCTCGGCACGGTTGGCAACGCTCTATCACATGATGCGTCGCAACGTTGACGTGGTCTTGGTTGCAGCATCCACGGCGATACAGCGCATCACACCGCCAGCACATCTGGCTGCGCACGCATTCATGCTCAAGCAGGGCGATGTGATCGACGTCAACGCGTTGCGTCAGCAGTTGACGGTGGCGGGTTACCACGCGGTGACGCAGGTGATGGCACCGGGAGAATTTTCGGTGCGCGGTGGATTGATCGATTTGTTTCCGATGGGTTCAACAACGCCGTATCGACTCGACTTGTTCGGTGACGAGTTGGAAACCATCCGTACTTTCAATGTCGATGATCAGCGCTCCGCCGATCGAGTTTCCGAAATTCGCATGTTGCCAGCGCGCGAATATCCACTCGACGACGCAGCGCGCAAACATTTCCGTCAGACATTTCGAGAAGCATTTGAAGGCGACCCTTCGCGCTCGCTGCTTTACAAGGAAGTATCGCGCGGCGCGACCCCCGGCGGTCTTGAATATTATCTTCCGCTGTTTTTCGAAAACACGGCACTGCTGACCGATTATCTTCCCGAAGATACGCAATTGGTCATGCACGGCGATGTCGTTCGCGCCTGTGAAGCGTTTTGGGCGGAGATTCAACAACGCTATCGTTTGCTGCGCGGCGACCCACAGCGTCCATTGTTGCCGCCGGAACAATTGTACGCGCCGGTCGATGTTTTCTTCGGAATGCTTAAACCTTTTTCTCGTTTGCAAATCAGTGCTGCGTCTGACACATCGCCTGCATCGAAGCTGACGGCACTGCCGGAGTTGACGATTGATCGTCGCGCCAAAGTGCCACTGGCACGCCTGCAAAAATTCATCGAAAGCAGTGAGCAACGAATCCTATTATTTGCCGAAAGTGCAGGGCGGCGGGAAACGATGCAGACGATGCTGCGCGCGGAGCGTATTGATGTTGGCAATATTGATGATGTCTCTGCTTGGCTGAACCGTGGTGAGCGTACCGGCTTTGCCGTGGCGCCGTTGCAGAACGGGTTCGTCTGGTCTGCGGGCAAGGTGGTGTTGGTCACCGAAAACGATTTGTACGCCGATCAGTCATCGTACCTCGCTCGAAAAAAACGCAAAAAAGGACAAACGGCGGATATTGACGCGCTGATTCGTGACCTTGCCGAAATGCGTGTCGGCGATCCGGTGGTGCACGAAGAGCACGGCATCGGTCGTTATTTGGGGTTGGTGACGCTGACGATGGGTGAAGGCGAGTGCGAGTTTCTTCACCTTGAGTATGCCAACGAAGCGACGTTGTACGTGCCGGTTTCCGACCTGTTCCTGATCTCGCGCTACAGCGGCGCATCGCCGGAAAACATCACCCTGCACGAACTGGGCAGCGGGCAATGGGAACGCGCACGCAAGCGGGCAGCGAAGAAAGCCTTTGATACGGCGGCGGAACTGTTGAACCTGTACGCGCAGCGTGCCGCGCGTAAGGGGCATGCGTTCGCGCTTGATGAAATGGATTATCAGCGCTTTGCCGAAGGTTTCCCCTTTGAAGAAACCGTTGACCAGCATAACGCGATCGAGGCAGTGATCGCCGATCTGGTTTCCGATAAACCGATGGATCGCTTAGTGTGCGGTGATGTCGGGTTCGGCAAAACCGAAGTTGCCTTGCGCGCGGCGTTCACCGCAGTGAGTAATAACCAGCAAGTCGCCTTGCTGGTTCCTACAACCTTGCTTGCGGAACAACACTTTCAGGTATTCTCGGATCGTTTTGCCGAGTGGCCGATACGTATTGCCGAACTGTCGCGTTTTCGCACTGGCAAAGAGTCGAAAAAAACATTGGATGCGTTGGCGAGCGGCAAGGTGGATATTGTTATCGGCACGCACAAACTGATCCAGCCAGGCGTGCAGTTCAATGACCTGGGATTGGTGATCATTGATGAAGAACATCGTTTTGGTGTGCGGCAAAAAGAGCAGATCAAAAAACTGCGCGCCGAAGTCGATGTGCTCACACTGACGGCGACGCCGATTCCGCGCACACTGGCGATGTCGCTTGAAGGGCTGCGTGACTTTTCCGTGATCGCCACCGCGCCGCAGAAACGGCTGGCGATCAAAACCTTTGTGGCGCCATATTCATCTGGCGTGGTACGCGAGGCGATCAGCCGCGAACTCAACCGTGGCGGGCAGGTGTATTTTTTGCACAATGATGTGCGTTCGCTTCCGGACAAGGCGCAGCGCATCGCGGCGGCGATGCCGGAAGCGCGCGTTGCCATGGCGCACGGGCAAATGCCTGAGCGAGAGCTGGAACGGGTGATGCGCGATTTTTACCAACAGCGCGTCAATGTGTTAGTGTGCTCGACGATCATCGAAACCGGCATTGACGTGCCGACCGCCAATACCATATTGATCGAACGCGCCGACCGTTTCGGCTTGGCGCAACTTCACCAGTTACGCGGACGGGTAGGGCGTTCGCACCATCAGGCATACGCTTATTTGCTAACGCCGCCGGAAGAAGCGCTGACCGCGCAAGCGAAAAAACGGCTGGATGCAATCCGGCACATGGAGCAATTGGGCTCCGGCTTCTATCTGGCAATGCACGATCTGGAAATTCGTGGTGCCGGAGAAATATTGGGTGACGAGCAATCGGGCGAAATTGCGGAAGTTGGTTTTCAACTCTACACCGACATGCTCAAGCATGCGGTTGATGCGCTGAAATCAGGACGCGAGCCCGATCTGAATGAACCGTTGCGGCTGACCACCGAAATCACCTTGCACCATTCGGCACTGCTGCCGGAAAAATACTGTGCGGATGTTCATGAGCGGCTGGTGCTATACAAACGTCTGGCCAATGCCGAAACCTTCGAAGCGATTGATGCGTTGCATGAAGAATTGATCGACCGTTTCGGATTGTTACCCGACGAAGGCAAAACACTGTTGGCGAGTCATCGACTGCGACTGCTGATCCGCCCATACGGCGTGCGCAAACTTAACGTCAACGCCGAACGTGCCTTGCTGACCTTTGTTGATAAACCCCCGTTTGATCCGACCAAATTGATTGAATTGGTGCAGAATGATTCGCGGATTTCCTTCGCTGGACCGAACCGTATTCGTATTGAACAGAAAACGCAGGATGGTGACGAGGCGGTGCTGCTGGTGCGCGAGTTTTTCAAGCGGTTGGCGGGGTGATGTGGTGAATC
This sequence comes from Casimicrobiaceae bacterium, assembly GCA_036825435.1. Classification (GTDB taxonomy): domain Bacteria; phylum Pseudomonadota; class Gammaproteobacteria; order Burkholderiales; family Casimicrobiaceae; genus UBA931. The sequence continues at coordinate 9,132 of DAISYG010000009.1, read as the reverse complement.
AGGAATCAGACAGTGGAGAAGATGGCATATACCCAACCCTGTAGGGGCGGTTCGCGAACCGCCCCTACGTGACAGACGGCGGAGAACAGAGGGTGTTCTCCCACCCCCGTGGCGTCATTCCCGCGAGTAGTAGGCGGGAATCCAGACGGTGTTGGCGCAGGCAGTGCGCCACGATGATGTTTCCTCATTGACCAATATTTCTGATTCTTGGTCTCATCTGATGTCTGAATTGCAGGAACGAAGCGACGTAGCAATCCAGGCGGCATCAACATCCCATGTAATTGTAAAAGTGGTTGACATGACATGAAAGTCTCGGTAGCCTTATCTCCGCTTTACGTATTTTCATGGCAAGGATGGACGCCGTTTCTGCCGATGTAATACTGGCCGCGAACAGACTATTGGAAATCCTTGCAGGGCTTTTCTCTATTTCAAGAGGTTGTGTCATGCAGGCATTCATCAAAGGCTTTCTGGCAGTTCTTGGTTTCATGTTGGTCGGCGCACTTCATGCCCAAGTGCAAACGTTTTACTACCTGACCCTTGTTGATGAAGACGGCAGCGCTTCATCGGGTTGCACGGTGTCTATCACCGGAAACAGTGGCGCTGAAACCATGTCCGGCGTTAACCTTCTTCTGCTTGCCACCGTCAGTAACGGAAACCTTTCATCCGTCCAGACCGCCGCCTGCACCACCGGTCAAACCATCGACAGCACCAATATTGCTTCCCTGACCTGGCAAAACGACGCTACCCATCCCGGCTATACACTCACCGGCCAGTTCATCGAATACCGCCTTCCAAGAAACATCAGCATCACCGCCAATACCGTCGTCGGCTTCGCCTCCTCAACCGCTTCGGATTTCAGCGCCAACAATGATGTCCTCTTCACCAGCGGCGGAAATTCCATTCTGCTATCTCCGTTACTGAGCCGCGCTTTCGGTGTGGCGATTCCTTGGGCTAACCCGATCATTCTGCTGCTCATCGCTTTAACCCTTGGCGTTCTCGGCGCGCGCTTCCTGCGCCATCCCAAAGTACATCGCCTGGGCGTATTCGCATTGGCTTTATGTTTGATCAGCTTGAGCAGCGCCGTGTACAGCGCGTTGCGCATTGTTCTTGATGGAACAGGCAGCGGCTGGAACGGCGCGTCACTACTGGCAACCGCCGACACCACCGGAGAAGTTTCTCCCGGCGAAATCGACCTCTCCCACGTCTATGGCGCGATTCAGGATGATTTGCTTCACTTCAAGCTTCACATGGTCAAGCAGCCGGGCGAATCGGGCGGCACCAGCGAAGAACTTCCCATCCCCGCCGTTGCCGAATTCCGTCTTCTGGGTGCCGACATCACCGAACCCAATGAGCAAAACAGAATCACCGCCTCTGGCGATCAAGACAGAATCCGAGGAGCCGCCAAACAAGTCCGTATTAAAAACCTGAAGACCAGCGCTGAAATCACCACAACACTCGCCAACAACCAATGGCAGGCGGAAATACCCGCCCAGGCCGGCGACCAACTCGAACTCACCCCGATCAACAACAATAATGAATCAGGCGGCTCCATCTACCTGCGAGTACAGGGTACGACACAAGAACCAGCACCCGTACCCGACCCAATCAACGATCCAAACGTTGCTCCAACACTTAACCCGCAGGATATTTACACCGTTTTTGACTCGACGAAGTTCCTCTACGCCAACGAAAACCCAATCCAGATCGGCGTTGCCCCCGACACCATCAAACCCAAATTCTCATCCCTGATCGTCGGCAAAGTATTAAAACGCGACAACACCCCATTATCCGGCGTCACTGTCAAGATCAAAGACCACGACCAATACGGCTACACCCTGACCCGAGCCGATGGACAACTCGACATGGTCGTCAATGGCGGCCAATGGTTTGTGGTTGAATACACCAAAGAAGGCTATCTGCCCGTCCAAAGAAAGGTCCAAGTCGCGTGGCAGGACTACGGCTACCTGCCGGATGTGGTGATGATTCCGCTCGACAACAAAGTCAGCGTGATCGACCTGAGAGAGCTGCGCGATGGCACGAAACGCTCCAATGCAAAAAATTCCATCGCCAACAACGCAAGCTCTGATGACGCTGCCGCGCTCACTCAGAAAGCCGAAACCGAAGCACCGCATTTCCTGGTGCATCAGGGCAGCATCAACACCGATGAAGACGGAGCCAGGCGTGCGACGATTCTCTTTCCCCGGGATACCGAAGCCACGATCCATTTACCTGACGGCAGCACCCAAACCTTGGATGTATTGAACGTCAGAGCGACCGAATACACCATCGGCGAAAACGGTCCCAACGCCATGCCCGGCGAACTTCCTGCCAATGTCGGCTACACCTACGCGGTTGAGCTTTCCGTCGATCAGGCGATTCAGGCAGGCGCGACCAAAGTCGAATTCAACCAGCCATTGCCGATGTATGTCGAAAACTTCCTTGATTTCCCTGTGGGCGTCATCATACCGTTGGGCTGGTACAGCTATGAACAAAAAGCCTGGGTGCCGGATGATGATGGTTATGTGATCAAAGTGTTGAGCATTGATAACGGTATTGCAGCGTTGGATGTCAAAGGTAATGGCGTGGCAGCAACAGCGGAAGAGCTTACTGAACTCGGAATTACCATCGAAGAGCAGAAGGAAATTGCCAAGCTTTATCAAGCTGGCACTGCTTTCTGGAGAACCAGGGTCAGTCACTTCACGCCGTGGGATTGTAATATGGCGGCGGGTGCACCGCCATGTCCACCCAACACAAGTTGTCAGCCGCCGACTGGTCCCAAAGAGCCACCTCCCATTCCTGGAACACCTCCTCCTCCGCCACGATGTCCAACGACACAGCCTGGTTGCACGATTCAGGCACAGAGCCGGACGATGAGCGAGAGCCTGCCGATTACGGGCGCGCCTTTTTCTCTGGAATACAGTACGGCGCGCGCGCCCGGTTATCTGGAAGGGCTTCCATTTTCCCGTCGATATCTGCGTGATGATCAACCATTGCAACAGGATATTTATCGTATTTGGTCAAAAGCACAGATACTTGGCCGGGAAATCATGGTGTTTGACAATGCTGGCTCCAACGTTGCGCCCTTGCAAACGGATGAGTTTGAGTGGGATGGCAAAGACCGCTACGGACGTGCGCTGTATCGAACCAGCGCAGTAGTAAAACACGTTTTAGCCTATGAAACTTTTGGTGTTTATTACGAGTCTGTTGCTGAAGCACAGCGTAGCTTTGCACAATACAGCAATGCGAATAGACTGATTGGCACAAGAGATCTGGCGTTAAGCATCCAAAACACTTTGGAAAAAACGCTTTATGCGCCCACGCAGAGCCCTTCGGTCGCCGTGCTGCAGGACGATTTGGGATTGTGGACGATTAACGAGCGGCATCACTACGATCCTGTGCGTCGCGTGCTGGAAAAAGGCACTGGTTCCAGACGGACACAAACCGGCGTCGAAGTGCAGGTTGATACTTTATCGATAAAAACAGCGAATGGTTATAGTACGGGGTTTGCCGTTTTGCCGTCAGGAAGTGTTTTAGTCAGCAATACTTGCTATACATCTTCTCTGTGCGACACAACGTTGCTCTATGAAGAAACGGCTGAAGGAACAACAGTTGCGTGGCCGCTGTACGGATTGCCCATCGATACGCAATACTTCAAAATCATTCGTTATGATGAGATGGATGGCGGCGTTTATCTTGTGGACAACAAGCAAAGAATACTGTACCGGACGCCTGACGGGGAGGTGACCTGGCTTGCAGGAAGCATCGACAATGCTGTTCCTTTTAACAAGAATGGCGAATACTTGCCGCACGACATCCGGTTTGGTCAAGTTGCCGATCTTATCCGTGGGCACGACGGCATTCTTTATATTTCAGACAGGTCGGCACGCTGCGTGCGCAAACTCGACGCGGACGGAATGATCCGAACTGCGGTGGGAGTTTGTGGTCAATACGCAAGTAATCAAACCTCTTGGAGCGGCGCGACGCCGGCAATATCGACAAAGCTTTCATCACCGAGTGGCTTGGCGCTGGATGCAAACGGCAATCTTTATATTGCCGATACCGGTATGTGGCGTGTCTTCAAGGTAACTGCTGACGGGCTGATGAACTCATACGTCGGGATCGGCTACCAGACCATTTGCGACAGAACCATCGTCGACGATTCGCATGAAACATGCATTACACCCACAGCGCTTGCTCTTGCTAAAAACGGTGATCTTTATATCAGCGGAAACAGCAGTTCACCGTATATTTATAAACGTGATACTAATGGCAAGATGTCGGTGGTTGCCGGTAATTTCGAGAATCTTTATCCCGGTACGCCATCGTATTACGGTCTTGGGAGCGCGCCCGATGGCTCCTTTAACCCTGCGACACTTTCCATTTCCTTTGATGCGTTGGCAGTGGATGGAGAGGATGCTCTGATTTTCAAAGACAGCAGTTATAAACTGCGCAGAATGAGACGAGCGCTACCCGGATTTGATGGCTCCGATATCTTGATTCCCGAAACGAGCGGACGACAGGCTTATCGGTTTGATGCCAATGGACGCCATCTTGAAACTCTGGATACTTTAACCGGGGCGAAGCTTTACACGTTTGCTTACGACAATCATGGCATTCTGAGCAGTGTCACTGATCACGATGGAAACACGACGAGAATCGAGCGCAGCGGCAATACCATCACGATCATTGCGCCGCACGACCACCGTACGATACTGACGTTGCAGAACGGTCAACTGGTCGAGGTCAAAGACCCTGCCGATGCAACCTGGCGGTTTGAATACAACAGCGGCGGATTGGTCACAAAAATCACCAATCCGAATAGTCAGAGCTATCAATATGTTTACGACGACTACAACCGCCTGATCTCGGACACTTGGCCCAATAGCGGTGGCTGGACGATGGAAGACAGCTTGTTGTATAGCAAGAGAACCACAACGCTTACCTCGACGGAAGGAAGAGTCTATCAATATACCGAATACGATGATCAACCGAATGGGCAAAAAACCTCGCTGAATCCGGATGGATCGACCACGGCAACAAACAGCACTTATTACGGGACCACATCACGCACGACGCTGCCTTCTCAAACGACGACCAGTTCCACCGCCGGCGACCCTCGTTTTGGACTGATGGCGTCGTATACGTCAAGCTCAAGCAGTTCCGGGAGCAGTGGATGGTATACGAGCAGTCGCACGCGCTCCACCGATCTTTACGATGATGGTCGCTTGTTTCCGGTCAAACGCTGGAGCGAAGAAAGTTGGAGCAACGACGCCCGCTCAACCCAGCAGATCTACGATCATGAAGAACGATTGTGGACGAACATCGGCATGACCGGCAAGGTTTCCAAAACCTGGGTCGATGCGATTCATCGTCCGCTTAAAACCGAAATGCCGGGTATGCCGACAACCGAATACACCTACGACCAGGGTCGGGTGACCGAAGTCAAAGCCACCAGTAACGAAGGAACTTCCCGCGTCTGGAAAAGCGTTTACGACAACAAAGGCAATCTTGCCAAATCCGTTGACCCGCTGGGGCGCGAAGTGACCTACGAATACGATGCAGTCGGCAGGCTGACTAAACAGACTCTGCCGGATGGGCGCTCGGCGCAGCAAAAGTATGATGCGATGGGCAATCTGCTTGAATTGACCACGCCTTCAGGCGAAAAACACCAATTCAATTACGATACGATGGGTGATAAGTCCGCCTACGTTCCGCCGGAACTTGCCAACACCACAACCCGCTATTATTACAACAAGGAACGTCAGCCGATTAAAACCGTACTGCCCGGCGGCAGCGAGCTTGGTTGGGTTTATGAGCAGGCCAGCGGACGTTTGCTCAAAAACACCTATTCCGAAGGTGAGCGTGCAATACACTACGATAGCCAATTGCGGGTCACGGGCGTCAGTGAAGGCGATAACAGTGTGCATCAATCGTATAACAGTTCTGGACAAGCGAGTGGGCAACGCTGGGAAGGCGAAATAAACGGCGCGTTGGGGTTTTATTATGAAGGCGTGCTCTATGCGAATGGTCAAGCGTATGACCGGAATCGAATCACCCGCACCGAAGCCACCGGTAGCAACAACGCTGCGCTGCGTCAGAAGTTTACCTACGGAGAAGAAGACGAAATCACGGCAATTTCGCTGATGGCGCCAGGGGCATACAGTAATAGTCCATGGCTGGAAACAGGGAGAAGCATTACTTTTGAACGGGACGCCGACACACTGCGTCTTGAAAGCCTCAAAGGTTGGGCGCAACGCGACAGTGATGATCGAAGCTACAACGCATTCGGAGAAATCACCGGCTACCGATACCGCCTCTCCCCCACGGCCTTCACGGATTACAGACTGAGCGATTTTACGGCGACGCTAAGTCGTGATGAAAGGCCGGTGAACAGACTCAAAATCGAAGGCATCCTGAACGCCTCGGCCAACGGCTATCTGCAACTGACACCTGAGCCGCATCCGGACGATCCTCAGCCGAACGGTCAAACGCTGATTGTCGGCGGCGACGGCACGATCACGCCGACAGTTTTTGATCTTCCCGGCAAAGAAGGGCTGACGCGCCATTACACCCTCAGCGGATACGGCGACACTGACGAAGCCCGTCAATACCGTATTGGCCCGTTAACCAAGGCGGATCCTCGATACGCCTATCAATATCTGGGTGACTTTGCGGCAACACTTTCCCGCCACGAAACCCCGGTTTCCTCGCTCAAAATCGAAGGGGACTTGTATATTCCGGCAGGTAGCAGCGCCACGCTGCAATTGGTGGCCGAGCCGCATCCGGACGATCCTCAACCGGACGACCTGACGCTGCATGTCCGTGCTGACGGCACCATTACCCCGAATATTTTTGAGCTCCCCGGCAAAGAGGGGGTGACCCGTTATTACACCTTGAAAGTGACCGGCGATACCGATCAAACTCGGCATTACCGTATTGGCCCGCTCACCAAGAAAGAAGTCGGGCCATGCGACTTGACCGCGTGCTACGCTCTGGAAAACTTTACGGCTGCTCTCACCCAGAATGAAGAACCAGTTGACCTCGTCAAGATCGAAGGCGTGTTGAACATACCGTCAGGCGGAGGCACTCTGCATCTGGTGCCTGACCCGCATCCAGACGATCTGTTGCCACTCGACAAACTGTATTTGGACGTTTACGGTGGACGAGTCTCGCCAGACTCCCTTTCTCTCCCCGGCAAAGAAGGGCTGACGCGCTCCTACACTCTAATGGGCACGGGTGATACCGACGAAACCCGACATTACCGTATCGGCCCGCTCACCAAGAAAAAAAACAACCTGATCGGACTGCATCCGTACGGTCTGCACGAACTCAAAGCCATCGATCAAGAATACCTCTACAGCGTGCGCTACCTGCAAGGCGGCATGACCGATGTGGAACAATGCCCGGTTCAATTGACCGCCTGGGGCAGCTGCCTGGCCATCCACATGGTCAGCCGCATCCGACTCAATGATGGTAAAACCGACACTTTCGCCATCAACGAAGGCGGCATTGACGCCACCGGGCGCGAGAACATCGAAGGACGCTACCCGCTTAACCACGATTCATCCGAAGTCATCGGCGCATTGGCGGGCAACGTTTACGTCCACCACCATAACGGCAACCCGCTATGCGGCGTCGATGAAGACAATAATTCTGCCAGTTGCATCACCCTGCAAGGCCCCGACCATCCAGCCGAACAGATCATGCAACTGCCGAACCAAAGCGCGACCATCACCGCATTGCGCATTCGAGCGATTCCCGGCTTTCCGGGCGAATTCTACGTCGTCCAACGATCAACAGAACAGGAAGAAAGCGTCCAAATCGAACGCTGGCGCGCCGAAGGCGACACCATCCACAAACAACCCATAGCCCAACTGACCGCTGCCGATATGTCAGCCTTGGCCTACTACTGGGGCGACTTCTACCTGGAGAACGCCGGAGAAGACCTCCTGATCGGTCTTTCCGGCGACCAATATTCGGAAACCGTTGACGCCTTCCGCATCAAAGCCGACGGCAGCAAACAACGCATTCAACTGCCTGCGCAAGACCAAAGCGGCGAACACTGGTACTGGGTTAGTGGCCTGTTTGCCGACGGCGACGCCAACTGCACCCTCTACAAAGACAAAATGACCTACGTTGAAGACCGAGGCAACCCCGTGTACTACAGCTGCCAGAGCCCGAGCGGGGCAACACTGGTTGACCAGCAACCGACGCCGGACTTTGTACCCATCATGTGGAACATCAACCTGACCCCGAAAGTCGATACCGCAACCCGCGATCTGTACCTCACCGTTGCCGACGAAGGCTGGACGACATGGATCACCCGCACCCGTCAACTGTGGAAACAAACCCAACCGGCGGACAAAGGCGAATGGCAGCAGCTCAGCGACCCGCCTCGACACGCACTGCTGACCATCCAAACCGGCACCCTGCAAGAAGAAGACAAAGCCGACCGCGCGGTGCTGACCATCACCTCCGGAATAATCGGTCAAGAACAACCAACCGCCATTCTGACCATCGAATCCGGCACGCTCACCAGAAACGAAGGAGAAACCGACGAATACCAAATCGAAGTCCAACGCGACCTGATCGGACGCATCACCGACAAAACCGAAGCCATTGACGGCGTCGCCGTCAAACAAAGCTACACCTACGATCTGGCGGGCAGGCTGATCAAAGTCATCACCGGAAACAGTGAAGAAACCTACACCTACGACGCCAACGGTAACCGTACCCACAAAAACAACCAACCAATCGCAATGTTCGATGCGCAAGATCGGATACTGACGCAAGGCAGCACGAGCTATAGCCACAACCTGCTCGGGCAGAGAACCCAAAAACAATCAGCAGAAGGAGAAACAACCTACCGCTACGACAACCTCGGCAACCTGCGAGAAGTCCAATTACCGGATAACACCAAGATCACCTACGCGATCGACCCGCAAGACCGACGCATCGGCAGAAAAGAAAACGGACAATGGACGCACAAATGGATCTATCAAGACGGCCTGAACCCGATCGCCGAACTTGATGAAAACGACAACATCCGAAAAGCGTTCATCTACGCCGACAAAGGCCACGTTCCCGCGTACATGATCACCTACAAGGAAAACGGTGCGGAAGACAAACAAT
>DAISYG010000008.1:0-49906 GCA_036825435.1 Casimicrobiaceae bacterium | reverse complement strand
TTACTTTTTTGTCCGCGCAAAAAAGTAACTCGCCAGCCGGGCGAGACCGGCAGCGGTCATTGCAAAATATAAAAATAGGAAAAGCGATGAAGCGGTTGATTGCGAAATTACTATACGCGTTTGCCCGCAATCAATGGTGCACTGTTTGCCACATCGCCATTCTGCGCACGTTGCATCAACGCGTGATCCATCAGCACCAACGCCAACATCGCTTCGGCGATTGGTGCGGCGCGTAATCCAACGCAGGGGTCGTGCCGTCCGGTGGTACGCATCATTACCGCTTGATCGGAGGCATCAATCGAACGGCGTTCCGTTGTGATGGATGGTGTCGGCTTCACCGCAAAGCGAACGATGATCGGCTGCCCGGACGAGATGCCGCCGAGGATGCCGCCTGCGTGGTTGCTGACGAAACCGTTCGGCGTCATTTCATCAGCGTGTTCGCTGCCGCGTTGTGCCGCGACGGTCATGCCATCGCCGATTTCGACGGCTTTGACGGCATTGATACCCATGATCGCCGAGGCGATGTCGGCGTCCAGTTTGTGGTACACCGGCGCGCCCAGTCCGATGGGCACATGTTCTGCTTGAAGGAGCAATGCTGCGCCGCAGGAATCGCCGTCTTTACGCAAGGTGTCGAGGTACTGCTCCAACATCGGCACAGCTTCCGCGTCGGCGACAAAAAACGGATTGTGGTTGACGGTTTGCCAATCTTTGACTGCAATTTCGTGCGCGCCGATGCGGGTCACGCAGGCGCGAATTTCGGTGCCGTACTTCTGTCGCAACCATTTTTGCGCGATGGCGCCGGCCGCAACGCGCACCGCCGTTTCGCGCGCCGATGCACGTCCACCACCGCGATAATCGCGGATACCGTATTTGTGCGCATAGGTGTAGTCGGCGTGCCCGGGACGAAAAACGTTGGCGATGTCGCGGTAGTCACGGCTTTTGGTATCCTGATTGTGGATCAAAAAAGCGATCGGCGTGCCGGTGGTGTGTCCTTCGAAAACACCGGAAAGAATTTCGACGGTGTCGGGTTCTCGGCGTTGCGATACGTAGCGCGAGGTTCCGGGACGACGGCGATCGAGCGCGGTTTGCAGGTCGTGTTCACTCAACGCCAGCCTAGGTGGGCAGCCATCGACAACGCCACCGATCGCCGCGCCGTGCGATTCGCCGAACGAAGTCAAGCAGAACAGTGTGCCAAAAGTATTGCCGGACATGGTTCAGGTTCCGATGTGTTAGACAGAGAAGAAGTTTAGCAGATACGCCGTAAACATCTCGTAGTTTACGACCGTACGTTGCCTCAAGCCTTGGGCAGATTAAAATAAAAGCGCGATCCTTGCCCCGGTTCACTCTCGATTTTCAGTGCGCTGCCGTGTTGTTCCAGAATGGTGCGCACCAATGTCAATCCCATGATCAATCCAACTTCGTTGGTGTCCTGCGCAGATTCAGGTTGCCCCATCAAACGTTTGCGCGCCTCTTCGCTAAGTCCGACGCCTTCGTCCTGAATCGATACTTGCCAATATTTGCCTTTGTCGAAAATACTTGCCGTCACCGTGCTGTTTTCACCGCTGAACTTGATCGCGTTGTGAAGAAGGTTGAAGATCACGCGCCCCAGCAATGCTGCGTGACCAAGAGTGTAAGCCACGCTTTCATAATTCCGCTGAATGGTAATCTTGTGTTCGCTGGCCATCGGCCACAAGGCGTCAGCGGCTTCGTCGATGATGGTGGTCAGCTCGATTTCTTTCAACGCTTCCGGTGTGAGTTGTGCGGCTTTGGCGAGTTGCACGAAATCATCGGCGAGCGCCGAGGTTTTGCGTGCGTATTGTCCGATCTTCTGAAAAATTTCTTCGTCACTGAGTTCAGACAGATGACGACGGCGCATGTCGAGCAACATCAAAATCGATGTTTGCGGCGAACGCATGTCATGCGATAAGAAGTTCAGGAATGATTCGCGTTCCTGGCGGGCGTGTTCCAGTTGTCCGCGCGTTTCGCGCAACATTTCGATGCTACGCGAAACAGGTTCCCTTGATGTGGCGTGTTCCTCGATTGGTGTCAACGACAATTCGCTGGCCTGTTTGAGTAGACGCTGATTTTCCTGCTCGAGAAAACGCAACGCGGTAGCAAGACGGCGCCAACTCCATAACGGATACGCCACGATCACACAGATCAAAAACGCGGACGGAATCGCCAGCCAATGCCCATAAAAAAGCAGAAGGCGCGTGCCGTAGAGCGCGGCTAAAACCATGAACATCGTCAGCAGTACCGAAGTGCCCGGGCGCAAACGCAGAAACGAAAAGAAGAGCAGTGCCAAAAAAAAGGCCGTGCCGCAAAACAGTACGAAAGGTGACGCGGTTTTGATGTCGATGCCGGAACGCAAACCTTCAAAAATATGCATCGCGATTTCAACGCCGGGCATCGGACGCGAGAAGCCCGAAACCGGCGTTGGATAGGAGTCGCCCAAGCCTGTGGCAGTGATGCCGACGAAAACGATGCGTCCTTTGACTGCTTCGTCCGGCACTTCGCCGGTAACCCAGCGCGCGTATGAATAGGTGCGAAAATGTCCGGGTGCGCCGAAAAACGGAATGTGAAACCAGTTTTCGCGCTGCCAGTGTTTGGCGTTACGCTCGAAATTGTCTGGCGCGCTTTCGCCCATATTGGCGGCAAAATGAGGGTCATCTTTGACCAACTGTAGCAGCGCCAGTGATGCATGCGGCCAGCGCGGGCTGCCCAAACCTTCGTAGAGATAAGTCGAGCGGATCATACCGTCGAGGTCGAGTTCGGAATGGACGTGACCGATGCCTGCGGCTGCTTGTGCCAAGTGCGTTGTTGGACCGCGCTCGCGCGGACCGGTCATCGCACTTTCGTGGATCAGCGGTAGAATCACGCGACCATTTTTACCGATGGCGGCGGCCAGCATTTGATCCGCGTCGTTTTCGCGGGCGCTGGGTTCGTTGAAAAGAATGTCAAATAAAATGGCCTGCGCACCTGCTTCGGTGAGACGATTGATTGCACGTGCATGAATTTCGCGCGGCCATGGCCATTGCCCGACGCGCGCGATACTTTCGTCATCGACAGCGAGCAGCACGATATCGCTGGGCGGCGGACGGGAAAAAGCCTGCAACGACGCGTCGTAAACGACGTTATCCAAGCGCCAGAACCATTGGTTAAAAATGGCCAGAAAACAAAAAATGGCGGCGATCAGCGCAAAGACCAACCACTCAAAATAAAGCGAGGAAGGTTTTGAAACACGCGGGGAAGGCTGATGCGGCTTGGGCATGATGTTTCTCTCGTCCAATAAGCCCAAGTCAGACGGGCGATCAAAAATCAGATAATGATAAACGGTAATGCGAGCAGCAACATCCACAACGGCGAAGGTTCGTCTTTGGGAATGTCGAAGCTTTGAATGCTGCCGTAAGTTCCTTCGATGCCGTCGCTGTTGGTGGTGCGCACGCGGACATAGTAAGTGCCGCTTTCCGGCTTGGTCAGCACGATCTGTGGTGTCGTCGTCGTGCCTTCTTCAATCAAGGTATCGCCGAAGCGGGCGTCGCTGGCCAGTTGCCAGTGGTAAACGTCGCCGTCGTTGCCCGGCCAAGCCAGCGTCAGCGTTTCTTCATTGCCGAGGTTGACTTCGGCGGCAGGCCCCTGCGGCGGCGTGACAACAACGAACGAAGACCAGTCGCCAAACGGGCCGGTTTCATTTTGATCGCGGGTGGCCAGCCGCCAACGATAGTCACCGACATCGGTTGTGAAGGAAAATTCGTTGACGCGAAGATCGGCGATGTGGGAAAACGCCGCACCATCTTTTTCAATATCAATGATGTATGATTCAGCACCCTGTGGTACCGACCAGGAAAGATGGACGGGCGCATTCGCCGCCAAGCGCTTATTTGGCGGCGGCGTTAATACAAAGGGTGGCTCGGGGTGTGCATCCAGTTCGAAACTTTTTTGCGCATCCTGACCGTGTAGTCCCGACGGAGAAACGGCGCGGGCGCGCATGTAATAGCGGCCATCATCCAGAGAGGCGATGCGGATATTGGGCGTGTTATGCGCGACGGTGGCGACGACATCGTGAAAATCGGCGTCACGCGCAACCGAAACGCGATAAGTCGTAGCATCAACGATCTGAGGAAACGACAGCTCAATGGTGGTGCGCGTGAAGAGGTCGGCAACGGTGGACAGGTCTGGCGCGGGCAGCAGAGACTCAGGTTCGGATACGCCGCTTGGGCTGACCACGATTCCTTCACCGCCTTTGACGCGATGCGACTTTTCGCTCGACGAGAAAACATCGACCTGACCATCGACGACTTCCGTTGCAGTCTTTTCCTCGTCACCGTCATGGTATGCAGTACGGAAATGCGTGCCGCGCGTTGCCGTGGTCGCCGTTGGCGTGTTGATTTCAAAACGTGCGCCTGGTTTTTGCGGTTTGGTTTCGACTTCGACGCGCCCTTCCTCCACTTCGAAAATCGCGCGCTGCGCGCCCGTGGCGAATTCGCGCAACTCGCGGACGTGAACCTTGGAACCGGGTTCGATGATGACGATGGAACCGTCGTCAAGCGAGAGCGTCACGAAACTGTCTTTGCTGACAATGATCGTCGCGTTTACACCCAGTCGTTGTCCTTCTTTCAGACTGATGCCGCCGCTTTCGGCGGAGCCGTTGATTTTCAGGACTTTGACGGAAATGGCAGTCGAATGGACTCGTTCTTCCGGCAGCAACAACACTTGACCGGGACTGAGCTGATGAATATTCAGTCCCGGATTGAGGTGCTCAATCGCGCCCCAACGGGCATAACCGTTGAGATAGCGTTCCGAGATGTCGCTGATGGTGTCGCCGGGTTGAACAACGTATTCGATCGTTTGCGCACAGGCATATCCCACGGGAAGAAAACCGATGGTTATAGCGAGTGCGAAAGAATTTTTCATGCGATCACGCCTCGGAAGAATCGACCAGTTCCAGACGATAGCCATAATTATAAATCGAAATCAAACGGAAACCCTTTTCCGGTACCAGTTTAAGCTTACGGCGTAGACGGCTGACATGTGTGTCCAATGTTCGTGAACCATGCACGTCTTCAATACCCCAAACTTCCTGCAACGCTTGCTCGCGCGAGATGAGCCTGCCCAAGTTACGAAGCAAAAACCAAGCCAGCTCAAATTCCTTCTGGGTAAGGTCGATGGTTTTGCCGTCCATTGTTGCGACATGTTCGAAGCGGTCGAGTATCAATGGTCCCGCGCGTAAAACCGGCTGGACGGTTTCAGGAGAAGACATGGATTGGCGACGCTCGACCACTGCGATGCGCGCCAGCAATTCAGCGGGACGAATTGGCTTGGCCAGATAATCATCGGCACCCGCCATGAGAGCATCCACAATGGATGTTTCATCGTCGCGTTGCGAAATGAAAATTACCGGTGGCGGTTGCAGCAATTGCTCGTGAATCCAGTTCAGTACCTCCCGCCCGGACGCCCCGGGGGTTTGCCAGTCAAGCAACGCGAGATCGAACGAACTCGAACGCAGTGCCTGAATGGTGTCATCGCCACGGGTGAAAAGAGAAACATCGTGATGAGCCTGCTTCAAGAGAGAAGCCAGAACTTCCCCTTGTACAGAGTCGTCTTCCAAAACTAAAATTCGCATTGTCTGCTCCAAAAAGGCGGGATTTGTCGTTGTTCACAGCCTGCTGTTGTCTGTTTTGTAGCTAAACTCCCGTTGACGCACTCTCTATGGCGTGCCTGGTGTTAAAAGTATAACGGGTAGAAGCATATTGACGCAAAATAGTTGCCTATTTTAATTGTCCGTTAATAAACATGTTGAAAAAAAGAGACAATCATCATTGTACAAGACTTGGAAGTTGCAGAAGGAATTGATTTAACACTATTATTCAAAAAAACATAAAAAACTTATGTCACCCACAAGAAATTGATGTAGAATCCATTTTCATCACTAGATATAGTGTACCCATAATAACGGCAAGGATGCATAACGCGCACCATCGGTGCCTGTGATAGCGCGCTTTGTTTCCAGACAATAAGATTTTATTCAACAACGAGAGGAAAAAGAACCATGTCTGCTGTATCGAGTGCGTCGCCTGTGTCGTCAACCGGGGTTTTGGGTGAATCTGTATTGTTGCCGCGGCAGGTGATCAAACGCGATGGTAGTCGGGTTGCTTTTGATCTTCAGAAAATTACCATTGCCATCGCGCAGGCCGGGCGCGCTACCGGCGAATTCGACAGCAAGGAAGCGGGTATTCTCGCGTCGCAAGTTGGACGCATTTTGGCGTACAAAGCAGTGGACGGCGTTCCTTCCATCGAATTGATTCAAGACCGAGTTGAAGAAGCGCTGATTGCAGCAGGCTATTATGTGACGGCGCGAGCTTATATTGTTTATCGTGAAAAACACAAGCAATTACGCGATCAGCGCCGCACTTTAATCAATGTCGAAAATGCGATTGAAGAATATCTTGATCAACGCGATTGGCGCGTCAATGCCAACGCGAATCAGGGTTATTCACTGGGCGGATTGATTCTCAACGTTTCCGGAAAAGTCGTCGCCAATTATTGGCTTGACCATGTGTATGAACCGGAAATCGGTCTGGCGCATCGCGAGGGCGATGTTCATATTCACGATCTCGACATGCTCGCCGGTTACTGCGCGGGTTGGTCATTACGCACATTGTTGTATGAAGGTTTGAATGGTGTACCGGGGAAAGTGGAAGCGGCGCCGCCGAAGCATATGAGCAGTGCAGTCGGACAAATCGTCAACTTCCTCGGGACGCTGCAAAATGAATGGGCAGGCGCGCAGGCGTTTTCTTCATTCGATACGTACATGGCGCCGTTCATTCGTGTGGACAACATGACGTTTGACGAAGTCAAGCAATGCATTCAAGAGTTGATTTACAACTTGAATGTTCCGTCGCGTTGGGGAACGCAGACGCCGTTTACCAATCTGACGTTTGACTGGGTTTGCCCGGAAGATTTGCGCGACCAAGTACCGTTGATTGCCGGCAAAGAACAAGATTTCACTTACGGCGATTTGCAGCACGAAATGGACATGATCAACCGTGCCTACATCGAAGTGATGACCGAGGGCGACGCCAAGGGACGCGTGTTCACGTTCCCGATTCCGACGTATAACATCACGCCAGATTTCGAGTGGGATCATCCGAATTGCGACTTGTTGTTCGAGATGACCGCCAAATATGGCTTGCCGTATTTTCAGAATTTTCTCAATTCCGAATTGAAGCCGAACATGATTCGTTCGATGTGCTGTCGTTTGCAACTCGATCTGCGCGAGCTATTGAAGCGCGGCAACGGTCTTTTCGGCAGCGCCGAACAAACCGGGTCGGTGGGCGTGGTCACGATCAACTGCGCGCGTCTCGGCTATTTGTTTGCTGGTGACAAGGAAGGCATGTATGCGCGCCTTGATCAATTGATCAACTGGGCCAAGGATAGCCTTGAAGTCAAACGCAAGATCATCCAGCGCCTGATCGATCAGGGTCTGTTTCCATATACGAAACGTTATCTCGGCACGCTGCGCAATCACTTTTCGACGCTGGGTATTAACGGCGTGAATGAAATGATTCGCAACTTTACCAATGACCAGGAAGATATTTCGACTGAATATGGTCATCAGTTTGCCGAGGATTTGCTCAACCATTTGCGCGCGCGCATGGTTGAAATTCAGGAAGAAACCGGACATCTGTATAACCTCGAAGCAACACCCGCGGAGGGTACGACGTATCGCTTCGCCAAGGAAGACAAAAAGCGCTTCCCCAATATCATTCAATCGGGAACGCCGGACGCGCCTTACTATACCAATTCGACGCAGTTGCCCGCGGGCTTTACCGACGATCCGTTCGACGCGTTAACGCGTCAGGAGGCATTGCAAACAAAATACACCGGCGGCACCGTGCTGCACCTGTACATGACGGAACGTATTTCCTCGACGAATGCTTGCCGCGAATTGGTGCGGCGTTCGTTGGAACGTTTCCGTTTGCCGTACATCACGGTGACGCCGACGTTCTCGATTTGCCCGACGCACGGATACCTCGCCGGTGAGCACGAGTTTTGTCCGAAGTGCGACGAGCTTTTGTTGGCGAAGAAAAAGCACGAAGCCGAAACGATAGGCGTCGCTTAACCTAAAGGAGAAAGTCATGGCAGGTTGGTATGAATTGAAAAAAAGCAGCAACGATAAATATTACTTTGTTTTGAAAGCGGGTAACGCGGAGGTGATTCTGACCAGCGAGATGTACGAAGCGCGCCCTTCGGCGGAAAACGGCATCCGTTCGGTGCAGGACAACAGCGTGTTGGAAGAGCGCTATGAGCGCAAAGAAGCCGCGAACGGCAAATTTCATTTCAATCTGAAGGCGGCTAATCATCAAATCATTGGCACCTCGCAGATGTATGAATCCGAACAATCGCGCGACAAGGGTATTGTTTCGGTACAAACCAATGGTTCGACAACGACCATAAAAGATTTAACCCAGGCGTAATTGCCAGCAACCCATCCAATAATACGAAACCAGACAGGAAAATTTCAAGGAGAACATAAAATGAATGCACGTAAAACAGATATTTCGGCAACCGCGATCACATTGAGCGCCGACGAGCGTCAACGCTGCGAGGTATGGACGCGCGTGATGGGCTATCATCGCCCGGTCTCTTCGTTCAACATCGGAAAAAAGAGTGAACATCGCGAGCGCCGTTTCTTTTGCGAATCGCGCGTTAAATAATAGCTTGACCGTTTGACGCATACGGCTTTTCTGTGGGCATCATTGCCTGAACAGAAAAGCCGGTTTTTTTATAAGCTACGATGACTACGCGACATCATTCAACCGAGCAGACGCAACCATCATTACGGCAGCCGACAAAAAAACGCTATCGGCCGCCGTTGCGTCTTGACGCACCGTCGAGCGAGGGAGCTAACGCTTTGCGCATTGGCGGGTTGGTGCCGTTCACCGCGATTGATTATCCGGGGATGCTTTCTGCGGTGGTTTTTTGCCAAGGTTGCCCGTGGCGCTGCGGGTATTGCCATAATCCGCATCTGATTCCGGCGCGTGGCGAAACATCGTTATCGTGGGTTGATATCTACCAGTGGCTGACGACGAGACGGGCACTGCTCGATGGCGTTGTTTTTTCCGGCGGCGAACCAACCGTGCAGGCGGCGCTACTGAAGGCCGTGCAGCAGGTCAAGGCGCTGGGTTTCAAGATTGGATTGCATACGGGTGGCGCTTCTCCGAAACGCTTGCAACAATTGCTGCCATATCTCGATTGGGTCGGACTCGATATCAAAACCAATCGCAACCATTATCCGACGGTGACCAAGGTTGTCGATAGCGGTACTCCGGCATTCGAGGCATTGGCGATGATTCAACGGTCAGGTGTCGATTTTGAGGTTCGTACGACGATACACGGTACATTGACGCCAGCGAATGAAATATTGCATTTGGCACAGGAATTGAAGGACAGTGGTGTTCGGAAATGGATTTTGCAGCCATTCCGCTCCGAAGGTTGCGATGATGGCGATTTGCTCACGCAAAAGGAGGAAGCAGGCATTCTCGATGAAGAACTGCTGATCCAGCTTCGCGAGATGGTTGCCGGGGTTGAGGTACGTTGACCTTTCGCGATTTTTCGATAAAAATTCAATATTACCTTTTTGCACTTTTCACAAGTGTATAACATGAAATGAGTTCGATGTCAGGGCTGCTGTTGTCTTTTGTCTTCACGGTATTGATGATCGTGACAGCTCGGTTTACATGGCGCTCCAGAGCCGCAGCAATTTTTTGCGGTGTATGTTTCTTCGTATTCATGTTTTTGAATGTATTTTTCATTGTGGCCGATCAGTTTACGGGATCGGGTATTGATGAGGCTGTGTTGTACCATCTGTTGATCGGTTTACGAGGCGCAGGGTTCGGAGAATACACAAAACTCATTGCATTTTCTGCTGTTTATCTGTTGCTAAGTGTAATATTCAGCTACGTTGTTTATCGTTTCGTTTTGGGTGGGGCTGCAAGCCGATCTTTCGGTAGTGTGCTTGTGCTGGTGTTGGCGGGCGCGGCATTAATTGTCAATCCGACAACACACGATATGGTGACGCTTTCGAAAACATGGTCATCGCCAAACACCGCCAATAACGACGATGGTGAGTATGAAGCGGATCTTGTTGTTTTGAGCAACAAGAAAAATATCGTTTATATTTATCTGGAGAGTGTCGAACGTACTTACCTGGACAACACGCTCTTCCCGGGATTGACCCCCAATCTTCATGCGCTTGAAAAGCACGCGATCAGTTATACCGATGTACGGCAGGTGCCCGGTACAGGATGGACCATCGCGGGAATGGTCGCCAGCCAATGCGGCATACCGTTGGTGACGCCATCACACGGAAATTCGGTCGGTGGGTACGATCAGTTTCTTCCCGGCGCAATGTGCTTTGGCGATGTCTTGCGAGAGAATGGCTACGATCTTTTTTATATGGGTGGCGCCTCGGTCAACTTTGCGGGTAAGGGAAACTTTTATCGAAGCCATGGCTTCGAGCACGTTAACGGGCGCGAAGTATTGCAGGAAAAATTAGTTGATCCATCGTATCAAACCGGATGGGGCTTGTACGATGATTCATTATTTTCTCAACTTAAAGAAAAATACATGGAGTTATCGTCAAGAGAGCGGCCGTTTGCGTTGTTTTCGTTGACGTTGGACACACATCATCCCAACGGACACTGCTCGGCACCATGCTTGCCCACACCTTATGGCGATGGCAGCAATCCCATCCTGAACGCGGTTCATTGCACCGATAAACTCGTCAAGGATTTTGTCGACTTCATTCGAATATCACCATATGCAAACAATACCATTATCGTGATTGCTTCTGATCATTTGGCGATGCGCAATACGGCATCGGACATATTACGTCAGGGAGATCGTCGTAATCTGTTGATGATTTTTCCGCCACCCGAAATGGTGGTGTCCGGTCGGCAATATACGGACAGACCGGCATCGACACTGGATATTGCGCCGACGCTGTTATCGCTGCTCAGCAAAGAGAATCAGCGTCTGGGATTTGGTCGTTCTTTGCTGAACAAGACGCCAACGTTAACGCAGAGCAAAGAAGATATCAATCGCTATTTGGAAGAGCAGCGCGGATTTTTGAATACGCTATGGCATTATCCGCAAATGGATTCGGGCATAACCATTGCCGACGATGGTTCGCGATTGGTTCTCGGCGAGCGTTCCATTGCACAACCCGCTATTTTCAAATTGAGCCATGATGGGCGCGTGGAACAAATTATTGTGATGACGTCAGACAGCCCGGAAAAGTCGGCAGAAGATTATATGCTGGAGATGACGCCTGACGATTTTTTTCTGTGGGCAGATGACTGTATCAAGCTGAACAATATTTTCTCCGAAGCACGCGTAGGTAATGATATAAATGGTATGGCATGTATGGTTGCCGGTTCGTTGGCTGGAAATGTTGGCGGCTGGAGTTTGACACCTGAAACCAATATTTCTTTGTCGGACGTTCTTCTTTTTGCGCCATCCTCCTCTCTCGAAGATGACACTATTGACACGATACGACGCGAGCGCATTAACCGGATGAAGTCGCAAACCGAGAAAGAATAATCATCCTTCATTATTGTTCATGTTGATCTGTCGCGCTTCAACAAGCAGACGTTGATGGCCTCTTGTTGCCAGAGCGTCGAATGGATAACAGGTTACCAGCGTCAATTTTTTTTGATCATCGGATTGAACCGTGTTCATATCGCGGATATCAATAACGCGCGTTTGGATGACTTCATAAACAAACTGCTGCCGTTGTTCGTTTTCAATCACCAAATGATCACCCAGTTGAATATGTTGCAAAAAGCTGAAATGCGTATCGCGATGCGCGGCGATTACACTGTTGCCTGATTCACCCGGTGCAGCCGATGATGGCAACCAACCTGGTCCCCAAGCCAGCGCTTCGCCATTGGTGCCGTGCAAAACAAATAATCGTTCATGATATTTTGGCGCAGAGAGAACAGCGACAGGAAAGGTGTCTGCCCACCACCATGGTTTGTTCGGCTGGTGCGTGTTTTGAGTATTTTGCCATGCGTACACCAATAGCTTTTGCCCGAGCCAGGCTTTGGCGTGAATATAGCCAGCATCGAAAACAAGTACCAAACCGCCAAGCAGAAAAGCAGCAATAGCGATGCGACGCAATACATTTGTGAAAAAAAAGGGGCGCCCGAAAAACCTCCTGCCACCAGCAAAACAAAAAGGTTTTCCGGACGCCAAAGCCCGATCAGGAGGGGTCGGGGTCATCGTGCAACACAGTTACGGCGATAAAGGGAAAGAGCAGTGAGCAACAACAGAATTCCCAACAACGCATGCCAAATAGCGGGTGTTGCCGTTGACGCCATACCTGCCATGGAGTGGCTCATGCCGTGCGGTAGCGTGTTGGGAACAGCACTTTTTTCTTCGATGCTATCAGGCAGTAGTGTTGGCGTGACATCGACGGCGACCAAGCTGGTAAAGCGGCTGACCAGATGGTGTTTCAACGCCAGTGCAGTCGCTTCTGCGCGAATGCTTTCTTCGCCGCCACGCTGCTGTCCGTGATCGATCAGCGCATCCATTTTGCGGCGCGCCCACAGAGTTGCCACACCGGAAGCCGGTATTGCTTGATCGAACGCCAGCGACGAGTGCCAGCCGTCCGTACCGCGTGCGCCGGATATCAAGAGATCGCCATGAGCGTTCATGCGCGCTACGGCGACAACCGGTTCGCCAAAATAAAGATCACCAATGGTGGCGGGATACATTTCTGCGGATGACGACCACTTCGCTTCGATATTGGTCAGCGCCGGTGTTTCCAGTTTGCGGAAGAGAGCTTCGGATTTTTGCTGCACTTCATTCATATTACCGATGTAGGTGAAGGTGCCGCGCCCGAATTCTGCGGCGCGCGTCATGAAATAACCGTTGGGAGCAGAGCCGATGCCGACGGTGAACAAACGACGTTCGCCGAGCGACTGACGAACCAGCGCAAACAATTGTTCTTCATTGCCGACAGCGCCATCAGTTAGAAAAATGACCTGACCGATTAGCCCCGGTGTTTTGGGCGCAGTCAGCGCGGCTTGTAGTGCGGGATACATTTCGGTACCACCTGAGGCGTTGAGTGCGGAAACAAACGACTCGGCTTGACGCAGATTTTTTTCATTGGCAGCAACCGGTTGCGGAAACAATGATTGCATTTTGTGATTGAACTCAATCACGTTAAAGTAGTCTCTCGGTTGCAGGCGGTGAATGGCCAATTGCAAAGCCTGTTTGGCTTGACGGATCGATTCGCCTGCCATGGAGCCGGATGTGTCGATAATCAAGGTAACTTCTCGCGCCACTCGATCACTGTTTGTGTCGGCATGATGTGGAAGCATCATCAGATAATAATAGTTTTCTCCTTCGAATGTTTCTGAATACAATGCGGAAGTCGGCGCCGATCCGGTTTTCGGTGTCCACGAAATTTCGAAGTCGTGGTCTGCGGCAACGGTGCCATCTTTCAACGTAACGCGGTAGCGGTCTTGGTCGATGGTCGCCAATGCGATATCGTGGTATGAGCTCAACACTTCTGTGATCGGTGCGCCGGGCGCCAGCGTAATCTCGAAAGAAACAGCATTTTTTTTGTCCGGCGTATGCATTTGGCCGTCCATCGCCAGCGGCATGTCCAGAAGTGGCTGTGCGCTCAACGCCGTTGGTGTTGCTTTTGGTGTTGGCGAAGCCGAGGCGGTCATCGGATCCTCTTCACGCTCGCCGTGCTCATCGTCCAGCATGAATGGCACGCCGGCATCTCCGGCGGACGGTGGCGTATAGCGTGGCGTGATCGCCAGCGGAAAGCGCCACGAAAGTGTACCTTGGTCGTAGCGCAAGGTTTGTTGATACTCAATGGTGACGACGATGCGTTCATATGCATCAATCGGAGCGACACTGGTGGTGAACAGATTGGGACGCCATTGTTCGACCAGCGCGGCTTTGCGTCCCTCCCGTTTAGCTGTTTCGTAGATCTGCCGCGCTTGTTGTCGCTCCTTGATTTGCCCTTGAATGTGACGTTCGCCGATCATGACGTCCATGTGATCGACGGCAGCGTTTTCCGGCAACGGAAAAGCGTAGATTGCTTCACGCACCAGCGGTGCCGGATTTTGAAAGGTTTGAACAACTTTGACGCGCGCGATCAAACCGCTGAGTTGTGCGTCAACATGGGTTGACAACAGTGGTGCGGCGACGCGCGAGCCATCGTCAGACGCCAGCAGCAGTTCGCCGCGGGAAACATCATGATTGGCGATAACCTGAGCTTGTGCGGTGGTGCTGAACAACATGACCAGCAAAATCAGCGCGCCGCCGCAGGCAATGCCGGTGATCAATGCCATCACGACAAAATGCAGCAGATCGCGGACATTGGCAGCCAGTAATTTTGGTGCGGTATTCGGATGGGCAGACATGAGTTTCTCCTTGGTGAAATCAGATGCGATAGCCCATTAACGCAAGACAAACGGGCAAGCTGATGCGCGCTTCTGTTGATTTCACGATCAATTGTGGCAAACTGATGGCAGCACGTTTTTTTGCCCCCGCGGGTGGCGCGCCTGCGTTATAGTTGTCCCAACGAAATATTGGGGGAAGACATCATGAGCCGACACATTGCACTGATTGAAGACGAACCCGCATTACGCGATAACTGCGCTGACTCACTGCGCCGCCAAGGTTACAAGGTTTCAACATATGGCAGTCGTGCCGAAGCGATGACGGCATTCGCTACACGCCTGCCCGATCTGGCGCTGATTGATATCGGACTTGGTGACGAAGTGGATGGCGGGTTTACCTTGTGCCGCGAACTGCGCGCGCGTTCCGAGCGGCTGCCGATTATTTTTCTTTCCGCGCGCGACAGCGATTTTGATATTGTCGCCGGTTTGCGCATGGGCGCCGACGATTATGTGACCAAAGACGTCAGCCTGCCGCACCTTGTTGCCCGCATCGCGACGTTGTTCCGCCGCGCTGATCTGGCGCTGTCGCCGCCGGAAGCAGACGACGTTTTGACGCGTGGTGCGTTACGTCTTGATTTGCCGCGCTTGACCGTGCACTGGAACGATCAATTGATACCGCTGACGGTGACCGAGTTCTGGATGGTGCATACGCTGGCGCGTCATCCCGGTCACGTGAAAGACCGCGCCAGTCTGATGAAAGACGCGCGCATTTATGTTGATGAAGCCACCATCACATCACACATCAAACGAATTCGCCGCAAGTTTCTCGCGGTCGATGAACATTTCGATCATATCGTGACCGTTTACGGCATGGGTTATCGATGGAATCCTCAAGAAAGCTGAAAACAAAGCCGCGCCGTTTTGGCATTCGCACACAAGTATTATTGGTGTTGCTAGTGCTGTTGGCGTTGCCGTGGCTGGGCTATGAGTATTTGAGCGAGACGGATCGTTTTCTGCGCAGTGGTCAGGAGCGCGCGCTACGGATCACAGCGCAAGCAGTTGCGACAGCGCTGTATCAACGCCCCGATGTTTTCGCCGATGAAGAAGGGTTGTTGCCTTTGCCTCAGGCGCAGCGACAGGCGGATCATGCCAAGTCAGACAGTATTTTTTATGTTGATGAGGCTCCGCAACTTCCCGTGCAGCCGTTGGTGATGATTCCGTCGTTATCGGGAACGACGACGTTGCCGAACGTGGTGGCGCCGAGTACGCGGGAACAGCTGGAAAAGACGCTGACACCGATTGTGCCCGCCAATGTTCGTTTATGGGTGGTGAATCGTCATCACAACGTGGTGGTGCGTATCGGATCGCTACACCGCATGATCGATGAAACACCGCCGCCATCATTTTCATGGCAGCAACCGTGGCCATGGTTGAATGAAAAAGTTTTTGCGCCGTTGTACACGCTTTTTACGCGGCAGCCGACTGAAGACTTTCTGGACGACCCGTCCGCGGCGTACCGAGCGATGACGCGAGAAATTGATGTGGCGTTAAGCGGTATTCCGTCTCTGAATCAGCGTCCCACCGAAGACAAAGCGGCGGTGGTGGCGATGGCAACAATGCCGATCTGGAGCGGTAATACCGTCGTCGGTGCGGTGATTGCCGAGGAAACCACCAATGGCATTCTCGCTGCAAAAAATGCCGCTTTTGAAAAATTATTTCCGTTGTTGATTGCAGTTGTGCTGTTGATCGCCGTAACAATTATTGTGTATGCAACCTGGCTTTCGGGAAGAATCCGTGCGCTGCGCAACGAAGTTGAACATGCCGTGGATGCCCGCGGTCGCATCAAGCAGATTAAAACCAGCGCGACAGTTGGCGATGAAATTGGTGATTTATCGCGTAGTTTTACCGAAGTTTTCTCGCGGCTCGAAGAGTCGGCGGTCTATCGCGAGCAGATCGCGGGACGCCTGTCGCACGAGTTGCGGACGCCGATCGCGGTGGTGCGCTCTTCGCTGGAGAATCTGCGTGAACCGCTCGAGGAAGAGGAACGACAAACGTATCTTGAACGTGCGCAGGGAGGGCTGGAACGGTTGTCGCATATTCTGGCGCGGATGACCGAAGCGTCGCGGCTGGAACAAAGCGTCGTTGACGCGGAGCGTGCGGAAGTCGATTTATGCGCGTTACTGGCGAGCAGTATCGAAGGTTATCGGCAGGCGTATCCCAACCGACGTTTTGATCTGCGTTTGCCTGACGATACTCCGTTAGCACTGCGAAAAAAATACGTTGCACCCGACTTGCTCGTGCAAATGCTC
This sequence comes from Casimicrobiaceae bacterium, assembly GCA_036825435.1. GTDB lineage: Bacteria > Pseudomonadota > Gammaproteobacteria > Burkholderiales > Casimicrobiaceae > UBA931. The sequence goes on along the minus strand of DAISYG010000008.1, from coordinate 33,171 downwards.
GATAAGCTGGTGGCAAATGCCGATGAATTCGGCGTGCCTGGAACGAGCATCGTTGTTTCTCTGCAACTTACGACAAAGGAAACGATTTTACGGGTGAGTAACGAAGGCGCGTTGCCTCCGGAGGGCGATACCGCGCAATTGTTCGAGCCGATGGTGTCGGCACGATCCGGGAAACGAAGCGACACACCGCATTTGGGTTTGGGCTTGTATGTGGTGCGGCTGATTGCTGAATTTCATGGCGGCAAAGCGGAGATGGTGGCGCGCGATGATGGTTTGGGTACGACAGTCATTGTTCGTTTCAAAGAAGCGCCAAGAACAGTTCTTTGAACTAAGTGGACTCACCAGTTTGGTTTGTACCTTATTCGCAGCATCTTCTTTTTCCATCGTGGTGATCAAGACGCATTCTGCGCAATACTGATGCGATGCAACTTTATTGCGGTGCTCGTGGATGCGGTCACGATGCTGACCTGTAATTGTGTGGCGATGTCGTTCTGTTGTCGCCACGATTCCGGCCAGATAAGCGGGATATCAAGTCGGGCAAAGCCGGGTACGAAAGAAACAGACGCTGGTGGGACGACTTCCGCAATGGGTGTCCAATCTGCATCATGTTCGCGTTTTGCGGCAATGACGATGCGTGAAAAAATATGTTGTTGCGCTTCCGGTACAACCAATGATAAATAATCAGATTGACGAATACGAATCACTTGGTGTTTAGGTGATTCAAGTGTGATGTTGTCTTGTTGAGGTTGAAGTTGAATCATACCCGGCATCGGCGTCAATGCTCCGATGGTCGTGTGCCAACCATCGTCTGATACATGTTGCGTGCTACCGAATGTCCATAAGCGAATACTCTCAGGAAAAAAACTGTGCGCAATGATGAAATCACGCATGGCTTCTTCGGTTGCGGTGTTGCGAAACGATGTGTAGCCAACGTATTCCGGCGCTCCGGCAAAAAGACCGTTGCTGCCGTTCCATGCCATGAGTGCGGCCTGCTGGGCATCGAAATTAAAGAGTTCGCGAAATGTTTGATAGACGCCTTGATACACAGGCGCTTTTTGTGCTTCGTGAATTCCGACAGGATTATATTCGACAATTGCCCAGCCTTGATCGCGACGAGCAAACTCTGAAAAAAGAGGGCGCTTGTTTTTCAAAAAACCGTCATTGCGCGCAACGTGACCATAAATAATTGCGCCCAGATGGGCATTGTTTTTCGGTTTACCACCCTCGATGGAAACACCCGCTGAATCAAAGTCATTATAAAAGGGTTGATCGTCGATACGGACAGACACCTTCATTCCGGCAAACCCCTGCGCGGTGAAAATTCGCTCTTCCGGAATACCTGCCTCGGCGAGCCATTGCGCCAGTTCGGAATAATGAAGATGAACGATGTGTTTGCGGAACGTGTCCCAGAGTTGCCACCATGGGTTACGCCAAAGCGAATCTTGATGATAATTCGCGGACATGGTATCGGGATCGGGGCGGATGGGCTCGAGCTCATCCCAATGTTGCCATTGTTGTCCGGCGAGCGTGTTGATCTCAGCCAGCGAATAAGTTTTATCGCGACGATATTGAGAGAGATCAGGCGCATCACCTTGCGCGCCGAGGTAAGGGCCTGCTCCCTGCAACCATTCGCGGAACTGGCGCAACATGCCCGGGTTGTAATCGAAGAAAGCAAGCTTTTCGAAAAAAGGATTCATGTACGTGTCGGAGTCAAGTGTGACGCCAACGAACAAATCGGGATATTGACGAGCAAATTCGGCAATGACGCGGCCGGCCTGTTGCAGATTGCGTTTCTTGTAATAGCGGACTTGCTGTGCGTGAACGTGGTATGTCAACGAACGAGCCAACCGAGATGATGATACGGAACCGGGCAGATCCTTCAGGTAATTATCGGGATATACCATGTCGTCTTGCGCCCATTGACAGTTCTCGATATTTTCTTCGAGGCGGTCAGTCAAATCCCATTCGGAAAAATCACAACTGGCGTCGCTCCAGACACCACCGTTGAGAATGAATTGTATCGGTACTTTTTTTTCGACAGCAAAGGTAATAATGCTTTTCAAGTTGTCATCCGCTACGCTTCGCTCACCGCATTGCCGCGACAGATCAAAGTCGGGATCGAAGATGTAATCGTGTTCGGCACCTTTCGTGGTACGCAGATAAAGAATCGGCACCGACATGCCTGTTTTTAAATGGGGGAATTGATAGTCCTGATACTGTGTATCCAGACCTGCGCCGCCGCCGGAAGCAATGCCGGAGGTCATCATCAAAAAACGGAAAGGTCTGACTGAAGAAGCGATAACGGGTGAATCAGGAAGCCAGGCTCGGGTGCCGACAATACGTTCCTCACCGGAGGATGTTGACGCAACGACTTCGATGACTTGACGATCAAGCGACGCAAATGAATCGGGGAGCGCCAGATGCAGGCGATAACGAATGAGCGGGCGATCGCCAATAGCAAGAACTTCATGTGATGCTTCTTTAATGACCAGGTCTGTTTGCGCAAAACGCGCTGACAGTTTTTCAATGTTTTCTTCACCACCCATCCAGCCGTTGACGACAAAATCAATGCCACGCATGACCTGTGGTCCCGCCGCGTTGAGATCCCAAAGTTGGGGATCGAAAGGTTGAAAAACAGGTGTTTGTTCTTCAGATATATCCTGTGTCGCAGCAGCGATTTCATCCGCGAGCAAGATCGGCGCCAATCCCGTGTGGTAAATAATACGTTTTCCGCTGACGAAAACGATAAGCAACACGGCGGCCATGCCGCCGAGCAGCATGGATTTCCAATACGTTTTCAAAATATCATGCATGAGGCTACATCAGGAAAATCGTAGCCAGACCGAGGAAGATGAAGAAGCCACCGGAGTCCGTGACGGCGGTGATCAGTACCGACGAACCAAGCGCCGGGTCACGTCCCAATCGAGTCATGATCAACGGGATCAACACACCCATGAGCGCCGCCAACAATAAAGTTAATATCATGGCGATTGTCATCACGGCGCCGAGCGCGGCATCGCGATAAAGCAAATATGCGACCAATCCCATCACGCTACCCCAGACAATGCCGTTAACTAGGTTAACCAATAATTCTTTGCGCATGAGCTGTCGTGCGTTGGCTGATGAAATTTGACCGAGCGCCATCGAACGGACGATCATGGTAATGGTTTGATTGCCGGAATTGCCGCCGATGCCTGCGACGATCGGCATGAGCGTTGCCAGTGCAACCAGTTGCACGATGGTGTCTTCGAATAAACCGATGACGCGCGACGCGATGAACGCTGTCACCAAGTTGATCGCCAACCATGCCCAACGGTTTTGGAACGATTTCCACACCGAAGCGAAAATATCTTCTTCTTCGCGCAAGCCGACCTGAGCGAGAACTTCATCTTCGGCGCGTTCTTTGATGAAGTCGAGAATTTCATCAACGGTCACTCGCCCAACCAATTTACCATTGGTGTCGATGACCGGCGCGGAAACCAGATCGTAGCGTTCGAAGGCATTCGCCGCATCACGTGCATTTTCGTGTTGCTGCAAAATGATCGGCGGAGGTTGCATGACATCGCTGACCAATTTGTCTTCATCGTTGACCAATAAAACATGGATGGGCAGAACGCCAAGCAAGGTTTCTTCGCGGTCAACGACAAAAAGCTGGTCGGTCTGTGTTGGCAATTCTTCAAAACGGCGCAGATAACGGAACACGGTTGCCAGCGAAATATCGCCGCGCACTTGGAGATCCTCAAAATCCATCAGCGCACCGACCATATCTTCGTCGAAGGACATTGCCGTACGCAATTCTTCGCGCTCTTCAATCGGCAGCCCGCGGAAAAGATCGTCAACGACCTCTTGTGGCAGATCGGGAACCAGCGCGGCGATTTCGTCGGTCGGCAAGGACTCGGTCGCGGCGACCAACTCCTCGGTGTCCATCGTCGAGATCAGCGATTCGCGGACAGCGTCGGATACTTCGACCAGAATTTCGCCGTCCTGATCGGCACGCACCAAATCCCACAGATAGAGGCGCTCGTCAATCGGCAACGCTTCCAGAATGTCGGCGATATCCGCCGGGTGCAAACGCCCCAGATAATGGCGTAGATTGTTCAGTCCCTGCTCAATCGTCGCGCTTTTCAGCAACGACGATTGCTGTTCACTCAGTCCTTCTTCTTCAAGCTGTTCGCGCGCCAGCCCCTCAATCAGGCGTTGACGACGCAGCAACGATGTGACCTCCGCAAAGGCGTCGTGCAGCCTTTCGGGGGCTTCCGTTTTCTTGATGGGCGTAGGGTCGCGAGGAGTCATGGGGCGAGTATAACTTTGGAATCTCTGAAAAACTACCGCATATGAGTCATACGGCATCAAAAATCTTGATGATCTCCATGGCAATAACCAAAAAGCACATGATGAAGCTTTGTTATCGATTTATGGCATCAAGCCCTGTGATTTTGGTCATTCTTATCATCAGATCGAATGTGCTTTCTTGCCAATGCGCATGGTGTTCATTCTGGGCATAATGCTCGGGCAACCGAAGACACCGGTAATTGATTGGCCATATTTCGAAATAATTCAATTGTTGCAAAAAGGAGAGGTCGCGTTATAATCAGCGCCTCGAATGAGGTGGCAGAAAACGCTCGCCTGGTTTCGTCTCATTGTTTCAACCACCGTTAGTTGCACATGCTATGTGGCAAGTGGGTGGTTGAAAAGTCAATATTGATAGGCCTGTACACAAACACGATCAATCATCGTGGATGCTTGTGCACGTCCGTCATTACATTTTTCAGATTAAATCAGGAGAGAATCATGTCGAAAACGATGTTGTTCGCCATTGTCGGCGGAGTGATCGGTGCGTTGGCACTGGCGCTCGCCTATTATGGCAATCCGCCCAACATGGGTGTTTGCGTCGCTTGTTTCATGCGCGATGTCGCGGGAGGAATGAAACTGCATTCCGCAGCACCGGTGCAATACATGCGTCCGGAAGTATTTGGTTTTGTGCTCGGCGCGTTTGCCGCCGCGTTATTAGCACGAGAGTTCAAACCCACAGCGGGGTCTGCGCCTTTTTTGCGTTTTTCGCTCGGCTTTTTCATGATGGTTGGCTGTCTGGTGTTTCTCGGCTGTCCGCTGCGGATGGTGCTGCGTATCGCCGGTGGCGATCTCAACGCCGTGGTCGGCTTGGTGGGCTTCGTGGCCGGCATCGGTATCGGCGTTATCTTCCTGAAAAAGAACTTTTCGCTGACGCCAAGCAAACCTCAATTGAAGAATGAAGGCGTTTTGTTTCCGATGATATGTTTGCTCGTTCTGATTCTGGCGTTGACACAGAGCGGGCTTTTTGCTGCCAGTGAAAAAGGGCCTGGCGCACAACACGCGCCGATTGTCCTGGCACTGATTGCCGGACTCGTTATCGGTGGCATTGTGCAGCGTAGCCGATTCTGTTTCATCGGCATGTTCAGCCAGATTTTTCTGTTCCGTCGTTTTGCGATGCTGATCGGCGTGATTGTATTGATGCTGGTCGTATTGGTAGGCAATCTGGCACTCGGCAAATTCCACCTCGGCTTTGAAAATCAACCGATCGCCCATACGGATGGGCTATGGAATTTCCTGTCGCTGATGCTGGTCGGGCTGTGCGGTGTGCTGATTAGCGGTTGTCCGCTGCGGCAATTGGTACAAGCCGGACAAGGCAATGCTGATGCGGCGATGACGGCACTCGGTCTGCTGGTTGGTGCGGCATTCGCACATAATTTCTCTCTGGCATCGAGCGCGGCAGGACCGACATCGGGTGGAAAAATCGTTGTGATTGCCGGGCTGGTTTTTGCGTTGGTTATTGCCGCGATCTATACGCGCTCTGTTGCGAAAAATAGTGTTGCTCAAGAAAAAGCGCAGTCTGCGTAGATTTGTTTATATTGCATTAAAAGAAAGGCCGTTGTTGCGCAAACAACGGCCTTTTTTCGAAACGTATTAACCCTATCGATTCAAAGCGTCCTTCAACAACGCATTGACCTGCGCCGGATTGGCTTTGCCACGCGATGCCTTCATCACCTGCCCGACCAGCGAATTGAACGCTTTCTCTTTCCCGGCGCGGTATTCTTCGACAATCGCGGGGTTGGCCGCCAGCACGTCGCGCACCATCTTTTCCAGTTCTCCACTGTCGGAGATCTGTTGCAGGCCAAGCTTGGCGATAACGTCATTCACTTTGAGAGAAGCATCTTTGCCCTGCCACAGGTGATGGAAAACGTCCTTGGCGCCTTTGTTGGCAAGAATGTTGTTTTTGATATTGGCAATGATGTCGGCCAGTTGCTGAGCAGATACCGTCGCCCCGGTGATTTCGATCTCGTCGCGGTTCAATGCCGCAGAGACATCGCCAAGCATCCAGTTGGCCGCCGTTTTGGCTGCGTCTTTGCCAACGATGGCAACAACGTCTTCAAAGTAGCAGGCAAATTCCAGTTGGTTCGTGAGTTGATCGGCATCGTACTCGGGCAACGCATAGTCGCGGATGAAACGTTGTTTCATGGTGCCCGGCAATTCCGGCATTTCGCTTTGCACGTGCGCGATCCATGCTTCGTCAATAGCCAGCGGCGGCAGATCGGGATCGGGGAAGTAGCGGTAATCCTGCGCATCTTCCTTGCTGCGCATGGAGCGCGTTTCGCCTTTATCAGGATCGAACAACCGCGTTTCTTGCACAACCTTGCCGCCATCTTCGATCAGTTCGATCTGGCGGCGTATTTCGAATTCAATAGCCTTTTCGAGGAAGCGGAAACTATTCAGGTTTTTGATTTCGCAACGCGTGCCGAGCGGCGCACCGGGACGGCGTACGGAAACGTTGGCATCGCAACGGAAGCTGCCTTCCTGCATGTTGCCGTCACAAATACCGATCCATCGCACCAGCGTGTGCAGTGCGCGCGCGTAGGCAACGGCTTCTTCGGCGCTGCTCATATCGGGTTCGGTGACGATTTCAAGCAACGGCATTCCGGCGCGATTCAAATCAATGCCCGTCATGCCTTGAAAATCTTCGTGCAAACTTTTCCCGGCATCTTCTTCGAGATGCGCACGGGTCAAGCGTACGGTTTTCTCACCCTGACTTGTTTGTATGGTCAAGCTGCCGCCTTGCACCACGGGGATTTCGAATTGGCTGATCTGATAGCCTTTGGGTAGGTCGGGATAAAAATAGTTTTTGCGCGCGAAAATACTGATTTTATTGATCGTCGCACCCACCGCGAGACCAAAACGAATCGCGCGTTCAATGGCGCCGCGGTTGGCAACCGGCAAGGAGCCTGGCAGTGCAAAATCGACTGTGCTCGCCTGCGTATTCGGCTCGGCGCCAAATGCCGTCGATGCACCCGCAAAGATTTTGGATTGTGTGGAAAGCTGCGCGTGCGTTTCCAGCCCGATAACAATTTCCCAACTCATGCTGACTCCTTCGGTACGCGCGTGTGCCAATCCGTGGCTTGTTGAAACTGATGCGCAACGTTGAGCAGGCGCGCCTCGGAAAAGTAATTGCTTTGCAGTTGCAAGCCAATCGGCAAACCGTTGCGATCAAAACCACATGGTACTGACAGCGCGGGCAAGCCGGCAAGGTTGGCACCGATGGTGAAAATATCGTTCAGGTACATTTTGATCGGGTCGTGGAGTTGTTCGCCGAGACGTGGTGCGGTAGTCGGCACGGTTGGTCCGGCGATCACGTCGCATTCCTTGAACGCGGCAGCAAAGTCGTTGGCGATCAAGCGCCGTACTTTTTGCGCTTTCAGATAATAGGCATCGTAATAACCGCGTGATAGCACATAGGTTCCGATCAAAACGCGGCGTTTGACTTCGGTGCCGAAACCCTGCGCGCGCGTTTTCTTGTACATGTCGAGCAGGTCGGCGTATTCAGGAGCGCGGTAGCCGTAACGCACACCGTCAAAACGTGACAGATTCGATGACGCTTCCGCTGGCGCCAGCACATGATAGACCGGCACCGAAAAACCAATATTGGGTAGCGACAGCGGCACAGTGGTTGCGCCGAGTTTGCGCAGTTCATCAAGCGCAACATCAACGGCTTGAGCGACATCTGCGTCTACGCCGTCGCCGAAGTATTCTTTGGGCAGACCGACACGCAACCCTTTGAGCGGCCTTGTCAGATCGCGTGTGTAATCTTCGCGTGGATGATTGAGCGAGGTGGAATCGCGCGCATCGTGTCCGGCCATTGTCGAGAGTATCAGCGCGCAATCTTCGGCGCTGCGCGCGAACACGCCAGCCTGATCCAGACTGGAGGCAAACGCGATCATGCCGTAGCGCGAACAGATGCCGTAGGTTGGTTTGAGCCCGCAGATGCCGTTGAACGCAGCAGGCTGCCGGATCGAACCGCCGGTGTCGGAACCGGTTGCTGCCGGAACCAGTCGTGCAGCGACCGCTGCTGCCGAGCCGCCGGAGCTACCGCCCGGAACGTGTGCGGTATTCCAAGGATTTTTGACGACGCCAAAATACGAAGTTTCCGAGCTGCTGCCCATCGCGAATTCGTCCATCGCGGTTTTGCCAACCAGCACGGTTCCGGCATTTTTGAGCATCGTGACGACATGCGCGTCATAAGGTGCGATGTAATCAGCAAGCATTTTCGACGAGCAGGTGGTGCGCAACCCTTCCGTCATGAACAGATCTTTGTGTGCGATGGGGACTCCCGACAATTTTCCGCTATTCCCCTGAGCGCGTGTGGTATCTGCTGCTTGCGCTGCTGCGCGTGCACCGGCATGGTCGATGCTGACGAATGCGTTGATGTGTGGCTGCGCGGCGTCAACACGAGTGAGCGAATCTTCGGCCAATTCTTGCGCGGAAAACTCGCCTGCTGCCAGACCGGCACACAGTTCAGTGACCGTTTTGTTGTGCAGCGCGGTACTCATTCGATCACCTTCGGTACGAGAAACAAGCCATCCTGAGCAGCAGGTGCGCCGCTCATGTAATGATCGCGGTGCGCAACATCGCCCGGCTCGGTCACGACATCATCACGCAACGGCAATGTGACTGGCTGCGCATGTGCCATCGGTACGACATTTTCCGTGTCGAGGCGCGAAAGGTCGTTGATCATGTCCAGAATCGCGGTCAGCGACCCATGCAGCGCATTGAGCTCGGCATCGCCGACTTCGATGCGCGCAAGATGCGCGATGCGACGGACGTCTTCTGTTGAAAAATCCATAAATGTTTACCCATTGATGCGTGCGATGCGCGGGCTTTTTGCATGTTGGCAGCCAGCCGGATCGGCGCGCGAAACGAAACGGAGTAGATTATCGCACGATGTTGGCGATTTTATTTGAGGAACCGCTGCTTAATTACTACGCACGCGCAATACAGCGTTGGAATCCTCTTCAAAATACTCATTTACATCTGAGTAAACTGCGTTTTTTCATCGGAATTCCGCCTTGTCTTGCTCGCGCTCGCTACATGAATCAGCGGTTCCTTAACAACTCACACCACCGCGCCCGGCGGATTGGCGGAATCCGGCTGTCGATCCGCCGGAAGGTATTCGCAGCCATCGGGAAGGAATTCTTCGTCGATATCGGAACTGAAGCAAAACCATTCCCAATCGCCGTCCATCGTTCTTTCAGGGTAGAACATCAAATGCGTACCCGTCAGCGGCGGGGAAGAAAGCCGCAACGTGATTTCTCCGTTATTGCGGTTGATCCAGGCGCGTTGCACCAGTTCCGAATCCAGCACAAATCCGGCATCTTCCAGAGAAGCCGGAAAAGTTCCGTTTTCTGTCAGGTAATCGCTGACGGCGTCGATGGCATCGTAACCGGTCAGCTTGGCGGCGAGCACATCAATTTCTGCGCCGTAGGAATCATCATGGAAACTCGCGCCGGTTTTGGACTTGATATCGGCTGCTCCGAAATAAAGCGCGAGCGCAATCGGCGCGATGCAAAAAAGATAGATCAATACCAGCGCGCCAACCGCTGTTACTTTTTGCACGGTATCGGCGGGAACGTTGGGATTCCGCGCCAAATCCTGCGGCGTGACATCCTTGTACACCACCAGAGTCTGGGCGATCAGATCATGGACGGTTTGCTGTCGCCGTGTGAAAACACAGACGACGAAGCCGATCAGCATCGTTAACCAGGTGATGGCATGTGCGAAAAAGCGGCCGACGGCGCGCGCCCATGAAATGCGGTTGCCATGCTCGTCGGTAACTTTGATGCCCACCGCCATCTTGCCCAGTGTCGCCTGTTTCGACGAGCTTTCCATCAGCGAGTAATAGAGCATGCTGCCCACGATCGGCAGAACATATACGACGAGAACCATCCCGAACATGACAGACGTGGGCAATTCTTTGCCGCCGCCCATGTGTGCAAAATCGGTCAGTGAAAGGCCGAGGCCGAGCAGAATGTAAATGAGAACGATCGTATAGGTGACGATACTGACGACGAAGCCGTCGATCATCAGCGCCAGAAAGCGGAACCAGAACGCGGCGTAAATGCGCGGTGGGTTGACGCCAATCGGTGACGGCGCGATGGGCGGCGTAGCAGTTTCTGCGTTCGAAAGGAACTCAGGCGTTTTCAGGGTGTGGGACAACGGGCGACCGCAGGAAATGCAGTTCGACGCGTTATCGGTATTGGACTGTCCGCAAGATGGGCAAAACATCGTGTTCTCCTTGGCGTCGCGGTTGACGGCATTCGTGCGGCGCGCTGTTTTTTATATGATGTTGATGATACCGCAAACTAATTTATCACTCTAATTTTTCTCATCATGGCAGTCGACAAAAAGCGAGCAAAAATCAACGTGCCGAAATGAGGATGGATGGGTTATCATACGAAACCGTATCGGGACGCGGCGCACCGCCGTTTTTATATTTCGGGCGTTCGAGAAAACGCTGAAAACAGTTGGAAAATTCATGTTCGGTTTTTTAGGAAAATATTTTTCGAGTGACTTGGCCATTGACTTGGGGACGGCCAATACACTGGTGTACATGCGCGGCAAGGGCGTCGTGTTGGATGAGCCGTCCGTGGTGGCGATTCGCCATGAGGGTGGTGCGCAGGGCAAAACAGCGATCCAGGCGGTGGGTTTGGCGGCCAAGCAGATGCTGGGGCGCACGCCGGGGAACATTCAGGCAGTGCGGCCAATGAAAGACGGCGTGATCGCCGATTTCCGCGTCACCGAACGCATGCTCAAAGAATTCATCAAAAAAGCGCTGCAATCGCGCTTTCAATTTGTCCCCAACTTGCGCATCATCATCTGCGTGCCGTGCGGCTCAACGCAGGTCGAGCGCCGTGCGATTCGCGAATCGGCGCTGGAAGCGGGTGCGTCGAAAGTGTTTCTGATCGAAGAACCGATGGCAGCGGCGATCGGCGCCAACCTGCCGATTTCGGAAGCGACCGGTTCAATGGTCGTCGATATCGGCGGCGGCACGACGGAAGTTGGCGTGATTTCGCTCGGCGGCATGGTTTATGCCGGTAGCGTGCGCGTCGGCGGTGACCGTTTCGACGAGGCCATCGTCAATTATATCCGCCGTAATTACGGCATGTTGATTGGCGAAATGACGGCGGAGCAGGTCAAGAAAACCATCGGCTCCGCGTTTCCGGGTTCGGAAGTGCGTGAAATGGAAATCAAAGGACGCAATCTGGCGGAGGGAGTGCCACGCAGTTTCACCGTGTCGTCCAACGAAATTCTCGAAGCGTTGACCGATCCGCTCAACAGTATTGTTTCTGCCGTCAAAAGCGGTCTGGAGCGCGTGCCGCCGGAATTGGGCGCGGATATCGCCGATCACGGTATGGTGTTGACGGGTGGTGGCGCGTTGCTGCGCGACTTCGACCGTCTGCTGATGGAGGAAACCGGCTTGCCGGTGATCATCGCCGAGGATCCGTTGACGTGCGTGGTGCGTGGCTGTGGCCGCGCCATTGAGGAAATCGACCGCCTGTCCACGATCTTTACCACGGATTGACGTGGGTTTGGCTGTGCGGTTTTCGTTGCCTGCCTCACCCGGCTGGCGAATTCTTTTTTGCGCGGACACTTTTGATTTTTTGAAAGTATGATTTTTCGTCATTAATGCGCCGACATGTATCACGGAGAACCACCACCGTTTCTGTATCGCGGCCCGTCCATCGTAGCGCGCTTCGTGTTTTTCGGATTGTTGGCGCTGGCGCTGATTTTTGTCGATTCCCGTTACCGCTATCTGGAAACGGTGCGCGGCGGTCTGACGGTTGCGCTTTACCCGTTACAGAATCTCGCGCGCTGGCCGTCGCAGATTTTCCACGATGCTTCCGTTTACTTCCGCAGCAAAAATGCGCTTGCCGATGAAAACGAAACGATGCAGCAGAAGCTGCTCAATTATGAATACACGGAACAAACACACCTGAACGTTCGCCACGAAAACGAACAATTGCGCGCACTGCTCGGCGTTCGCGAAAGCGCGCAACGACAGGTGGTTCCGGTTGAAGTTTTTCACGGCGTGCGCGACCCGTTCGTGCAGAAACTGACGGTCAACAAAGGCAGTCGTCACCACATCAAAGAAGGCGCGGCGGTTCTCGACGCGCACGGCATTGCCGGTCAGGTGACGCGCGTGTTTCCGTTCACGGCGGAAGTGACGTTGATCGTTGAAAAGAATTTCATCACGCCGGTGCAAAATGCGCGCACCGGTGTACGCAGTGTGTTGTACGGAACCGGTGCCGGGCAGGCGATGGAGTTGCGCTTCGTCACACCGGACAGTGATATCCGCGAAGGTGATTTGCTGGTAACGTCGGGGCTGGAAAATATTTATCCGGTGGGTTTGTCGGTGGCGATGGTGCGCACGATCGAACACAATCCCGAAGAAATTTTTCTGCACATCACCGCCGATCCGGTGGCAAGCGCCGGAGACAGTCGCTACCTTTTGGTGGTAGAGCCGTTGCCGACATCGCACGATCCTGCGCAAGAGGCGCTCGACGATGAGGAGAACAGCGATGAATGAACGCCCGGTGTCCGCGCTACCGCCCGAGCCGATCAATCCGAACGTGTTGGTGCGCCCGCCAAGATTATCGTTCATCATCATTTCGCTGTTGGTCGCGTTGCTGATGAATTTGTTTCCGTTGCCGGAAAACCTTCACCTCTGGCGTCCTGATTTTGTCGCATTGACGCTTTTGTTCTGGTGCACATGGTCGCCGCGTCATGTCGGCATCGGTGTCAGTTTCGTGTTTGGTTTGTTGATGGACGTTGCCGATGCGACGCTGCTTGGTCAGCACGCGCTGTTTTATACCATTCTCGCTTTCGGTGCGGATGCTTTTCGGCGTCGCGTACTGAGTTTTCCGTTATGGCAGCAGAGCATTTTCGTCGCCATATTATTGGCGTTGTGCACGTCATTGGTTTTTGTCGTGCGCATGATGAGCGGTGGCTTGCCACCGCCGCCTGCGTTTTTCATCGTGCCGCCGTTGAGCGCGGTGCTATGGCCAGTGGCGCAGTTTGTGTTGCAGTGGCCGCAGCGCAGACAGGCGAAGGATCGTTAACGCGATGTTGTTCAGATCGCGTCGTACCCATTACCGCGCGTCGGCACAAAAAAATGCGCCGCAGGAAATCGCCGGGTTCAAACGCCGATTATGGTTTGCCGGTTTCTGCATGCTGCTCGGTTTCGGCGTGTTGACGGCGCGCTTTTATTATTTGCAAATTGTCTCGCATCAGAAGTATCAGACGCAGGCGGAAAACAACCGTATCGCCGTGCTGCCGATTGCACCGACACGCGGCATGATCATGGATCGCAATGGCGCGCCGTTGGTGCAGAACTTTTCCGCGTACACGCTGGAAATTTCACCGGCGCAGGTGGAAAATCTCAGCGAAACCATCATGCGGCTTCAGGAAATCATGGACATTACGCCGCGTGATATTCGCCGTTTTCAACGCATGCACGAAGAATCGCGCAACTTTGACACTTTGCCGCTGCGTACGAAGCTGACCGATGAAGAGGTCGCGCGCTTTGCCGTTTATAAATATCGTTTTCCCGGCGTCGAAATCCGCGCACGTTTGTATCGGAATTATCCGTATCAGGAAACGGCGTCGCACATTCTCGGCTACATCGGTCGTATCAACGATCGCGATATTGAACGTTTGACCGAGCGCGGCGACATGTTCAATTATCGTGGCACCAACCACATCGGTAAAACTGGCGTCGAGCTTTCATACGAAACACGCCTGCACGGTATTGCCGGTTTTGAAGAAGTGGAAGTTGATGCGCTGGGACGGGCGGTGCGCATTCTGTCACGTGTGCCACCGGTGGTTGGCGACAGCCTGCGTCTGACAATCGATTTACCATTGCAGCAACTCGCCGAAGAAGCACTCGGCGACAACAACGGCGCGGTGGTTGCGATTGAACCATCCAGCGGTGAGATTCTGGCGATGGCGTCGATGCCCGGTTTTGATCCAGGGCTGTTTGTGGATGGCATCGACACGGCCAATTGGGATAGGCTCAACACGTCGGAAGACAAACCGTTGCTGAATCGCGCCATTCGCGGGATGTATCCGCCCGGCTCAACGATCAAACCATTTTTATCACTGGGCGCGCTCGTATCCGGGAAACGCACGGCAGTGCAGGCGATTGATGATATCGGTTATTTTGAAATTGCCGGGCCTGCCGGGAAGAAATATCGTTTTCGTGACGACAAAGTCGGTGGGCACGGGCGCGTTGATATGCACAAGGCGATCGCCGAATCGTGCGATACTTATTATTATCTTTTAGCCAATGAGGCCGATATTGACGACACGGCACGTTTCCTTTCCCAGTTTGGATTCGGTCAGAAGACAGGTATCGACATCGAAAACGAAAGCCGTGGCGTGTTGCCGTCACGAGCGTGGAAGCGCGAACGCTTTGCCGGTTCTCGCTACCGCGAAGAGCATCGACGCTGGTATTTGGGGGACTCGATTTCTGCCGGCATCGGTCAGGGTTATAATAGTTTTACGCCGTTGCAATTGGCGCATGCTACAGCGATTCTCGCCAATGATGGACAGGCGTTTCGCCCACATCTGGTCAAGAGCATTGTGGACGGCGCCAGTGGTGACGCGCATGATGTTGAGCCTGAAAAAACCGTATCGTTGGCTTTTTCCAAAGAGCATCTGAACGTGATTCGCAACGCCATGGTTGACGTCAATATAAACGGGACCGGCGCACGCATTTTCAAGGACGCACCTTACACCAGCGCGGGCAAGACAGGAACCTCGCAAGTCTTTTCGCTGCGCGGAGAGCGGTACCACGAGGCACGTGTCAAAAAGCACCTGCGCGATCATGCGTTATTCATTGTTTATGCGCCGGTGGAAAAACCACGCATCGCTGTCGCCGTGTTGGTTGAAAATGGTGGTTTCGGCGCGCGTGCCGCAGCGCCGATTGCACGCAAACTTCTGGACTATTATTTACTCGGAAAAGTGCACGAAGCCGATGACGCGCTGGACACCATGGTGCGCGATGACGAAACCGGGTGGGCTGAATAGCGATGTCAGGATTTCAAGATAAAGCCATTTTTCTTTGGAATCGCATCACGCGACACATTGACGCGCCGTTGATGGGCATCGTGTTGTTGATTTTGGCAGTCGGTTGTGTGACGTTGTTTTCAGCGCTGGCACCCGAGGAAGCGCGCTTTCTCCGTCAGGCGAAGAATATTGGTCTGGCGCTGGTGATCATCTGGATCGTTGCCAATATTCCGCCGCAACGGATTGCGCAGGCGGCGATTCCCTTGTATTTGATCGGCGTGATTTTGCTGGTCGCGGTTGATTTATTTGGTATCACCGTCAACAATTCACAGCGCTGGTTGGGTATCGGTCATTTCCGTTTCCAACCTTCCGAGTTGATCAAGCTTGCGGTACCGCTGATGCTTGCTTGGTATTTTCAACGCTACGAAGGACGCATCCGCTGGTTTCATTTTCTGGCGGCGATGATTCTTATCATATTGCCGGTGTATTTGATTCGTCGTCAACCGGATTTGGGGACAGCGTTGCTGGTCGCTGCCGCCGGTTGCTATGTCCTTTATTTGGCGCGGTTGCCGTGGAAAGTCATTCTGTTGATGGTCGTCGCGGCGGTTCCTCTGGTCTGGTTTTTCGCACACGATTATCAGAAGCAACGTGTTTTTGCTTTTCTGAATCCCGCCGCCGATCCGCTGGCTTCCGGCTACCATACGTTGCAGGCATCCATCGCCATTGGTTCCGGCGGGCTGTATGGCAAGGGTTGGATGGGCGGCACGCAAACGCATCTTGATTTCTTGCCCGAGCGTCACACGGATTTTATTTTTGCGGTGTACAGCGAAGAGTTTGGTTTTGTCGGCAACATGGTGTTGCTGCTTTTATATACTGCGTTGCTGCTGCGCGCATTGATGATTGCCAATAATGCGCCGTCACTTTTTTCGCGCTTGCTTGCCGGCGCTGTTGCGATGATGCTGTTTACTTATACGTTGGTGAACATGGGCATGGTCAGCGGCATTCTGCCGGTCGTCGGCGTGCCGCTGCCATTCATTTCCTACGGCGGCACGGCGATGATTTCGTTGGCAATTTGCATCGGTATTCTGATGAGTATTCAAACGCACAAAAAATTGGTGTCCGAATAGCGCCCCATTTCGCGAGTGATCACGCATCGTAAAAGTGCGTACATTCATCGGATGCAACAACTTTTTCTGATGTCCTTAATCTTCCCATAATTTTTCTACGTTAAATTGAAAGCATCCCGAAAGGATGTTTTTGAAAAGGAACAGAAGGAGAGATTCATGAAAACGATCAATATCAACCGCGTCATTTTTCCGCGTCGCATGGCGTTTATCATCGCGCTGACGGCAGCTTTTTTTTGCACCAATATTGGCTCAGCGTTGGCACAGAATACCGACGGTGGATTTATCGGTCCCGGTCCTGCATTGATTAGCGTGGAACAGGCCAAAACAAAAAGTGATGATACTGCCGTTGCATTGCGCGGCAAGATTGTCCAGAAACTGGGCGACGAAGATTATCTTTTCCAGGATGCGTCCGGAACCATTACGGCGGAAATTGACGACGACGTCTGGAAAGGGTTGCACGTCGGCGCAGATGACCTCGTCGAAATCCACGGTGAAATCGATAAAGAATGGACAAAGATCGAAATAGAAGTGTGGCGCATCGACAAAGTCGCGCCATAGCACCACTGCATCATTCTGCAATGAAGGAGCTCAGGCGCGGCGATCAGACCGCGCCTGAGCGAAAGCGTTATTTACTTGATATCAACAACATCGAAGCCCGCATCCGTAATAGCTTTCGTCAATGCATCATTGCTGACACTGTCGTCAGTCTCGACGGTAGCGGATTTTCCTGCGAGATCGACGTTGACTTCTTGAACGCCGTTGACCGCACGCAATGCTTTTTCGGCACTGCTCGAACAGTGACCGCAATCCATGCCTTCAATCATGATAACTTTTTTCATAGCTGTATTCCTTATTGTGGTGTGGGTGGGAGTATGCTCAACATGTGCTGTTTGTTCGACAGCAGCTTCACGTTGAACGGTTTGTGAATCATCGGTTTTGAAAAAGCGCAAGCGTAGTGCGTTCGTCACTACGCTGACGGAACTCAAGCTCATGGCGGCGGCGGCAATCATCGGGTTCAACGTTAGCCCCCACGAGAGGAAAAAGACGCCGGCGGCGACGGGGATGCCGACGCTGTTATAAAAGAATGCCCAAAAAAGGTTTTGGCGGATATTGCGCATCACGGCTTGACTGAGTTTGATCGCGGTCACCGCATCCAGAAGATCGCTTTTCATCAAAACAATATCGGCAGATTCAATCGCAATGTCGGTGCCCGCGCCGATGGCAATACCAATATCGGCGCGCGCCAATGCCGGTGCATCGTTGATGCCGTCACCAACCATCGCCACTTTCTTGCCCTGCATTTGCAGCGCACGAATTTCGCGGTCTTTATCCTGCGGCAGAACTTCGGCAACCATGTGATCAATCCCGACTTGACGGCGAATGGCCTCGGCGGTTTGCGTATGATCGCCGGTGAGCATGATGGTGTCGATGCCCATCGTTTTCAATTCATCAACTGCACGACGACTGTTTTTCTTGATCACGTCGGCGACGGCAATGATGCCGAGCAGAACATGATCGCGCGCGCAATACAGCGCCGTTTTTCCATCAGCTGCCAAGGCCTCACCCGCCGAAAGCAAGGTGTTATTGATCTGCTCGGCTTCCAGCATTCGCGTGTTGCCAACGAGATAACGAACGTTGCCAATGGTTCCCGCAATACCTTGCCCTGAGATTTGCACAAAATCCTGTACGGGTTTCAATGAGCAGGCGCGAGCCTCGGCCTCTTGGACAATCGCCATACCCAGCGGATGTTCGGAACACTTTTCCAACGATGCCGCCAAAGCCAATAATTCCTTTTCTGAAATACTGTCGGTGGTGATGATATCAGTAACGGTTAGACGACCTTCGGTGATGGTGCCGGTTTTGTCGAATACGACGGTGTTGATTGTGCCTGCTGTTTCGATGGCTTCGGCAGATTTGAGCAGAATGCCCGCCGCCGCACCGCGCCCGGTGCCGACCATGATTGCGGTCGGTGTCGCCAACCCTAACGCGCACGGGCAGGAAATGACCAATACCGAAATACCGATCGACAGCGCAAACTCCGCGCTGTATCCCGACAAAAGCCAGAACGCTGTTGCGGCCAACGCAATCACGATCACGATGGGAACGAAAACACCGCTGATCTTGTCGGCGAGTCGTGCGATTGGCGCTTTCGATGATGTGGCGTCATCGACCAGTTGGATGATCTGCGCCAGCGTTGTGTCGTCGCCGACGCGGGTGGCGCGCATCAAAAAATAGCCGGATTGGTTGATCGTCGCTCCGGTCACCGCGTCGCCAGCTTGTTTTTCAAGCGGCAAACTTTCACCGGTGATTGCCGACTCGTCGAGGAATCCATTACCTTCACTGATCACACCATCGACGGGAACGCTTTCGCCCGCCTTGACGACGAGCGTATCGCCGACCTGTACTTCTTCGCGCGGAATCTCGAATGTTTTGCCGCCGCGTATCACCGTTGCCGTTTTCGGCGCGAGGTTCATGAGCTTGGTGATGGCGTCGGTGGTTTTCCCTTTGGCGCGTGCTTCAAAATATTTGCCCAGCGTGATCAAGGTCAGGATCATCGCGGCTGATTCGAAATAAAGATTGTCGGCAAAGCGCTGCACGGTTTCGACATCATTAGCGCCCAGCGCGAAAGCCATGCGGTAAATGGCGTACACGCCGAACGTGACAGCAGCGCCGGAACCGAGCGCGATCAACGAATCCATGTTTGGCGCGCCTGAGAACAAGGTTTTGAACCCGACACGATAGTATTGACTGTTGACAACAATGACGGGAATCGTCAACAAAAATTGCGTGAACGCATTGGCAACAGCGTGTTCCGTTCCGAGCAGAAAGTTTGGCAACGGCAAACCGACCATGTGTCCCATCGCGAGATACAGAAGCGGGATCGTGAACAAAAAAGAAATCACGAGACGACGTTTCATCGCGTGCGCTTCGTCATCAGCAGGTTTGGTGGAAGCGGTATTACGAGTGGGCGCTACAGCATGATGTGGTGTTGCGCCATAACCGGCTTTTTCCACGGCAGCCACAATATCCGCCATCGTTAATACTGTTTCATCGAACGAAATCTTCATGCTGTTTTTCAGCAGGTTGACGTTCACATCCTGCACACCCGGCAACGCAGCGACGGCCTTGTTCACCCGCTGGGCGCATGCCGAGCAGGTCATACCGGTGATGTCAAACGTTGTATTGTGCATGGGGTTGACAGACAGAATGAACGGGAACATTGTAGCTATATGGTTTTTTTATACAAGAACGCACTTTTTTGATACTCAGTACCCAAAAGGATAGTAACGATGAATCGTTCTCCAAAGCGTAAACCGCCATGCTGCGCCGACAGCGAACAACTATGCCCGGTCGAAACCACCATCAACCTGATCGGTGGTAAATACAAAGCATTGATTCTGTGGAAACTCATGGGCGGCGCATTGCGCTTCTCGCAATTGCGGCACGAAGTACCGTGCGCGACACCCAAAATGCTGACACAACAATTGCGTGAGCTGGAAGCAGACGGCATGGTGCACCGTGAGGTGTTTCCCGTTGTTCCGCCCAGAGTGGAATATTCATTGACGACGTTTGGTCGCAGTATCGCGCCAGTATTGAACGCGATGTACCAATGGGGCACGGGCTACCTGCATAGTCAGGGATTGGAAGCGAATTGCACGATGGAACCGCTGATCGAACAGTAGAGCCACAATTCGGTTCACTGGCGACACGGAAAAACAAAAAAGCCCCCTTGTTGGCAGGCGGCTAGATGTTTGAATTGATTGGCTCCCCGACCAGGGCTCGAACCTGGGACCTGCGGATTAACAGTCCGTCGCTCTACCGACTGAGCTATCGGGGAAAAGGAGTATTGCGGGATTGCGAATTCTAGCAAAAATTCGCCTGAGAGGCAAAAGATTGCGAAGGCGCGGTTTATGCGCTTTGCAGCAAAAAAATCGCTGGACGTTTTTGATAGGCGGCAAAGTCGCGCTGACGCCAGAGACGCACGGGTTGGCTGATGACGCTTTCCGACGGCAACGTCAGATCGACGGCAACGCATAACAAGGTGGCATCGCGCAGCGTTTGCACCGCCGTTTTGAGCAGTGCGGCATTGCGGTATGGCGTTTCGATGAATATTTGCGTGGCGCGATCATTTTTGCGCGAATCGTGTTCGAGTCGGCGCAGCGCGTCGGCGCGATCATTTTCGGCAACGGGCAGATAGCCGTGAAATGCAAAACGTTGACCATTCATGCCTGCTGCCATTAACGCCAACACAATCGACGATGGACCGACCAACGGGCGCACGGGAATGCTGTGTTGATGGGCACGGGCGACGAGAAACGCGCCCGGATCGGCGATGCCCGGGCAACCGGCGTCGGAAAGCACACCGAGATCGTTTCCTGCTTGGCATATGGCGAGCAACGCGTCGAGTTCTGCATGATTATTCTTTTCAGGCAGGGTGCGGATCGACAGGTCGGCGATGGCGCGCGCCATGTTCAGTGATTTTAGAAAAGCACGTGCGGGTTTCGGCGTTTCGACAGCCCAGTGTTCAAGATGACGAACTGTCGCGCACACGTATTCGGGTAATACGTGCTCGGGTGCAACCGCGCCCAGCAAGTTGGGCACGAGATAAAGCGTGCCGATATTGCTCATGATGACGCAGCAAGCAGCGGATTGACGCCTTCGGCACGCAGCAAACGCGCCAGCGCGATCAGCGGCAAACCGATAAGCGCCGTTGGATCGTCGTTGTCGATGCGCTCGAAAAGCGCAATACCCAAATCTTCGGAGCGCACGGAACCGGCGCAATTGAACGGCTCGGCGGCGCGCAGGTAATGATCAATTTCGGCATCGGTGAGGTGGCGGTATTCGGTGGTGACGTCAACACGCACGGTGCGGCAGCGCTGCGCTTGCGGATTGAACAATGCCACACCCGTGCGGAAAACGACGCTGTGACCGGAAAGCGTGCGCAGTTGCTTTTGCGCGTTGGCGAACGAGCCGGGTTTCCCCAATATGGTGCCGTTGAAATCGGCGACCTGATCGGCACCGATAACCAGTACGTTTTCCGATGATGACGCAAAAGCTGCCGCACCCGCACGAGCCTTCATTTCCGCTAATCGCAAAACGAGCTGCGCTGGCGTTTCATTCGGCAGAGGCGTTTCATCAACCTCGGGGGCGAACGTTTGAAAAGGAATATTGAAACGTTTGAGCAGATCGCATCGATATGGTGATGTCGATGCCAGAACGAGCGTAGTCATCGCGATTACATGTTCCAGAGCGGTATGGCGTGATGCCGCACGACAAAGTCAGCGGCGATGCCGACAGAAAGCGCCATTGCCAGCCAATGATTTCGCTGGAACGCTTTGACACAACGATAGATGTCGCGGGTTTTGATGCACAGCAGACACGAAAGTGCGATGAGAACAGCGACGGCAAAACACAGCCAGAACGGCCAACCCCATTGCCAATACACGCCAAAAAAGGTGATACCAGCGAAAAAGCACAGATAGCAGAAAGCAACGATGGTGATGTCGTGCTGTTTGAACGAAAAAGGCGGAGGTTGATAACCCGAGGTGAAGCCATCTTTATGTTCAGCCATCGAATATTCGATTTCATAGGCGATCGCCCAGAAAATATTGACGCCGGTCAGCGCCCACGCCTGCCATGGAATTTCGTCGAGCGTGATGGCAAAGCTGAACGGAATGCCCAGTGAAAAGATGACACCCAATAGTGCCTGAGGCAGGAGAATGACCCGTCGCAACACAACATAGCTGATGATAAGCGCGATGGTGACGAAAAAAAGGATGATCGCGGTCTTGGTCGTCAGCCAGACAAAGCAGAAAACGAAAAAGCATAACACAGCCGCCAACGCGGGCACTTCCCACGACGCGATAATACCTTGCATGACCGGACTGGCGGGGTCACGCCACATCGTCAGCGCGCACCCTGCGGAGCGAAAAAGCAGACAGCCCATGAACACGACAAGAATCAGTGAAAACGGTGGTGAACCATTTGACGCAATCCACAAAGCAGCCATTGACGGCCACAGCAACAGAAGAAACCCGACCGGATGCTTCAGACGCATCAGGGATTCATACGCATTCAGTCGTTCTTTCAAGGAAGTCATGGCGGATACAGAGATTAAACAGCGGAAATTATGGCACGAAGCGAATGTCCGCGTCGAGTGTATTGATTAAGGAACCACTGCTTAAGAAGCCATCACCCCTCTATTGCGCACGTCGCTGCGCCGCCAAATAATCCGCCAAAAAAGCCTCTCTGTTTCCTTCCAGAGACAACTCTTTGTCGTAAGTGAGCAGAATAGCCGTTTTATCGTCGGGCAGACGCAATTCAAGCTCGGTATAGCTTTTCTGCGTCATCAGCGCATAAGGTTCTTCGTTGTAGATCACCGTATAAGCAGCGGGGGCGTCGTTGTCTTTTTTGACTTCGCATTTGACGATGGTGTGATTCCAGTCGTGATCGACACCGGCAATTTGCACGAGAAACGTATGATCCGCGCGCGGGCCGATGCGTAGCAGCCAAACTTCCTCCAGCTTGGGACCGCGATACCCTTCGACATAAGGGCCGATTTCCGGCGTAGTTTGTGCGGTTGCGAAAGAAATATTGAAAATAAGAAAAAGAAAGAGTAGTTTTTTCATGGCGGAATCTATTCAGGAGTGAGAATATTCCGGCCAAGTATAAAATGATTTGGTTATTTCAACCAAGGTTTCAGGAAACAGGTGCCACCTGTTTCCTGAATGCCAGCAAATCAAGACGGAGTTAAAGAAGTAATGCCGCTGTTTTGAGTAGATTTTCGATTATTGTTTCTTCAACGAATAATCAAGCGTCGTCCCCTGAATCGGTGCGCATTGAATATCATATTTCGTCAGCGTTTTTGCAGACGAAATGCCGTAGCACAAACGGTCTTTCTCGCTGTTGCCCGACGGGAAAAGTTCGATCATGTTGCCGTGGCGCTGCCAGCGCCCGGCGGCGCTCGTCGCCAGTGTTTTGCTGTCTTTGAGATACGTTTCCTTGAGCGTGAAGGTCTGGTTGGCATTCAACGTCAATTCCGTTGCAATGCCCGCGCAGTCGGCGCAGGGAAGCGTTCCCTGATAAGTGCCAGTAGGCGCAGCGGCAGAATTACTGTCGTAGGTGGGTGCGCCGCAACATCCAGCGAGTAAAACAGCGAATAAAGCAATGGTTTTTTTCATGATATTTTCCTTATGAAGATGGATACACCAGCGAAAGACGATAACCGCTGGCGGTATTCAAGTGAGACTCCAGCAAGAGCGTAAAGGTTGCATCGCGGTTGCCATCCAAGCCGCGCGCGATCACCGAGTCGTCGCCAAGATAAAGATCGGGCGCAAAATAACGACGTCCGGAAACCTGATCCTGTAAATCGGTCAATTCGAGTTGTAACATCGGATACGCAACTGCCTGCTTGCCGCGGTTGCGGATGGTGGCGGTGAGTGCCAACCGATTGGGGTGTTCGGGAACGGAATGCAGTTCGGACGATTCAATCGTCAACGCGTCGAGGTCGTGATAAGGCTCGATGCGGCAATTCAGAATGTCGCAGCTTGCCGTTAGAAAAGGCTTCAGCCCCGGATACTGATAAGCGAGGGAATCGTGAAAATAAAGCACGATTTGCGCCCACAATCCAATCGCCAATAACGACAGTGCAACACCATAAAACACAGGACGCGCCCATGATGGCAGCCCCAATTTTTTCCATAACCCGGGCGTGTCGGAATCGAGCACCAGCGCCATCGGCGTCGGGTCGCTTTTGCTGCGTCGCGTTTTCTTGCCGGAACGCGAGCGGGAGCGGGAGCGACTACTGGTGGTGGATGGAGACGATGCGCCGGTGATGATGCTCGGCGCAGTATGCGTCGAAGCTGCCGCCATTTGCGATAAACGGGAGACCGTATCTTCGACCAACACCAGCGTGACGTTGTCGGACGGGTCGGCTTTTTTCTTGGCAGGTTTCTCTTCAGCGGACTTTTCCTCGGCCGGTTTTGCTTCAATAGCTTTTTCTTTGATCGGTGTTTCTTCGCCGTCGCTTTGCTTTTGGGATTCAAGATCAGCCAGAAGATGCGCCGCTGCCGTTGGCGGTTCAACTTTTTCGATCGCTTCCGTTTGCTCGGCTTCTTCCTTGACGGGGACGAAATCGCGCAACGTCATCGTTTCAACCTCGGCAGGCCCCATGCCTGGCCCCGGGAGGCGCAACCCTTTGGGATCAACCAACGTACTGTACGCGTTGAACACCGTGCGACAGCGCCCGCAGCGGACTTGTCCGTCGCGAAGCGCCAACTGTTGCTCGGTGACGCGGAATGTCGTTTGACATTCGGGACAGCGGGTATATTTCGATGTGCTCATAAGCTCCGTAAGAATACCGCCAATTGAGCGATGGGTCAGCTTTGTTTTGTAAACAGCGCTTTAACGCTCGGCACGTCGTATTCCACTGAGCAGCACCCAGCCATCCTCTTCTTGCCAGCGCTTGATGTCGAACCACGGGCGATAACATTCGAGAATTTCATCTTGCTGTGAAGATAGAATGCCCGACAGAATGAGGCGTCCGCCCGGTTTGGTTCGCGCAGCGAAGAGTGGTGCCAGAACGCGCAGCGGGTTGGTGAGAATGTTTGCCATCACCAGATCGAACGCCATCTCCGGCAGCGCGTCGGGCATGACGAATTGTGCAGCAAAGCCGTTGGCGGTTGCATTTTCTCGCCCCGCGATGAGTGCTTGCGGGTCGATGTCAACGCCGTAAGCATGTTGCGATGCCCCCAGCAATTTGGTGGCGAGCAGCAAAATGCCCGAGCCGCAGCCGTAATCGAGAACATCCAAATTGGCAGGAGGATGCGCGCATAACCAGCGCAAACACAATCGTGTGGTTGGATGCGATCCGGTGCCGAATGCCAGCCCCGGGTCGAGGCGCAGAACATGCGATGCCTGCGCGGGCGGTTCAGACCACGTCGGTACAATCCAAAGATCATCGGTAATTTTGATCGGGCCGAATTGCGCCTGCGTTTCGCGTACCCAGTCGCGCTCGGCGATCGACGTGCATTCAAAAGCAGGTAACGGCAGCGATTGTTGTTGTGCAATATCGGCAATGATCGCATCCAGTGCTGCACGGTCGACGGAATCGGCAAACAGCGCCGTCACGCGCGAGGTCGGCCACAGCGCGACAGGCGAATCGGGTTCGCCGTATTGCGGTGTTTCGTCATCGGTGCCGGAAAAGGGATCAGAAAGATCAACGGCGAGCGCGCTTTTTTCCAGTAGTGCATCCGACCAACATTCGGCGTGCGCGGAATCGGTGTCGAAACGCAGCGACCAATAGGCCACTGGCTTATTCGCCTTTCAATTGCTTCATGCGCTCTTCGATGTAGTGAATGGAAAAATCACCGCGCACGAAGTTTTCATCGAGCAGCAATTGCTGATGAAGTGGAATATTGGTTTTGATGCCGCCGACCACGGTTTCGGACAGCGCGACGAGCATGCGGGCGATCGCCTGTTCGCGGGTGTCACCGTAGGAAATGATTTTGCCGATCATCGAGTCGTATTGCGGCGGCACAAAGTAATTGTTGTACACGTGTGAATCAACGCGAATGCCGGGACCGCCCGGCGTGTGGTACGACGTGATGCGTCCCGGCGAAGGCGCGAACGTGTCCGGGTCTTCGGCGTTGATGCGACACTCGATCGCGTGACCTTTGCGTACGATGTCGCGTTGGCGAAGCGTGAGCTTGTGCCCGGCGGCAATTTTGATTTGTTCCTGAACCAGATCGATGCCGGTGATTTCTTCGGTCACCGGATGCTCAACCTGAATGCGGGTGTTCATTTCGATGAAGAAAAATTCACCATCCTGAAAAAGGAATTCGAATGTTCCCGCGCCACGATAACCGATTTTGCGGCAGGCGTCGGCGCAGCGATCGCCGATGCGATTCAACAATCGCAACGGGATGTTGGTCGCGGGCGCTTCTTCGATGATTTTCTGGTGACGACGCTGCATGGAACAATCGCGGTCAGAAAGCCAGACCGCATTTTTGTGTGCGTCGGCGAGGATCTGAATTTCAATATGGCGCGGTGTGGCGAGAAAGCGTTCCATGTACACCGTCGGGTTGCCGAAAGCGCTTTGTGCTTCCGATTGCGTCAACGCAACCGCCGAGAGCAACGCTGCTTCGGTGTTGACGACGCGCATGCCGCGACCGCCGCCGCCGCCGGACGCTTTGATGATCACCGGATAACCGATTTCCTTGGCGATGCGCAGAATTTCCTTCGGATCTTCCGGCAACGCGCCTTCGGAGCCGGGTACGCACGGCACGCCGGCCTTTTCCATCACCGCTTTGGCGTTGACCTTGTCGCCCATCATGCGGATCGTTTCCGGTTTCGGGCCGATGAACACGAATCCGGACGATTCCACTTTTTCGGCAAAATCGGCGTTTTCGGAAAGAAAACCGTAGCCGGGATGAATGGCCTGCGCGTCGGTGACTTCCGCCGCCGAGATGATCGCGGGAATATTGAGATAACTTAACGCGGGTGCTGCTGGGCCGATGCATACCGACTCGTCAGCAAGACGCACATATTTGGCTTCTTTGTCCGCTTCGGAATGAACGACAACGGTTTTGATGCCCATTTCGCGACAGGCGCGCTGCACGCGCAGCGCGATTTCGCCGCGGTTGGCAATCAGGATTTTATCGAATAACTTGTATTTTTTACGGGCAGTCACGCGGGAATTCCTCGACAAACATGCGGCGCAATCGTTGCCGCTTTACTTAAAGCATCAAATCAGGGAGATCGGAAAAACGCGGCTTTCGCGCCATCATTTTTTATCCGATGACGAACAACGGCTGCCCAAACTCAACCGCCTCACCGTTTTCGACCAAGATGGCTTTGACGATGCCCGCGCAGTCGGCGTCGATTTCGTTCATCAACTTCATCGCTTCGATGATGCACAGTTGGTCGCCCTCCTTGACCGTTGCGCCGACGTCAACGAACGGTGCGGCGCCGGGGGACGGTGCGCGGTAAAACGTGCCGACCATCGGACTGGCGATGACATGACCTTGCGGAAGATCGGTTGCTGCGGCTTCTGCCGCAGGCGGCGCAGCGGCGGGCGCTGCTACCGGAGCAGCAACAGGTGCAGCCATGGGCGCAGGCGCATAAATCGGCGCGACGGGCGCGGGCGTTGCGCGCGTGATGCGCACGCGTTCTTCGCCTTCCTCAATTTCGATTTCGGCGATGCCGGAGGTTTCAACCAGCTCGATCAAGGTTTTGAGTTTGCGTAAATCCATAATGATCTCAACGATTCTGCAAGTAATCCAACGCGCGCAGCAATGCGAATTCGTACCCTTGATTACCGAGACCATAAATGCCGCCCAACGCTTGGTCGGACAACATTGAATGATGACGGAAGGGTTCGCGCGCGTAGATATTGGACAAATGAACTTCGATGAAAGGAAGCGCTACCGACAGCAAGGCGTCGCGCAATGCAACGCTGGTGTGGGTGAGCGCACCGGGATTGATGATGAAAAACTGAACCTGTTGCTCGGGCGCGCTGTGAATGCGATCAATGAGCGCGCCTTCGTGATTGCTTTGGAATGATTCGCAGCGTGCGCCTCTCGATTCCGCCAGACGACTCAACGCCTGATCGATTTCGGCGAGTGTGAGATGACCATAAAGTTCCGGCTCACGCTTGCCGAGCATGTTGAGGTTGGGACCGTGCAAAACCCAGATCAATGGGCGCTGGCGCGGAGAAGAAGCGGACTTGGGCATGATTGTGTCGGTTGTTGGTCTGAACTTCGTTTATCTTGGTTCAAAATGCGCACAAACATAAAGTCTAGCGCGGCAACAAACAGCAGTCGTAAAAAATAAATACACGATCGTGACGGTGGATCACAAAAGAATGAGCCGCTATTTAGCGACAGTTCTCCGGAAAAAGCAAGCATTATTTTTTCGCGAACGTTTCTTATTTTCCGTCTTTTTCGTGGATTTTCATGTATTTTGCCGACATAATCCGCGAAAAAGACGTCATAACCGAGCAGTTCGTAAAGCGCTAAAAGCCTCTGGAGCGTGCAAAAAGGCGGTATCAGGCAAGACGCCATGCCAGATGAAAAAACTTTCAGCCGCCTGCTCAATCAGCATGCCAAGCCCATCACAGACCATATCAACACCATTTGTTTTCGCCCAGCGCATGAACGGTGTATCGCTCAACGAATACACCATGTCATAAAAAAGAGTATCCGGGCTGATGACAGGCATGTGCCAGGGAATATTATTTTGATCAACGGCGCGAACACTGATGCCGTTGATGATCAGATCAAAAGCACGTGATGAAACGGTATCGAGCGATGGAAGCACGGTTATTTTTTCATCATTGGCAAAACGTTGCTGCAAGGCCTGCGCTTTGTCAGCGGTACGGTTGTACAAACAGATTTCACGCGGTGTTTGCGCGAGAAGCGCACCTAGAATACCTGCCGTTGCGCCGCCCGCGCCAAAAATAAGGATGCGTGCATCTTTCTCTGTACGCTTCCATTGACGATGCAGGTCGCGAATGAAGCCGATGCCGTCCGTGTTGTCGGCGCGCCAACCATCCGCGAGCGGCGTGAGCGTGTTGGCCGCATCGGCTCGTTGCGCGTTTTCGGCGGCTTCGCGCGCGAACGACAGCGCAAAATGCTTGAACGGCGCGGTGACATTGAGCCCTCGTCCGCCCTCATCGAAAAAGCGCGTCACGACCTCGCGGAATGAGCGCCCACTATCGTCGAGTGGCGCTTCAAGACGTTGATACGAAAGTGGAATGTCGGTTTGCCGCGAAAAAGCTTCGTGGATCAATGGGGAAAGAGAATGGGCGATGGGGTTGCCGATGACGGCGTAACGCGGAAGGCTCATGGCACGCTCTAGCGCGACTGTTCTTTTTTGAGCTTTTCGATTTCTTTTTCGCGTGCGCGTTGTTCTTCGATGACCTTGAGCTCGCGCCAGCGCTTTTTATCATCATCGTATTTCTGGACGACTTTTTTCCGATCGGCGTAATAACGGGTCATGGTGTTGCGACGCGCTTCGATGTCGAAGTGGATTTTTTCCAATTCGCCCTCGGCGATGGTTTCACCGGCCTGCTGCCGTTGTTCCAGACTTTCTTGCCGAGATTCCAATTGTTCGATCATCGACGCCGTGGCTTCGATCTGGCCATCAAGTACGAGTAGCGCGCGATCACGCGCCAGATCAATATCATTTTCGGTGAGGTATGAAAGCACCAGCGCGCGGTCGCGGTATTCCATCACCGTCGGTTTGGCTTCTTCTTCCTCTGTCTTGGCTTTTTGTTTTTCTTCTTCAAGGCGTTGCAGATATTGCTCATCGGAGTCGATGCGTTTGACGGTGCGCCCCTGCCGATCGAGCACGGTCTTTTCACTTTTCTGCGCATCCATCGGCACTTTGTCCGAATAATGAATAACACCGTTTTCATCGACCCATTTGTACGTTGCCGACGACGCAACGCCGACGACTGCCATACAGACGATCGTCAGAACAAAGAGAAGAAAGTGTCGGGTCATATTCATCACAAACGTAAGAACTGAATAAGCAGATACTATGCCATTTTTCTGCCGCCCGTCATTGTCTCATATTGATTTGATCGATGAAACAGTACGGATAGAATAAAACAATAAGAAGTGATAGTCTTGCGCGCAGCAATGAATCAGTGTTTCCTTTAATAACGGAGTACATCATGCGTGTAATCACGCTTAACGTCAATGGAATTCGTTCGGCAGAGCGCAAAGGGCTTTCCGATTGGTTGACACACATGTCATGGGATGTGCTGTGCGTTCAGGAATTGAAGGCGCAGCATCAGGACATTCCCGAAACGATGTCCGCCGACGCGCTTGGCATGCGGCAAGTCGCATTCGAGCCGGCGCAGAAGAAAGGTTATAGCGGTGTCGCGCTTTATGCTGCGCAACCGTTCGTCGTGCACCACGGTTTGGGTAATCGCGAATTCGATGCGGAAGGACGTTACGTGCAAGCGGATTTTGGCAATCTGACGGTGGTCAGCGTTTATGTGCCGTCCGGTTCCAGTGGCGAAGAGCGGCAGGCGGCGAAGTACCGCTTTCTCGATATCTTCTTGCCGCATCTGAACAAGCTGATCGCGCAAAAAAAGCACGTGATCGTGTGCGGCGACATCAACATCGCGCATAAAGAAATTGATCTCAAAAACTGGAAAAGCAATCAGAAAAATTCCGGCTTTCTGCCCGAGGAGCGCGCTTGGCTGGATACGATGTTCGCCGAAACCGGGTTGATTGATGTTTTTCGCCAGCTTGATCCGCGTGCCGAGCAATACACTTGGTGGTCGAACCGTGGGCAGGCATGGGCGAAGAATGTCGGATGGCGGCTCGATTATCAATGGGCGACGCCGGACATTGCACGACATGCGCAAGCGGCGCTGATCTACAAAGACGAACGCTTTTCCGACCACGCGCCGCTGGTCATCGACTACGATTGCATACTCAAAAGCGCATGATTCGCATCGACCATTTGACCCTGATGCGCGGCGCGCGCGTGTTGCTCGACGATGTTTCATTAATGATTCACGACCGTCAGCGCGTCGGTTTCATCGGCGCGAATGGCAGCGGCAAAACGAGCCTCTTCGCGCTGCTGCGCGGCGAACTGCTCGCCGAAAAAGGCGACGTGTTCATGCCGACCAACACCGTGATGGCACATGTCGCGCAGGAAACGCCATCGGGCGAAATTTCCGCGCTGGATTACGTGATGAACGGCGACGCCGAATTGCGTGAAGTCGAAACGGCACTGACGCGATTGCAGCAAACCACGCAACACAGTGAACAAGAAGGACAGGAGCTCGCCGAATGGCATCATCGTTATGAAGCGATTGGAGGCTATGGTGCGAAAGCACGCGCGTCTGAACTGCTCGCCGGTTTGGGCTTTGCGCACGAAGAACATGAAAATCCGGTCAATGCGTTTTCCGGCGGTTGGCGTATGCGTCTCAATCTGGCGCAGGCGTTGATGTGTCGCAGCGATATTCTATTGCTCGACGAGCCGACCAACCACCTCGACCTCGACGCCGTGATGTGGTTGGAAGAATGGTTGCGTCGTTATCCGGGCACGCTGCTGCTGATCACGCACGATCGCGATTTTCTCGACAACATCGTCAACGTCATCGTGCACTTTGATCAATGCCAACTGAAAACATATCGCGGCAACTACGCGCAGTTCGAACACGAGCGCGCCGCGACGTTGGCGGTGCAGCAGGCGGCGCATGAAAAACAGCAACGCACGATGGCGCACTTGCAGCATTTTGTAGATCGTTTTCGCTACAAAGCCACAAAGGCGAAGCAAGCGCAAAGCCGCTTGAAGCAACTGGAAAAAATGACGCGCATCGCCGCCGCGCATGTTGACAGCCCGTTTTCATTCGCGTTTGCGCCCAGCGACAGCCACGCGCGGCAACTGGTGCGATTGGAGCAGGCGACGCTAGGCTACGAAAATCAAGGCAAGCGGCACGTCGTTCTTAACCACGTTGAATGCGCGATTCTGTCCGACACACGTATCGGTCTGCTGGGCGTAAATGGTGCGGGAAAATCGACGCTGATCAAATCACTGACGGCGCGCTTGCCGCTTTTGGGCGGCGAACGACACAGCGCTCGCGATCTGCGTATCGGCTACTTCGCACAACATCAGCTCGACACCCTCGACTCGGAATCATCCGCGCTCGAACACATGCAGCGCCTCGACTCAAACGCGCGCGAACAGGCGCTGCGCAATTTCCTCGGAGGTTTTGCTTTTCGCGGCGATCAAGTGACGCAGCCCGTCGCGACGTTTTCCGGCGGTGAGCGCGCGCGACTGGCGCTGGCGCTGATCGTTTATCAAAAACCGCAAATGCTGATACTCGACGAGCCGACCAACCATCTCGACATCGACATGCGCGAAGCGCTCACCGAAGCACTGCAAGCGTTCAATGGTGCGCTGATTGTTGTTGCGCATGATCGTTATCTGCTCTCGGCAACGGTTGATACTTTCTGGCTTGTCGAACACGGCAAGGTTGCTCCGTTTGATGGCGATCTGGAAGATTACCGGCAACACACGCTATCGCGCACCACTTGGCATGATGCGGAAGAAAAAAACGAACCGGCCAAAGCGCACGAAAAAACATCGGAAGAACGCAAAGCGCAAAAGCGTCAGCAAGCCGAGCAGCGACAACAGCGCGCACCCCTGCTCAAAAAACAAAAAACGATGGAAGAAAAAATGGCGCGACTGACCGAGCAAAAAAATGCGCTGGAAAACTGGTTGGCGTCACCCGAAGCGTATCAGGAAGAAAATAAAACACGGCTTACCGAGTCACTCGCGCAACAGCGAGAATTGGCGCAGGAAATTCAGGAACTGGAACACGCGTGGCTGGAACTGGAAGAAACGCTGAGTGGTTTTCAGAGTTCAGAGATCGGGTGAAGTTTCAGGGTTCAGGCGTCAGGTTTCAGGAATCAGGAATCAGAAAAAACTCCGCGCTTCATACACACAATGAGACCCCGTAGGGGCGAAAAAATTTTCGCCCCTACATCGTCGAAGCGCAAAACGCTCCTTTCACACCACAACATCCAAGAAACGAATGTCATTGCGAGCCGACGAAGTCGGCGTGGCAATCCAGACGGTGTTGGCGAAGGCAGAAGTGGCCCCACCTTTTCAGACAGCCTTTTTGAATCTTTAGGTGGAATCTCCG
>DAISYG010000007.1:0-51776 GCA_036825435.1 Casimicrobiaceae bacterium | reverse complement strand
CATCCTGACCCTTCTTCCTGTTGTCAAAATTGCACTTCGTGGTTGAATCCAAGTTCTTTTTTACCAAACACATTGATTCTAAAGAAACCATCAAGCAAGCAATAAATTTTTTTCAACATATGTGAGCTTGGTTCAGCGCGGCTTATTTCCGGCTTTCCTTGATTCTTTAAAATCAAGAACTAACCACTTTCCCCGAATTTATGAGATCATTGGTTGTCATATTCTACATTTGATACATGACCGTGAGCAAAACCTCACCAATTTCTTTTCGTTTTTTCGTTCAACACCCGGCGCACGTCATCGCGCTTGGTTTTGGCACGGGTTTGTTGCGCCCCGCGCCCGGCACTTGGGGCACGTTGCCCGCCATCCCCATCGCTTGGGCGCTGTCAATCGCTAATGATATTTGTTTGTGGGTAGCGGTCATTGCCCTGTTGCTGATTGTCGGCACTTGGGCGACTTATGTGACTGGAAAAAATCTGGGCGAAGTTGACCACAGTGGTATCGTCATCGATGAAATCGCCGCGTTTGTTATTGTTCTGCTCTTCGTGCCGATGACACCTGTTATGGTGCTGATTGCGTTCGTACTTTTCCGCTTTTTTGACATCGTGAAGCCGCCGCCGATCAAAGCCATTGATCAGCGCGTGAAAAACTGTATCGGCGTTATGCTCGACGATATTATTGCCGCCGCTTATACACTTTTGCTGATGGCGGTGTTGCATCGTTTATGGTCGCTTTAGGCGTGTGATTGGTTATCCAGCGCCCTTACCTTCTTCTTTTGCCGCATTTGTTATCGGTGTTGCACTGCTGCAAACAAGTGCATCATTACCGGTTTACGCCGGGTTGTTCTCCATTGTTGCACTGATCGTCTGGCTGGCGCTTCTTGTCCATCTCAAAAACCATCCATCTAATATTGGCTTTTTCTTGATGTTGTTGGCCTCCATTCTGTGTGGCTACGGTTATGCAGCGCAACGTGCCGCTGTGCGTATGGCGGACGAACTGCCGAGCTCATCGGAAAGCAAAGATATTACGCTGATTGGCGTTATTGACGACTTGCCAGCCTCTTCCGAACGCAGCACGCGCTTTTCCTTTTCTGTTGAAGAAGTCGTCACACCAAATGCCGTTTTGCCATCGCGGGTCGCACTGACGTGGTATCACCGCGCTTTTGATCAAAGTGAAAATATCACATTTCCCGAACTGCGTGCCGGTGCGCGCTGGCAACTCACTGTGCGTTTGAAACGTCCGCACGGCAATGCCAACCCGGGCGGGTTTGATACTGAAGCGTGGCTGTTGCAACACAACTGGCGTGCGACGGGTTATGTGCGCGATGCGCCCGATAACATGATGCTTGACGCTTTCGTGTCTTCGCCGATGAATTACGTACAGCACATGCGTGAAAGCATTCGCACACGCATCAGCACCACGCTCGAAGGAAAACCGTACGCTGGTGTGATCGTGGCGTTGGCAGTCGGTGAACAACGCGCGATTCCGTCCGATCAATGGCTGGTGTTCAACCGTAGCGGGATTACGCATCTGGTCAGTATTTCCGGCTTGCACGTCACGATTTTTTCCGCACTAATTGGTGGGCTGCTCTTTTTTCTTTTTCGCCGTTTACCGCGATTGACGACACGCTGTCCGGCGATGAAACTTGCTGTCGCCGCCGGTTTTTGCGCATCAGCTTTTTATGTCGCGCTTGCCGGTGCAGGCATTCCGGCACAACGAACGTTGATCATGCTTGCGGTTGCCGCCTGCGGGCTTTGGATGCAGCGCATGAATCAGCCTTTTCGCATCTGGTTGTGGGCACTTTTCGTGGTTGTTGTATGGGACCCGTGGGCGCCGTTGGCGCCCGGCTTCTGGCTTTCGTTCGGTGCTGTGGGTTGGCTGTTGTATGCGGCGGCCGGACGCTTCGCAACAGCAAGTGTGCCAACCAATATTTATCATCGTGCCAGGAAATCTTTTTCGTTGGCGCTACGCACACAATGGGTCGTTACGCTCGGTTTGATTCCGCTACTACTCGCCGTGTTTCAACAGTTTTCATTGATTTCCCTCCCTGCCAACTTATGGGCGATTCCATGGGTCACTTTGCTGGTGATTCCGATCACGCTGTTGGGTATGGTGCCCGGGCTGTCTTTCCTCTGGATTCCTGCACATTTTCTAATTCAAATTTTGATGGATGCGTTGACTTTTTTCACGCAATCGCCCATTGCGGTTTGGCAACAACACGGCGCACCACTATGGACAATCATTGCCGCAATCGTCGGCATTCTCTGGTTGCTCGCGCCGCGCGGTATGCCCGGGCGCTTTTTGGGTGTTGTCTGGTGCTTGCCCGCGTTACTGATCATTCCGTCTCAACCACCACCGGAAAACAGTTTTGAAGTAACGACTCTCGATGTCGGTCAAGGATTATCGGTTTTTGTGCGTACCGCACAACACACGTTGCTTTACGATACAGGACCAGCGTACAACGAAAACAGCGACGCGGGCAGTCGCGTTGTCGTACCTTTTTTGAAATATCATGCAATTTATCAGCTTGACACGATGGTCATCAGTCATGTTGATAACGACCATGCGGGTGGTGTGCACAGCATTGCTGCTGCACTGCTGGTTCATCGTTCTTTCGCGCCAGAAATCAGCGATGCTCTCAGCCTACCTGCTCAGGAAAACTGCCGCACCAAACAGCGCTGGCAATGGGATGGTGTATGGTTTGAATTCATCTCGCCCAACGAACGAACCATGAAAAAATACAGCAACACCAATGACCGTTCATGTGTTCTCAAAGTCAGCGCGGCCGGTGGAAGCGTTCTACTCACCGGCGATATCGGCACAAGTGTCGAGCGTTATCTGGCACAGTCATCAGACATTGATTTGAAAAGCAATATCATGATCGTGCCACACCACGGTAGCAAGAGTTCTTCTTCAGTGCTTTTCATTGACACCGTTGCGCCACAGTATGCAGTGTTCAGTGCGGGTTATCGAAATCGCTATCGTTTTCCGCGCGAAGAAGTCATTGCACGTTATGAAGCAGCAGATGCAGAAATTTTACGCACCGATCAACTCGGTGCGATTCGGTTTCGCATCAACCCGGATTCCATTACTGTCGAAGGTTATCGACAAGCCGTACCACGTTATTGGCGTGAACGCAGCGCATCATGAAGTCGTTAATAAAAAATCCGCACCATCATCCTGAGCAAGATGTTTTGCGAGGTACGGCAAAATTTGAGACAAATTTTCCGTCAATGTCCATGGCGGATTGCCAATGAAGATGGAACTTCCGAACATCCCGAAGCCATCACGCGATGGTTTGCAAACATTCAATGTTGCATGCAGCCATGACTCGAAAGGCAATTTTTCCAATTCAGTTGCAAGCGTTCGAACTTCCGGCTTGCACAACTGCGGATACCACAGCATATAAACGCCGTTGGCGAATCGCCGCATGCCTTCGCGCAGTGCCGTGACTACATTACGATAATCGCTTTTCACTTCGTACGACGGGTCGATCAACACCATGCCGCGTCGCGTCGGTGGCGGCAACACCGCTTTCATCGCCGCAAAACCATCTTGTTTATGCTCTTGAATGCGTTTGTTGCCGATTCCTTCCGCACAATTTTGGCATAGCAAGTCATAGTCAGCAGGATGCAACTCAAACAAACGCAGCCGATCATTGGGGCGCATCACACGCTGCGCGATCATGGGCGAACCGGGATAAACCTGCAACGTGCCGTCTGGATTGCAGGCGCGAATCAATTCAACATATCGTTTGAGCGTTTCAGGAGCATCACCGCGCTGCCAGAGCTTACCAATACCGTTTTCGTACTCGGCGTTTTGTGCTGCATAACTTTCCGTCAACACGTACCAACCTGCGCCGGCATGCGTATCGATATAATAATAGTTTTTGTCTTTTTGGTTCAAATAATCGAGGATTGCCAGCAGAGTGCTATGTTTGAATACATCAGCGTGATTGCCTGCGTGAAAAGCATGTCGATAACTCAGCATTTCAGTTGCGTTTTCCACCTAGTGCTTTATGGCGAAAACAGTCGACTGTGTGATCGTTAACCATCCCTACCGCCTGCATGAATGCGTAGCAAATCGTCGCGCCCACAAACTTGAATCCACGTTTTTTCAGCGCTTTGCTCATGGCTTCCGATTGCGGTGTATTGGCTGGAACTTCATTGACGTGTCGCCACGCGTTTTGAAGGGGTATGCCACCAACGTATTGCCAGAGAAACGCGTCGCAACTGCCAAACTCGCTCTGCAACATCAGCCACGCGCGAGCATTGGTGATCGTCGATTCGATTTTGAGCCGATTGCGGATAATTCCTGCATCGTTCATCAATCGCTCAACATCTTCCTCGGTATATCGGGCAATGGCTTCGGCATCGAAATGATGAAATGCGCGCCGATAGTTGTCGCGTCTGCGTAGAATCGTCAACCACGATAGCCCCGCCTGCATCCCTTCCAATATCAGAAATTCAAACAGCAGATGATCGTCATGCACCGGCACGCCCCACTCCTGATCGTGGTAAGCGCAATAGTCTTCATCATCGCCCGCCCACGCGCAGTGAACACGTTGATCATGATGCGTCGGCATTGATTTTTTTATCTTTCATTTTTTTCGCCAACGATTCGAGCGAAATATCCAGTTCATCAAACAGCGGACGCAAAAGCCGCCGCAATTCCGCTTCCATGGCATCTTTTTGGTCGAAAGTTTGGTCGTCGAGAAAAATGCGCATCACGTCGGCGATATTGATCGCTTCCGCGCTCATCTTCAACACCCAAGTCTCGCCATGGTCGTATGTTCCTTCCTGAACGAAATCGTGCTGCGCCATGCTATCGAGCAAAGAATCAATTTGTTCGTCAGCGGCATCGACGCGTCGCCGCAACTGGTTGACCGTGAGCGCCTGCCCCTGTTGCTGTGCGGTATACAAAGTCAATAATATCTCAACCGCATCCTGAAAATTACGGCGCACATCGGCAGGTCGTTGCCACGCTGAACCGCGCCAGAATGACATCGACGCCGCAATCACCGCGCCGCCGAGGACGATCAGCCATAAGCAATAAAGCCATAACAGAAATATCGGCAAGCTGGCAAACGCACCGTACACCAACTGATACGATGCAAGTTGCCCGACGTACCAGGAAAACGCACTGCGCGCCACTTCAAAAAAGAATGCTGCGATCAGTGCGCCGGTCAGCGCGTGGCGCGCACGAACGTAGCGATTCGGCACGAAACGATACACCATCCACAAGCACGCTGTTGTCACCGCAAACGAACTTGCGTATTGGAACATGCGTGCTAGCCATGGCCATTCTTCACCACCGCCGAATTGGCTGTGTAATGAATGCCAAATGGTAAACCCAACACCCATCAATAACGGGCCAAGCGTTAAAATCATCCAATACACCAATAGTTGGTGCATTTTGCGGCGTGATTTGCGTACACCCCAGATATCGTTGAAAGCATCTTCGATGGTGCTCAGCAGCAGCAACGCCGCAACGGCGAGAAAAATGATGCCCGGCGCGGTCAGGTTGCCGACGTTGCTGACAAAGCCGTTGATGACCTCGCCCACTTTCGCGGCATAGTCCGGTACCAGCGCACCGAAAACAAATTTTTGAAAGCGTTCGCTGAATTCGGAGAACACGGGAAACGCCGACACCACGATCAGCGCCACAGTTAAAAACGGAACCAGCGCGAGAAGCGTGGTGTAGGTCAGGCTCGCGGCGACGCGCGTCATACGCAATTCAAATACGCGAC
Source organism: Casimicrobiaceae bacterium (assembly GCA_036825435.1). Classification (GTDB taxonomy): domain Bacteria; phylum Pseudomonadota; class Gammaproteobacteria; order Burkholderiales; family Casimicrobiaceae; genus UBA931. The sequence continues at coordinate 46,027 of DAISYG010000007.1, read as the reverse complement.
CAACGATGAAACGGAAAAAATCAAGAAAGCGATAGCGCTGCCAAATCTTGTTCAAAAAATGATAATGATCAGACATCATTCTGTTCATTCGGCTCCATCCGTTATTGATGCGTTTGAGGATACCTGAGATTCTAGCTTCCGGCGATCTTGCATGGCATCATCTTTCAACATTTTCGCCGAAAAACGGTATCATGCACAAAAGTACCTTGAGGAATCATGATCATGAGCAACAGCACACCTGCCAAAATCGGCGTCGTCATGGGGTCAACCTCCGACTGGGCGACGATGGAAATTGCCGCGAACATTCTGCGTGATTTCGATGTGCCTTATGAAACGCGCGTGGTTTCGGCGCACCGCACACCCGATCTTCTTTTTGAATACGCTGTCTCCGCGCGTTCACGCGGTTTGCACGCGATCATCGCCGGCGCAGGCGGCGCGGCACACCTTCCAGGAATGCTCGCTTCTAAAACCACCGTTCCCGTACTCGGTGTTCCCGTGCAGTCAAAAGCATTGTCGGGCATGGATTCATTACTCTCAATTGTGCAAATGCCGAAAGGCGTTCCCGTGGCAACGTTCGCCATCGGCACGGCTGGCGCTGCGAATGCGGCTCTTTTCGCAGTTTCGCTACTTGCACTGCATGACAAAGAAGTGGCGGCTGCGTGGGCGGATTTTCGTAACAGGCAAACCAATGATATTTTGAATGCGAAACTGCCCGGATAAATCACAAACCTCGGATTACGCCAATAGCATTTGTTATATTTTCGAACATTTAGAAAACACTTTAAATATCAATAACTTGTTTTTGACATACAACGACATCAAAAATATATTTGTCATTTCTGTGCGATTTGCGACATTCCGAAAAATTTTTGACGATAATTATTTTTCTTTTATCTTCATAGCGTTGCATCGTATTTAGAGACTTTGTCGAGGAAGTTCCCCGCCTCGTTCGCATTGCCCTAACCCGCCCGCTATGGTTAAATTCACTTTCCTGTCTGGGTTCGTTTGGGCGGTTAGCTCAGAGGTAGAGCACTGCCTTCACACGGCAGGGGTCACTGGTTCGACCCCAGTATCGCCCACCAAATAGAACCAAGGGCTATGTGTTGATCACATAGCCCTCTTTTTTTGGAAACAACGATCCATTACTGCGCACAAGCAATACGGCGTTGGAATTCTCCTCAAAATGCTCATTTACTTCCGTGCAAACTCCGCTTTTTCGTCGCGCTTTTTGGAAAATACGCCGCCTTGTCTTGCATGCGCTCGCGACATGAATCAACAGCTCCTTGAAAAACAACGGTGCATTGACGCGTCTTACTCTTTTTCATTCAAATATGGCGACAATAAACTGAGCAATTGCGCAAAGATTTTCGGATTGGCCGCCAAAACCTCGCCACCAAACAAAAAATTGTCGTTGTCGTGGAAATCATTGATCAAACCTCCCGCTTCCTGCACCAACAAGCTGCCTGCCGCAACGTCCCATGGATGCAGTCCCAGTTCAAAAAAGCCATCGTAAAATCCCGCTGCGACGTACGCCAGATCCAATGCTGCCGCACCTGGGCGACGCAAGCCCGCGGTGCTGCGAAAAAGTGCGCCCATCATTTCCAGATAAGCATGAAGTGTGGTGCTGTCACGAAACGGAAAACCAGTACCGATCAACGAATCGCGCAAATAAACCCGGCGAGAAACACGAATTCGACGATCATTCAAAAAAGCGCCGCTACCGCGCGAAGCCGTAAAAAGATCATTGCGAACAGGGTCGAAAACCACCGCATGTTGCACCTGATTCTGCGTCGCAAACGCGATGGAAACGCAATACTGCGGAAAGCCGTGCAAGAAGTTGGTGGTGCCATCGAGCGGGTCAATAATCCATTTCTGCTCGGCATCCGGATTGATTTCTGCTGCCGTTCCTTCTTCGGCGAGAAAGCCGTGTTGCGGGTACGCGCTATGCAACACATCGACAATGGCTTCTTCCGCCATTTTGTCGACTTCACTGACAAAATCGTTGTGTCCTTTGGTGTGAACCGTCAAACGGTCAATTTCGCGCGAGCCGCGAACAATAATATTACCGGCGCGGCGTGCCGCTTTTACGGCTATCGTTAGAATGGGATGCATGGCAATTCTCAAGTCGAATTTCGCTATTTTACCTTGTCTGTTCGACATTGGGCAGCGGCAATGCAATAAACCAATAAGCGATACGTTACCCGAAGTAACACACGCCTATCGCGCTCGCGACATTAATCAACGTCCTTTATAATGCATCAACGCCGATAAACAAAAAATCGGCGTTTTTGCGTGCTCTCTGGAGGAAAAACATGCGCATCGAAAACGACATCAAGCTCGACTTCAAAGACGTGCTGATCCGCCCCAAACGCTCGACCATGCACACCCGTTCCACGGTTGACATCATGCGCGACTTCACTTTTCGCCATGTCGATTATCCTTATCGCGGTTTTCCTGTTATCGCCGCCAATATGGACACCGTCGGCACGTTCGAAATGGCACACGCGCTCACCCAGCATCAACTGGCAACGGCGCTGCACAAACATTACGACGCCAGTAAGATCATTGCTTTTTTCGAATCACTCCCCGACAACGCCACGGTTTTCTACTCGCTCGGAATCACCGAGCATGATAAAAACAAACTCAAAACCGTGATGGCGGCACTGGACAAAAAGCTGCGCTACGTCTGCATCGATGTCGCCAACGGCTACACCGAAAAATTCGTGGACTTCGTTCACGACGTTCGTCAAACCTATCCGCACATCGTGCTGATGGCGGGCAATGTCGTCACCGGCGAAATGACCGAAGAACTGATCCTCGCCGGTGCGGACATCGTCAAAGTCGGCATCGGCCCCGGCTCCGTTTGCACCACGCGCAAAATGACCGGCATCGGTTATCCGCAGCTCTCCGCAATCATCGAGTGCGCCGATGCCGCGCACGGGTTGGAAGGACTCATCTGCGCTGATGGCGGTTGTACCACCGTTGGCGACATCGCCAAAGCGTTCGGCGGCGGCGCCGATTTCGTGATGCTCGGCGGCATGTTTGCCGGTCACGACGAATGCGGCGGCGAAACCATCGAGAAAAACGGCGAAACGTTCAAACGTTTTTACGGCATGAGCAGCAAAACCGCGATGGACAAATATTCAGGTGGTGTTGCGTCTTATCGTGCCGCCGAAGGCAAAGAAGTGCTCGTCCCCTATCGCGGTGCGGTCGAACACACGGCGCGCGATATCATCGGTGGCGTGCGCTCCGCCTGCACTTACGTTGGTGCACGACGTTTACGCGAACTTTCCAAACGCACAACATTCATTCGCGTCACGCAGCAATTAAACGAAGTTTTTGGCAAAGACTGAGGAACCATTGATTAATTACTGCGCGCAAACAATACGGCGTTGGAATCCTCCTCAAAATGCTCATTTACATCTGGGTAAATTGCGTTTTTTCGTCGCGCTTTTTGGAAAATACGCCACCTTGTCTTGCTCGCGCTCGTGACATGAATCAACGATTCCTAACCTACAAGGAAAACTCATGAAACAACACCAATATCAAATCACCGTCAGCGAACTTCTGGATGATTCATCCGCCACACCGCAGCACATGCAATTCGACGTCGGTATCCACGATGACCTGTTCGTCATTTTCGAACGCCTGAAACGACTCAATGGTTTTACGGAAAATGAGGCAGCGACATTCTGTATTGGCTTGAAACTTTTCGGGAAGACATTGATCGAGAAAAAGGACAGCGAATTGTTCGCGGAGATGAAACCGCAATTTGTTGCGTTCATGAAGAAGTTGAAAAGCAGCGTATCTTGAGCGAGATTTATTTATCGAGTAGAGCGCCATACCGCCAAAAGCGCTAATGCAATAAGCCCCAGCGTAACTTTGATGCATAGTCTACTTTCAAAAAAGGGGGAGTCCTTTTTCACTCCCATTTCACTGAATAGATCGCCCCCTTTTGTATGTACTAGAAATTCGAACTTTTGAAAAAATATTTTTTTCAAAAGAAAAAAACCAACAATTGCTCCAAGCAAAAAAAGTATTTCGATATATTCATTAGGAATCCTTACCCTGCTTCCGAACATCCCTTGGTACAAAACAAAAAAACCTACTGCATACAAGAAAAGCTCAATAGAAAACATCCATGTCCGATAAACCCTTTGTCGCATTTCTTTCAAAAAAGCTGCGCAGATCATGCCTAGTCCAAAAATAGCTACAACAAACATGATAGACATCAGACCTGTTGCAAGTGAACGATACCACTCACCGGGAAATTCGTAGCTATACACAAGCCATTGCCAAGCGACAACAAAAAGAACATACAACCATATCGATATTGTTTTTGCCATCATTGATCCTTAAGATTTTTCACCAAATCCGATAAAAATGATGCAACGGCCCAATCCCGCTACCAACCTGCAATCGTTCAGCTTCGCGAAACGCACCTTGCATCCAGCTTTTCGCTTCTTCAATCGTTTCCTGCCACGTCGCGTAGCACGGTTTCAGTGCCGTCAATGCTGCCGATAGCGTGCAGCCCGTGCCGTGTGTGTGCTTGCCAGTCATGCGCGGTGAAGCAAAACGTATTTCTTCGCTGGGTGTGATCAACCAATCCGGGCTTTCATCGCCGCGCAAATGTCCGCCTTTCATCAGTACGGCGCGTGCACCGGCTTGCAATAATGCCCGCCCCTGTTCACGCATTGTGTCTTCATCACGCGCCACCTCGATTTGCAACAGTGCGGCGGCTTCAGGAAGATTCGGTGTGATCAGATCCGCCAAAGGTAATAATACGTCTCGCAATGCGCCGATCGCTTCTTTGTCCAGCAAGGTATCGCCACTTTTAGCAACCATCACGGTATCAAGCACGAACACCGATGGGCGATAACGTGTGAGACATTGTGCGACCGTTTCGATGACTTCGGCGTTGGCAAGCATGCCACATTTCACGCTGTCGATGCGGATATCGTCGAAAACGGCTTCGCATTGAGCACGAATGAAATCCGGCGGTACGGGCATCACGCCGCGCACACCTTGCGTATTTTGTGCCGTCAGCGCGGTGATGACGGACGCACCATACGCGCCGAGCGCGGAAAAGGTTTTGATGTCTGCCTGTATGCCCGCGCCACCGCCGGAATCAGAGCCCGCAATGGTTAGTGCGTTGATAATCATTGCACGTTGTCCACTTCGTCACGCAGCGCTTTTGTGGCTTGTGCTGGAAAGGGTTGCCCACAAATCGCGGATACTACGGCAACACCCTCGACGCCACATTGCAAAACATCGCTGACCGTTGCGGCAGTAATGCCGCCAATACCAACCGCCGGTTGACATTTGTTTTGCGTGAGTTCAGCGAGTGTTCCCAAACCGATCGCAGGCGGTGCGTTGCGTTTGGATTGCGTCGGGTAAACTGGACCGATGCCCAGATAATCGAGTACGTCAGGGACCGCTTCAAGTTGTTCACTATTCGATACCGACAACCCCAACCATTTGGTGCGGCCGATCATACTGCGCACAATTTCCGCAGGTAGATCTTTTTGTCCGATGTGAACACCATCCGCGTCGATCGCCAGCGCAACATCAATATGGTCGTTCACAATCAGCGGAATTTCGTAAGGCCGCAATGCTTCTTTCAGCGCCAACCCTGCTTCATACCAAGCGCGCTTTTCCATCGCCTCGGCACGTAATTGCATGATGGTTGCTCCATTTTCCGCTGCGGCGATGGCTGTTTTCACCATCCCGTCCTGACCACCACACAACACGGGATCCAAAACCAAATATAAACTCAGATCAAGCGTTCGCATGTTCGTACTCCTTGATGTTGTCTGCTGTCATAGTATAAAGCGCATCCATGAAATGAGGGACAAAAGACCCCGGCCCAGCAGCGCGTTTTGTCGCAATGCCGCCTGCCAGCGATACAACGGCACACGCTGCCGCAACAGCATCGAGTTTATCGCCGTCCTGCGCGCAGAAAGCGGCAACCACTGCCGATAATGCGCAACCCGTACCGACTACTCGCGTCATCAGAATATCGCCATACGATAAAGACCATGTTTGTACACCATCGGTCACATAATCGGTTTTTCCTGTCACGGCGACAATCGTTCGTGCATCACGTGCTAACTGTTGTGCCGCATCCAACGCCGCGTCAGAAGTATCGGCCGAATCGGCACCGCGCCCCGCTGCCTGACGCCCCGCCAAAGCGAGAATCTCGGAAGCATTACCACGAATCGCTGTCGGTTTCAATGTGAGTATGTCACGCGCGAATGTACTGCGATATTGAATTGCACCGACGGCTACCGGATCAAGCACCCATGGCGTCCCCGCTTTGTTCGCAGCGATTATCGCTGCGCGCATCGCTTGCACCTGCTCTTGAGTCAAAGTACCAATATTGATCAACAACGCATCGGCGATTGCTGAAAATTCAGGCGCTTCCTGTTCGGCGACGACCATCGCTGGTGATGCGCCCAACGCCAGTAATACGTTGGCCGTGATTTCCTGTACAACATCGTTGGTCAGACAATGCACCAATGGCGGCGACGCATGTAATTGCGTCAGAAGCTCGGCAGTTTTGGATAATGGAAATGATTTCATATGCTTCTTTTTTTGGACTGTACAGCGAGGCAAATGAAAACGATGAAAGGTTTTCAGACTTCCCTACGCTGGCATGATCCAGATCAGGTATTACGGGTCGTTCTCAGCCTGTACTTTTTCAATCTGTACCGGCGCCCCGAGTCAAAATGATATTGTGCGTGCGTTTATCGCTTTCGTCAAGAACGAGGATCTCTCTCGACCAAGCCAGCCAATAGCGCTGCGCCAAGAGGAATCACATCATCGTTGAAGTCATATTGACCGTTATGCAGAAAAACATTGTGTTGCGGTTGATCGCTTTGCTGTCCGATGCGCAAATAAGCGCCTGGCTTCTGCAAAAGCATATACGAAAAATCTTCTGCGCCCATCGACGGATGTAGATCACGCACAACGTTTTCCGCACCGGCAACATCAATGGCAACTTTCTCGGCAAATACCGTTTGCTGCGCATCATTCACGGTTGCCGGATCAATGCGTTCATAGTCAATGCTTGCCTTCGCACCCATAGCCTGCGCCAGCGAAGGAATCATTTCTCGCAAACGTTTTTCAATCGTATCCTGCACCTGCAGCGAAAAGGTGCGCACCGTTCCGATCATGCGCGCGCGCGAAGGAATCACATTCATCGCGTCCATGTTGCCCGCTTCAATACCGCAAATACTGATCACTGCCGCATCGTATGGGTCAACATTGCGCGCCACTATCGACTGCACCGCCGTGATCAATTGCCCGGCAACTACAACCGGATCGACCGTGAGATGTGGGTGCGCTGCATGACCACCGCGCCCTTCAATCTCGATATTGATTTTGTCGCAGGCTGCCATCACCGGTCCTGGTTGCACGGCGATTTTTCCGAAAGGAAGCTCCGGCCAGTTGTGCAATGCAAAAATATTGTCGATGGGAAAACGCTCAAACAGACCGCTCTGAATCATCGCCAACCCACCGCCTTTTCCCTCTTCAGCTGGTTGAAAAATCAAATATGCCGTTCCGGAAAAATGGCGATTTTCCTGAAGATACTGCGCACACGCCATCAACGTTGCAGTGTGTCCATCGTGCCCACAACCGTGCATGCGACCCGGTGTTTGCGACGCGTGTGCAAATGTGTTTTCTTCCTGCATCGGCAACGCATCCATATCGGCACGCAAACCGATGCCGCGCGATGATGGATCAACGCCCGGAATCACCGCGACAATGCCGCCGCCAACATCGTCGTGAAAATCAATACCCAATCGTCGCAACTCGGTAGTGATTTTTTCCCGCGTACGCGACAAATCGAAACCAACTTCCGGATGCGCGTGCAAATCACGACGAAAGTCGATGTAATGTTGATGCCATTGTTTGATTTTTTCAAATACCTGATTCATTTTGATTCAGCCTTGCCCAAACGATAACGTGCCGCCTGCGTACCGGCGAGACAAATACCCGCCGCAACGGAGACGTTCAAACTCTCAACCATGCCCTGCATCGGAATACTGATCACGCGATCACAATGCTCGCGCGTCAAACGACGCAGTCCGTGCCCTTCAGCGCCAAACACCCACGCAACAGCGCCGCTCAAATCGGCATCGTATAAGTTTTCGCCATCGGCATCTGCCGCCAGACACCAAATACCATTTTTTTTGAGTTGCTCCAGCGTGCGCGTCAAATTGGTCACCGCAATCACGGGCACGGTATCCGCTGCACCGGACGCCACTTTGGCAACCGTCGCATTAACGTGCACGGAGCGATCTTTGGGCACGATCAATGCGTGTGCGCCAAACGCATCGGCGCAACGCAAACACGCGCCCAAGTTGTGCGGATCAGTCACGCCATCAAGCACCAGCAACAATGGCTCGCGACACGTTTCCAGAATTTCATCAAGATCAGCGCGCAATGGAAGATCACGAACAAACGCAACAACGCCTTGATGTCTTCCTTGTTTGACCAGTTGATCAAGTCGCTGATGATTGACCGCCTGCGTTGCGCACCCGGCAAGTTCGGCACGCGCCAACAAATCACGCAAGCGCGCATCCTGACGCGCTTCGTCAAAAAAAATGGTTTGAATGCTTTCCGGTTGCTGGCGCAAACGTGCCAATAATGCATGAAACCCGAACAGAATTTTGTTATTGGTGTTCTTTTCCATGATGCTGCACAAACATTGGGAACCACTGCTTAATTACTGCGCACGCGCAATACGGCGTTGGAATCCTCCTCAAAATGCTCATTTACCACCAAGTAAACTGCGCTTTTTCGTCAGATCCCGCCTTGTCTTGCTCGCGCTCGCAACATTAATCAGTGGTTCCATTAGTATTAGCATTGACGTCAGATCACATAAAAAAGAATACAAATGAAATGCGCAATGCTGCCGGCGAGTACAAAAAGATGCCAGATACCATGTCCGTGACGAATTTTCTCATCGAAAATATAAAAGACGATTCCGCCCGTATAAAAAAGTCCGCCCAACACCAGCCAAAACAAACCGGACGACGGCAGCGCGTCGATCAACGGTTTGGTGGCGATCACGATCAGCCAGCCCATGATCACGTAAATCGGCAGCGATAAAACGCGCGTTTTTTTGCCGAGCAACCATTCCTGCGCGATGCCAAATGCGGCAAGCCCCCAGTTAATGCCGAAGATCGTCCACCCCCATGCGCCGTGCAAAGTAACCAACGTAAAAGGCGTGTAGCTTCCGGCAATCAAGAGATAAATCGCGCAATGATCAAGTCGCTGGAAAATGGCTTTCAATCGTTTGCGTCGAAAAGAATGATAGAGAGTCGAAATCGTGTACAACGCGATCAACGTCGCGCCATAAATGCTGGCGGCGACGATCTGCCAGACCGTGCCGGTCAACCCGGCAAAAGTCACGAGCAAAGCCGTTCCGCACACCGCGAAAATCGCGCCGACGAGATGGCTGATGGCGTTAAAACGTTCTCCGTAATACATTGCAAGAAATGCTCAAGGCATTGAGTAAAGTGCTATAGTCAGGTCTGTATTGCAAATCATTTTCATCAACATTGTAGCGCTTTTTTGCGCTTGGAAAGGAGTTATTGACATGAAATTATATTTTGCTCCCGGTTCCTGCGCCCTCGCCACACACATTGCATTGGCGGAATCCGGTCTCCCCTACGAAATCGAAGCAGTTGACCTGCACCAAAATCCGCACACCACGGCAAGCGGTGTCGCTTTTACCACGATCAATCCCAAAGGCTACGTGCCCGCACTGGTGCTCGACAACGGCGAAACGCTCACCGAAGCTCAGGTCATCCTCCAATACATTGCCGATCATGCAACCGGCGAACAGATCGCGCCGGAAGCAGGCACGCTCAAACGTTATCGCATGATGGAGTGGTTGGCGTTTCTTGCGTCGGAAATTCATAAAAGCTATGCGCCGCTGTGGACGCCGTCGGCAAGTACCGAGGAAAAAAATGTCGCGTGGGCGACACTGTCCAAACGTTTTGGATACATTGATCACGAACTGAATGGTAAAGAGTATCTGCTCGGCTCATTTTCCGTCGCCGATTGCTATCTTTATGTGATGCTTTTGTGGACCAAACAGCTTAAGCTTTCCATCGACACGTGGCCAAATTTGCAGGCACTCGTCAAACGCATGGCAGCACGTTCCGCCGTGCAACAAGCGATGAAAGAAGAAAGGTTGTGATTTATCTTTCAAGTTTCAGGAATATTTCATCGTGTGGAATGCGATGAAATATTCACTGATTCCCGCCATCTGAACTCGAATACCTGAATAATCTCTTTGGTCGTAATGCACCATCGCTGGCTGAAGCAATACCGATCAGCACATCTTCACAATAGGCTGCACACACGGAAAACTCCGTATCAAGCGGCAAACCGACTTCGCGCAAATTGATGCGCTGCCCTTGAAGCAAACGTTGCTTCACGTCTTGATCAACATCAATGCGTCGTTGTCCGGCAAGCAAAGCATCTGGCGATAGTAATGCGCCCATGTGTTCTGTTTCATTCAACGAAGTCAAAGCATCAAGCGTGTACGCCTGTTCCAATGTAAAAGAACCGCTTTGCAAACGACGCAACGCGGTCAAATGTGCGCCACAGCCCAAAGCGCTGCCAATATCTTCGGCAAGTGTGCGGATATAAGTTCCTTTGCTGACCTGTGTGTCGAATACAACCGTCGGCGATGAAAAATCAACCAATGACAACGAAAAAATTTCAATCGTTCTTGTCTCGCGTGGAATATCGATACCGGCGCGCGCATAATCGTAATACGCCTTTCCCTGATACTTCAACGCCGAAAAACGTGGTGGCATTTGTTCTTGCTTGCCGATGAAAGCCAATAATGCACTTTCGACATCGTGCTTGGTTATCCTTTCCAGTTCTTGCGGCGCACAGCGAACTACTTCCTCGCCTTCCGGATCGCCGGTTGTCGTGGTCACGCCTAATCGCATCGTGGCGCGATAGGTTTTGTTCGCGTCGAGAGAAAACTGTGAGAGTTTGGTTGCTTCACCCAACGCGATCGGCAGCAAGCCCGATGCGAACGGATCAAGCGTTCCCAAATGCCCTGCTTTTTCTGCCTGAAACAAGCGACGTGCTTGCTGCAACGCTTGATTGGAGCTCAGCCCTGCGGATTTGTCGAGCAATAAAACGCCGTCAACACGCCGCCACGAGCGCTTCTGTGCCATTATCAGTTTTGTACTTCGTCACTTTCACGATTGTCGGGGTTTTCCAGCGCCACCGCATCGTCAATCAGTTGCGACATTTTCATACCGTGTTCAATCGACGTATCGTAAATGAAATGCAGTTGCGGCACCGTGTGACTACTCAGTCGATGCGCGATTTCCGAACGCAAAAAACCTGCCGTACGCGCCAGTGATTTCTCCGCCTCTTCAGCTTTTCCCATACCCGCCATATGCGTAAAATACACTTTGGCGTGCGCCAGATCGTTAGCAACATCAACACCGATGATCGTGACAAAACCAATGCGCGGATCTTTCACCTGTTCGCGCAAGATTTCGCCAAGCTCTCGTTGAATCTGATCGCCAATGCGACGAATGCGGGCTGTGTTTTTTTTCATTTTATTGAGCGTTTTTCAGGAAATAACTATCTAATGCGCCAAAACTCTCACTTTGTATCCTAAAAATCAAAGCGTCCTTGCCACCTCAATCACCTGATACACTTCAATTTGGTCGCCTTGCTGAATATCGTTGAAGTTCTTCACCGACAGACCGCATTCGAAGCCTGCCTTGACTTCTTTGACGTCATCCTTGAAGCGTTTCAGTGAATCGAGTTCGCCGTCGTGGATTACAACGTTATCGCGCAGGATGCGAACGCGTGCGCCGCGTTGTACGACACCTTCGAGAACGTAGCAACCCGCGACGGTGCCAACCTTCGGCACGCGGAATACTTCGCGCACATCGACCAAGCCCAATTCCTGTTCGCGTTTTTCCGGCGACAACAAACCGGACAGCGCAGCTTTCACGTCGTCCGCCGCTTCATAAATAATATTGTAGTAGCGGATTTCAACATCGTTGAGTTCGGCGAGTTTTCTGGCTGAAGCATCAGCGCGGGTATTGAAACCAATCACCACGGCTTTGGACGCAATGGCAAGGTTGATATCGGATTCGGTAATACCGCCCACCGCCGCATGAACGATTTCGATTTTGACTTCGTCGGTGGATAGCTTGAGCAGTGTTTGTTGCAGCGCTTCGTAGCTGCCTTGAACATCGGCTTTGATAATCAATGGCAAGCGTTTGACTTCATTTTCTCCGACGTTTTCAAACATGCTTTCGAGTTTCGCCGCCTGTTGACGCGCCAGACGTACATCGCGGAATTTACCCTGGCGGAACAGTGCCACTTCGCGCGCACGACGTTCGTCGTTCAGCGCCAGCAAATCTTCGCCTGCCATCGGCACGTCGGACAAACCTTGGATCTCAACCGGAATCGCCGGACCTGCTTCGTTGGTATTTTTACCGTTTTCATCCAACATTGCGCGCACGCGACCATACGCCGCGCCAACGAGCACGACATCGCCGCGTTTCAAAGTGCCCGATTGCACGAGCACGCTGGCGACTGCGCCGCGTCCTTTATCCAAGCGTGATTCGATCACGATACCTTTTGCCGGAGCATCGCGCGGTGCTTTGAGTTCAAGCACTTCGGCTTGCAACAGCACGGCATCCAAGAGCGTATCAATGCCTTGTCCGGTTTTTGCCGAGACTTCGACGAACTGGACATCACCGCCGTATTCTTCGGGGATAACGTTTTCGGCAACCAATTCCTGCTTGACGCGTTCGGGGTTGGCGTCTGCCTTGTCGATCTTGTTGACGGCCACGACAATCGGCACGTTACCAGCACGCGCGTGCGCAATCGCTTCTTTGGTTTGTGGCATCACGCCATCGTCGGCGGCAACCACCAGAATCACGATATCGGTGACTTGTGCGCCGCGTGCACGCATCGCGGTAAACGCTTCGTGTCCCGGCGTATCGAGGAAGGTGATCGTGCCTTTCGACGTTTCGACATGGTATGCGCCGATGTGCTGCGTAATACCGCCCGCCTCGCCACTGGCAACACGCGAGCGACGAATGTAATCCAATAATGAGGTTTTGCCGTGATCGACGTGTCCCATCACGGTGACGACCGGCGGGCGCGGCAACAATTCGGCGTCGTGTGCACCTTGCGCTTCGTCCGCCATCAACAACGCATCAGGGTCGTCCGGCTGCGCGGCGATCGCTTTGTGTCCCATTTCTTCGACGAGAATCATCGCTGTTTCCTGATCGAGCATCTGGTTGATCGTCACCATCATGCCCATCTTCATCAATTCTTTGATAACCTCTGCCGCCTTCACGGACATCTTGTGCGACAGGTCAGCAACGGTAATCGTTTCCGGCACCACCACGTCGCGAACGACAGGCGCTACCGGTGCGACAACCACCACTTCTTCTTTCTCACCGCGACGTTTGCCGCCTTTCGAACCACCTCGCCAAGTTGCGGCACTTCCAGCACGCGGACGCAAGCCCATATTGCGGCGTTCGCTTTCTCGATCCACCACCAACTCGCGCACATTGCTTTTTTTCTTGCTGTCCTTCTTGCTGTCTTTTTTGCCTTCGGGACGATGCAGGGTGCCCTTGATTTCCTTTTTCTCTTTCTTGTCCTGCTTTTCTTGTTTTTCTTTGGCTTTTTCCTGTTCAAGTTTTGCCGCCGCCTGCGCTTTTTCTTCGGCTTCGCGTTCTTTCTTCAAACGGCGTGATTCGGCAAGCTCCTGCTTGCGACGCAAATCTTCTTCCTGACGCGCGATCAATTCTTTGGAGCGCTGTTCTTCTTTTTCGCGTGCTTTGCGCTCTTCGTCGGTCAATACCGGTTGCGGCACAACGATCGTCGGTACGGCTTCTTCCGCAGCGTCTTTAGTTGTTTTTTTCTTCGTGGCTTTTTTCGCCGCAGTAGCGGCCTTGCGTGCAACAGCAGCAGCAGCTTTGGCTACCGCTTCCGGCGATGGCTGCTTTGCCGTTGCTTTGGCTTTTGTCGTCTTCTTCGGCGTTTCTGATTTTTCCGCCACAGCATCCGCAACCGCGACATCTGCCGCTGCTGTCGCTTCCGCCGCAGCCTGTGCCGCAGCAGCAGCTTCGGCTTCAAGTGCTTCCTGCGCCGCTCGTTCTTCTGCTTTCTTGACGGCTTCTGCCTGCTGCGTGGCGGCAATCGCTTCGACTTCTTCGCGATGCACCAACACACGTTTTTTGCGTACCTCGACCTGAATCGTGCGTGCCTTCCCCGCACCCGCAGGCGCGCGAATTTCGCTCGTTTGCTTGCGCGTCAGCGTGATACGCTTTTTCGGTGTAGTCGCTCCGTGTTGTTTTTGCAAATATTCGAGCAACTCGGCCTTATCGCGTGCGGTCAGTTTATCGCCCGCTTTTTTGCCTTCGATACCGGCCGCGGTCAACTGCTGCAACAGTGTTTCCACCGGCAGTTTCAACTCTTCGGCAAATGATTCGATCGTTATGGGCATCCTGCTTTTCTCCTGATACTTAATGGGCTATGGCGTCTCGCTACGTTCCTCAAACCGTACCCTCTTCCTGTGGCACTTCTTGTGGCGCTTCGTCTGCCTCTTCATCCGCAAACCAGTGCGCGCGCGCATTCATGATCAGCGTTTGCGCCTGTTGCTCCGTCAGATCGACCATTTCCATCAATTCGTCCACGGCAAGATCGCCCAAATCGTCGCGCGTTTTGATGCCGTGCGTTGACAGCTCCGCCGCCAGCGTCATCGACATGCCGTCCAGATTCAGCATTTCCTCTTCGACATCCTTCACGCTTTCTTCGAGCGCGATTTCATCGGTGAGCAGCGCGTTGCGAGCGCGGTTGCGCAATTCTTCGACGGTATCTTCGTCAAACGCTTCGATCTCCATCATTTCACTGATCGGCACGTAAGCGATTTCTTCAAGCGATGAAAAACCTTCGCCGATCAAAATATCGGCGACTTCATCATCAACATCGAGACGTTCAGTAAACAGCGAACGCAGTTTCTGCGCTTCTTCTTCGCTCTTCTTCTGCGAATCTTCTTCGTTCATCAGATTGATTTGCCAACCTGTCATTTCCGAAGCGAGACGCACGTTCTGACCGTTGCGCCCGATGGCAATGGCGAGATTTTCTTCGCTGACCACAACGTCCATCGAGTGTTTGTCTTCATCAACGATGATGCTCTGTACTTCCGCCGGCGCAAGCGCGTTGATCACGTATTTCGCCGGATCTTCTGACCACAACACGATGTCGATGCGTTCGCCGGAAAGCTCATTGGTCACAGCGGTAACGCGCGAACCACGCATGCCGATGCACGTTCCCTGCGCGTCGAGGCGCGGATCGTTGGAACGCACGGCAATCTTGGCGCGCAAACCGGGATCGCGGGCAGCGCCGACAATCTCGATCAAATTCTCTTCGATTTCCGGCACTTCAAGCTCGAACAAGCGAACCAAAAATTCCGGCGCGGTACGCGACAGAATCAGTTGTGGACCTTTCGCCTGACGGTCAACCTTCATCACGTAAGCACGCACGCGGTCACCAACACGCAAAATTTCGCGTGGAATGACTTGGTCGCGCGGAATAACACCTTCGATTTTTCCCGATTCGAGAATGACGTTACCGCGCTCAACGCGTTTCACCGTGCCATTCAGCAGATTATCCTGACGTTCAAGAAAATCGTTGATGATCTGCTCGCGCTCGGCGTCGCGGATGCGCTGCAAAATCACCTGCTTCGCCGCCTGCGCGCCAATGCGTCCGAACTCTACCGCTTCCAGAGGCTCTTCGACCACGTCGCCAATCTCCAGCCCCATGTTCTTTTCGATCACATCGGTCATCGCGATCTGGCGCGATGGTTCTTCGTGTTCGTCATCTGGCACCACCGTCCAGCAGCGGAATGCTTCGTAATCGCCGGTTTCGCGGTCGATCTCAACGCGCACATCGACTTCGTCCTTGAAACGTTTTTTGGTCGCCGACGCCAAGGCGAATTCCAGCGCGGAAAAAACGATTTCTCTCGGTACATTTTTCTCGCGCGCCAGCGCATCCACCAAAAGCAACAAATCGCGGTTCATTTTCTTTTTCTCCATTCGATGTTGGGAACGAGCCGCGCCCGTTCAATCTGCGAGAACTCAATCAATAACGTCTTGCCGCCGCGCTCGACGCGCACGCGTTCATTTTCGACACCTTGAAGCAACACTTTCATCTTGCGCGCTTCCTCAATCGGCTCGCGCAGCACCAGTTGTGCTTCTTCGCCCTGAAAGCGTTCAAAATCCGCCAGCTTTTTCAACGGACGATCCAGCCCCGGCGACGAAACTTCCAGCCGGTCATAATCGATGTTTTCCGCCGTGAACAAATGCGTCAAATGGTGGCTGACACGCGCGCAATCATCGACACTAACGCCATCAGGCGTGTCGATAAAAATGCGAATCGTGCGTCCCTTTGGGGACATTTCCAGATCCACCAGTTCAAAGCCCAATGCGGGCAGCGTTTTTTCTAAAAGTTCACCAATATTCATAAGTTAACGGGAAAAAAAAATGGGCTGTGGACAGCCCATTTCTTGGTCGTTATTTTTCCGGCGCTCATTTTAACAGAAATCACGCAGGAATCATAGCGCACGCGTCTTGCATTCAGCCCACTTCGCTCAGCACGCCATCAATTAGATGCAAGCGCCGCTGCGCCTGCGCGGCGAGGTCGTTATCGTGCGTCACAATGACGAGCGCTGTGCCCGCTTCCTGCTTCAAATCCAGCATCAAATCGAACACCTGTTGCGCCGTGGCGCGATCCAGATTGCCGGTTGGTTCGTCTGCCAACACACAGCGCGGCTTCGTCACCAGCGCCCGCGCCAGCGCCACGCGCTGCCGTTCGCCGCCGGAAAGCTCGCCCGGAAGATGCACCGCCCGTTGCTCCAATCCCACCCGCGCCAGCATGTCCTGTGCCCGCTGCCGCGCTTCGGTTTTGTCGGCGCGACGGATCGTCAGCGGCATCATCACGTTTTCCAGCGCGGAAAATTCCGGCAGCAAATGATGAAATTGGTACACAAATCCGAGTTTCTGGTTGCGCGCCACGCCGCGCTCGCGCTCGCTCATGTTGACCAAGTCGCGCCCTTCCAGAAACACCTGCCCGCTCGTAACGTCGTCCAGACCGCCAAGCAAATGCAACAACGTGCTTTTACCGGAACCAGAGCTACCCACAATTGCCACGCATTCGCCGGGCGCAATTTCCAGATTAACATCGAGCAGCACCGGCACCTTGAGTTTATTACTCTCATAGGTTTTGGCGAGATGCGTGCACGCCAAGACGGGGGAGTTGGAAACGTCATTCATAACGCAAAGCCGTTGCCGGGTTGACGCGCGCTGCCTTCCAAGCAGGATAAATGGTCGCCGCCAACGCGAAGAAAAATGCCGTACATGCAATGACGATTACATCGTTACTTTGCAAATCGGACGGAAGCTCGCTGATGTAGTACACGGATTTATCGAGGAACTGAACGTTGAACAGTCGTTCAATCGCAGGCACGACAACGTCAATATTCAGCGCCAGCGCCACGCCACCCGCCACGCCAAGCAGCGTGCCGATCACGCCAACCAGCGCGCCCTGAAACATGAAAATCGCCAGAATTGACGCCGGCGACGCGCCCAATGTACGCAAAATCGCGATGTCAGCACGTTTCTCCGTCACTGCCATTACCTGTGCAGAAATGATGTTGAACGTCGCCACCAGAATAATCAAAATCAAAATCAAAAACATCATGCGTTTTTCGATTTGCACGGCGCGGAAAAAATTGGCGTGACTGCGCGTCCAGTCGCGCACCTCCAAGTTGAACGGCAACATTTCGGAAATATCGTGCCCGATCATTGGCGCGTTGAACAAATCATCGAGTTTCAAACGCACACCGGACACACCGGTCATGCGATACAAACGCTGCGCGTCAGCGATATGCATCAGCGCGAGACCGCTGTCGTATTCGTACATGCCAATATCGAAAATACCCACCACCTTGAACGAACGCATGCGCGGCACCGTTCCGGCAGGCGTGGTCGTACCCTGCGGCACAATCACGACGATATCGTCATCCATGCCGACGCCGAGCATTCGCGCCTGCTCCATGCCGATCACGATGCTGAATTCACCTGAATGCAAATCGTTCAGACTGCCGGAAACCATATGCTCTTCGATATCGGCAACCGTGTTTTCCATGTCCGGCATGATGCCGCGAATCAGTGAACCGCGACTGACGTTTTCATGCGAAAGCATCGCCTGCCCGATGATATACGGCGCAGTAGCCTGTACATGCGGGTTGAGTCGCGCCACCTGCTCCGCCAATTGCCAATTTTCCATCTGCGGAAACGCGCGGATTTCGATGTGCGACGCCACCGATAAAATGCGCGTACGCAATTCCTTCTGAAAACCGTTCATCACTGACAGCACGACAATCAATGCCGCAACACCCAGCGCAATCCCCGCCGAAGAGAAAAAGGAAATGATCGACACGACAATATCGCGCCCCTGCCCTTTGGCAGAGAACGCGTAACGCAAGCCGATTTTCAATTCGTAAGGAAAGCGCATCGAGGGAAAAATCCCGTGAACGTCAAAACGCGCGTATTATCGCACGGTATTTCTGTTTCATGATTTCCAAAGTCTGAACAAATGTTGCTCCAACAACGTCCTGTCCCCGCCGAAAACCTTGCCGTGTTGCTCGACGCCGGAGTTGACCCCATCCTTGCACGCATTTTTGCCGCACGCGGTGTTGATAACGCGGACGCACTGAAATATGACTTGGCACTGTTGCCAGATTTTCATCAGCTTAAAAATGCCGATCTCGCCGCGCAACGTCTTTGCGATGCAATCCAGCACCGCGAAAAAATCGTTGTGATTGCCGATTACGATGCCGATGGCGCAACGGCATGCGCTCTGGCGATCCGGGGGCTGCGTGCTTTTGGTGCGGAAATCGACTTTATCGTCCCCGACCGCATGAAACACGGTTATGGTTTGACGCCCGACATCGTTGAACTCGCCGCGCCGCTCAAACCACATCTATTGTTGACTGTTGATAATGGCATCGCCAGCATCGATGGTGTTGCCGAAGCTGCACGCCGTGGTATCGATGTGCTCATCACCGACCATCATCTTCCGGGCGATGCGTTGCCGACACCGGCGATCATCGTCAACCCAAACCAACCAGAGTGTCCCTTTCCATTGAAACACCTTGCCGGTGTCGGTGTGATGTTTTATGTGCTGGCTGCTTTACGCGCACGAATGCGCAAACAAAACCTGATGCAAGAAAACGCAATGCCAAACCTTGCGACGTTCCTTGATCTTGTTGCGCTTGGAACCATCGCCGATGTGGTGTCGCTTGATCACGCCAACCGCATTCTCGTCGCTCAAGGATTGCGACGCATGCGCGCCGATCACATGTTGCCGGGAATCCGTGCGCTCTTTTCGGTCAGCCGACGCGACCCCACCAATGCCAATGCTTTCGATCTCGGTTTTGCTGTGGCACCGCGTTTGAACGCCGCCGGACGACTCGCCGACATGAGCCTCGGCATTCGTTGTCTGCTTACCGACGATGAAAACGAAGCACAACAATATGCCGAAGAGCTGGATACGCTCAATCGTACGCGGCGCTTGGTAGAAGCCGACATTCAACAAGAAGCACTCGACGAGATTGAACAATTCGACGATCAGGATATTGAACATCATTTTTCGTTATGCGTGGCGCGGCGCGAATGGCATCCCGGCGTGATCGGCATTGTCGCATCGCGTTTGAAAGAACGTTTTTTCCGCCCGACGATTGTTTTTGGCAGCCCCGATAACGAAGACAATGGCGAAATCTTGCGCGGCTCCGGTCGTTCCATCCCTGGATTGCATCTACGCGACGCATTGGATCTCGTCGCCAAGCGCGCGCCGCACATCATGGATAAATTCGGCGGTCACGCGATGGCGGCGGGCTTGACATTGAAAAGCCAATATTTCGATGAATTCAGTCGCTTGTTTGAAGAAGTTGTGCGCGAATTATTGACGCCGGAACAATTGCTTCGAGTCACTGAGTCCGATGGTGCATTATCGGAAACAACATTGACCTTTGCGCTCGCACAAACGTTGCACGAACAAATTTGGGGGCAAACTTTTCCGCCGCCGTTGTTTGATAATACTTTTACCGTCGTACGGCAAAAAATCATGGCAGAAAAACATTCGCGCCTGTCGCTGCTTTTGGGCGACAAAGTGTTTGAGGCTGTTTTGTTTGGCGACACCACGTCATTACCGAAAAAAATACATGCGACATACCGCGCCGATGTTCACGAATATCGCGGCATGCGTTCGTTGCAATTGGTGATTGCGCATTGGGAACCCATCGAAAGTTTATAGTGCCTCCTCTTCCAAAACACCCGTTCGCGCATAACGCAATAGAATCTTCAATCTACGCCATTCGTCTTCCGTCACCGTGTCCGCGACGATAATGATTGAACCTCGTTTGTCGTTAACATTTTCGCACCAAAGCAAGGTCATGAAGTTATTGCCAACAAAATATCCGTCTTGCAGCGTTGCTTTTTTCTCGATTCGCTCGTCGCTTGCGTCACGCGACATGCCCAAAAGCAAACGGCCATCAGCGTACAGTGTCAACGTGGTCAGCGTTAACGCGCGACTTTTCCGAAGTACATATTTTTGCCATGCGAAATAGCACCAGACAGCAATAAGAATATTAGCCGCGAGCGTTACCCACCATGGCCACGGCAGCATCCATAACAATGCGCATGTCAGTATCGTCGCTGTCAGAATAAAAATACCAAGATAACGCGAACGCCGCAGCACTATGTGAATGCGCGGCGGCGTTTTCATCAGGATGAAGGAAATTTATGCAGGCTTGACGTTCGCCAAAGCCAACCACGTTTCAACCACCGTATCGGAGTTCAACGAGATGGTGGAAATACCTTGGTCAACCAACCATTGTGCAAAATCTGCGTGATCGGATGGTCCTTGTCCACAAATGCCAATATAGCGATCTTTGCTTCGGCACGCGGTAATCGCCATCGCCAGCATTTTTTTCACTGCCGGGTCGCGCTCGTCAAAAATTTCAGCAATGGTGCCACCAGAGTCACGATCAAGGCCAAGCGTTAGTTGCGTCATGTCGTTGGAACCAATGGAGAAACCATCGAAGTATTCGAGAAATTCGGAAGCCAATAATGCGTTCGACGGCACTTCGCACATCATGATCAAGCGCAAACCGTTTTTGCCGCGCTCAAGCCCGTTTTTCTTCAGCAATTCAACCACGCCCTGTGCTTCTTTCAGCGTGCGCACGAAGGGAATCATGATTTCGACGTTGGTCAATCCCATGTCGTCGCGCACGCGCCGCATCGCCTGGCATTCGAGTGCGAAGCAATCGTAAAAGTCCTCCGAAAGATAGCGCGATGCACCACGAAAACCGATCATCGGGTTTTCTTCGTGCGGCTCGTATTGGTCGCCGCCGAGCAGATTGAAATATTCGTTCGATTTGAAGTCGGACAAACGCACGATCACTTTCTTCGGCGCAAACGCCGCCGCAATCGTCGCCACGCCTTCGGCGATCTTCGAAACGTAAAACTCCACCGGATCGCTATAACCCATGATACGTTCGCGAATTTCGCGCTTCAGCTCATTGGGTTGTGAGTCAAATTCGAGCAATGCACGCGGGTGAATGCCGACGTTTCGGTTAATGATGAATTCGAGTCGCGCCAAGCCAACGCCTTCGTTCGGCAAGCGGCTGAAACCAAACGCCAGCTCGGGATTACCAACGTTGATCATGATCTTCACCGGAACGTCCGGCATCTTGCTCAACGCAATTTCTTTGATTGAAACTTCAAGCATGCCTTCGTAAATTTTACCGGTATCGCCTTCGGCGCAGGAGACCGTCACCTCATCGTTTTCCATTAATACGTTTGTCGCGTTGCCGCAACCGACGACAGCGGGAATGCCCAATTCGCGCGCGATGATTGCCGCGTGGCAGGTGCGGCCGCCGCGATTGGTGACAATCGCCGCCGCGCGTTTCATCACCGGCTCCCAATCGGGGTCGGTCATGTCGGCAACCAGCACATCACCTTTTTGCACACGATCCATTTCGGTGATCGACTTGACGACGCGCACGCGTCCTTGCCCAACCTTTTGCCCAATCGCGCGCCCCGACGCCAGCACCTTGCTGTCGCCTTTGACCTGATAACGACGCAGAACGTCGGTCGATTCGCGCGACTTCACCGTTTCCGGACGCGCTTGCAAAATATAAATTTTTCCATCGTTACCGTCGCGTCCCCATTCGATGTCCATCGGGCGCTGATAATGCGCTTCGATCTTCATCGCAAAACGCGCCAGTTCTTCGATTTCGGCATCGTTGATCGAAAATACCAAGCGCTGCGCTTCCGGTACTTCAACCGTTTTCGTGGAACGCCCTGCCGCTTGATCGTCGCTAAAAATCATCTTCAACGCTTTACTGCCGGTAATTTTGCGCAAAATCGCCGGACGGTTCGCTTCGAGGTTAGGTTTGTACACATAAAATTCGTCGGGGTTCACCGTGCCCTGCACCACCGTTTCGCCCAAACCATACGCCGACGTGATGAACACCACCTGATCAAAGCCCGATTCGGTATCCATCGTGAACATCACACCTGCCGCGCCGATATCGCTGCGCACCATGCGCTGCACGCCGGCGGAAAGCGCGACTTCGCTGTGTGCGAAACCCTGATGCACGCGGTACGCGATGGCGCGGTCGTTGTACAACGAGGCGAACACTTCCTTGATCGCCGTTAGCACGCTGTCGATGCCGCGAATATTCAAAAACGTTTCCTGCTGCCCCGCAAACGACGCATCGGGCAAATCTTCCGCCGTTGCCGATGAACGCACCGCAAACGACGCATCGGGCAAATCCTTCGCCAGTTGCTCATACGCCGCACGGATGTCGTCTTCAAACGCTTTGGGGAATGGCGCCGCCGCTACCATATCGCGGATTTCGCGTCCGGTTTTCGCCAGTGTCACCACATCGTCGATATTCAAGCCGTCGAGCTTTTTGTTGATCGCTTCCGTTAACCCGTTGCTTTCCAGAAACTCGCGGAAGGCATGTGCCGTTGTCGCAAACCCGCCGGGAACGCGAATGCCCGATTGCGTGAGCTGACTGATCATCTCCCCCAGCGAAGCATTTTTACCGCCGACGATATCCACGTCGGTCATGCGCAGGTTTTCAAAAGGAAGGACTCGTGCGGAAGACTTCGTGCTCGAACTCATGATGCGATAAGGCTCCAAATTTGAAATGATGAAAAAAGAGCAAAAACCCTGCCCTTCTGAATTTTCGGCATTTTAACCTTTTGGCGGATTTGTGTCAGGTTCAGGTATCAGATGACAGGCATCAGGAATCAGAAAAACTCCGCACTTCGCACATGAAGAATCATAGGGCGGATTAGCGCAGCGTTATTCGCCATCAACCTTCGCTCAAGCGCAAAACGTTCCTTCCCCGCCAAAACATCCAAAACATTGCCGTCATTCCCGCGAGTTGTAGGCGGGAATCCAGAAGCCTCCACTCATCGCGCCCTGCGCGATCAAACTTTTCTGATCCCTGATGCCTGACACCCGAAACCGCCACTTTTTACATTTTCACCATCCCCAACCCGCAAAAAAATATGCCCATCGAGAAAAAATAACCTTACAATAAACCGTCTTTTTTCTTGACCGCGCTCAGGAGGCACGCGCGGTCTGTTTTGAATCTCGTCTTGTGGGGAGCATCATGCAAACTTCTCTTTTCAGAAACACCCTTATTGCCGCTCTTTTTCTTGTTTCAATCGCTTGCGCGCACGCGGCGACGATCATCGTCGATAGCGCGGATGATGGCTCAAGTGCGACAGCCTGCACACTACGCGATGCGGTGGCATCTGCGAATAACGATAGCATTGTTGGCGGGTGTACTGCCGGAAGCGGCACTGACACCATCGAATTCGATCCCGCCGTGTTCAGCGTTCCCACCACCATCTACGTGACCAACGGCGATGCGATCGAGATCACGGCCGATCTCAACATCATCGGCGCAACCGATGCCAACGGCGCGCTGCTCATCACCCTCGATGCCAATAACAACAACCGCATCTTCCATGCCACCGGTGGCAACGAACTCGCCGTCGAAAACCTGATCTTCCAAAACGCCGATGCGACGAGATACACAAGCGTAAGTACGCAAGGCGGCGCCATTCGCACCACCCCCAACGGTTACGCGCTCTCCGTCACCCGCTGCATCTTTGACCGCAACGTCGCAGCCAGCGGCGGCGCGATTTATCTTGGTGCCGGCGGTTCCTCCACCGTTCGGGTCAGCGACAGCACTTTTACCCACAATCAGACGACGACTGGCTTAGGCGGCGCGATTGCTAGTGCGAACGACGTCATCGTGGCAACGAGCACCTTCGCCAACAATACGGCGGCGCTGGATGGCGGCGCGATTTTGGCGGGCAACGCCACGGTGGCGGCAAGCACCTTCTCCGACAATTCGGCGGACCGTAACGGCGGCGCGATTTATGCGGGCAACGTCACGGTGGCGGCGAGCACCTTTGTGGGCAACCATGCCGCAGGAACGGGTAATATTGACGGCGGCGGCGCGATTTTTGCGGACGACAACCTCGACGCCCGCCACCTGACCATGGTCAATAACACGGCTACAAGCGACGGCGCGTCGGTTTATGTGCTGGGCGATTCTGGCGACACCATGGCGATCCACAACAGCATCATCGTCGGCAATGATTGGGGCAACGCTACTGAGCATTGCGTGCATGTTCACGGTGCACAAATCACCGGCAGCTACAATCTGGAATGGGTCGGCGATGGAACGGGCGATCAGGGTTCGTGCTCGCACACCACTTTGCCACAATCGGTTTCGGCGGGAACGGCAACGCAGGTTTCCGACATCGTTTCCACCACGCTCGCCGATAACGGCGGACCCACGCAGACTTTGGCGTTGGTTGCAGGCAGCGCTGCGATCGGTGCGGCGGATGCGACAACACCAAACGGAACGTCGCAGATGCTGAACATGTTTATGAACCCAATTGCTTGGACGGACGCCACCGTCGATCAACGCGGCAGCGCGCGCAAGGCGGTCACAGCGCCCCGCGACCTCGGCGCGTTTGAAACCAATGCGTTGACGTTCGGCGGAATCGTGCCCGGCAGTATTGTGGTGAACGACGCTTATTCGGGCAACGTTTCGGCGGGTGGCGGAACCGGCCCTTACGCTTATGAAATCACGCGCGGCAGCCTGCCGCCGGGGGTGACGCTGAACGCTGACGGCACAATAACCGGTACGCCAACACAAACGGGCAGCTACACTTTTGCAATCACGGCAACGGATAATGGAAGCGGTACGCCTGCCTTGTTAACCGGCGGCGGCTTCACGATTCATGTGCTGGCTCGCGCCGGAGCAAGCGGCGTTTCGGTGCCCGTGCTGCCGCTGCCGTTGGTGGTGGTGTTGGCAGGGTTAGTGGGGATTATTGGTGTGAGGCGGTTCGGGATTCAGTGATCAGGTTACAGGTTGCAGGAGACAGAAAAGTTTGATCGCGCTACGCGCGATGAAAATAGCTCCTTTCGCCCGCTTGTGGGAGAGAGGGCGATTTTTTGTTGTTTGTGTTCTACCTCTCCCCAACCCCTCTCCTACATAGGAGAGGGGAATGATTGGGATCGCACAAAGCGCGATCAATATTGGCTTCTGGATTCCCGCCTACTACTCGCGGTAATGACGGCAGTTTTTTGGATGTCGTGGTGGAGAAGTCGAATGTTGCAGTGGGAAAGGACAGTTTTATGCGTTTTGGCGAAGAAAGATAAAGACGGCGGATAACGCTGCGCTAATCCGCCCTATGATTCTTCATGTGCGAAGTGCGGAGTTTTCTGATCCCTGACCTCTGTCATTTGTCATCTGAACCCGCCTTCTCTCCCCGCGCGATTAAGATGCTGCAATGCACGCGATCCATCAGCCCTGCGCCGGTCGAACCTTTCCACCAGCGTGCGGCGAAACTTTGTTCGCGTTTATGGCCAACAATGAGAAGATCAATATTGAGCTCTTCGACCAGTTTGGCGATGATGTCCATCGGCTCGCCGGTCATTGCGTAGGTGCGTGCCGGAAGTCCGTGCGCGGCGAGAAACACCTGTGCCGATTGCAAATCTTTTTCGGCGAGTTTGGAATCTTGTTCAAATGCTAGTGCCGGAACGTACTCACCCGCCAGCGTATAAACCGCCAAATCGTGTACGACGGCGACCACGTGAATTTCCGCTTCGTGCAGGTCAAGCGTCAGACATTCTTCCAACGCCAGACGGCTTGAGTTGGAACCGTCGTATGCCACTAAAACTCGTTTATGCATTTTTTGTCTCCTCTTGTGTTTTCAAGAAACATGCGATGATGCTCAACGCTATGCAAGGCTATTATACGCGCTGTCGGTCGATGTCCATTCCATCGTGCATTTATCATGCGCCGCACAATAGCAGCATGGATGAGGTCAGGCTTTGCCAGATATCGCGGTATGCCTTATCGGGAACCAAACCTTTGGCTGATGCGTCCAGCTTCGCCAGTGTGTCGAGCAGTTTGGGCAAATCCGCATTCGGCACACGCTTCGCCGCTCGTTCGAGCGCCGCTTGCCGCTTGCCCCACACGCGCGCTTCGCGCACTGCCTGCGCAACCGATTCGCCCTGCAAGGTTTTGGCGCGCACCGCGCACAGTGCATGCACGTCTTCGGCAAATTGCCAAACCAATAGTGTCGGCGCTTCGCCTTCCTGTTGCAACGCATTCATCAAGCGCAAAGCGCGTGGTGCATCGCCTGCCAACCAGGCCTCGGATAACGCATAAACATCGTAGCGTGCCGCGTCGGTAATCGCGGATTCGATGTGCGCAACATCCAGTTCGGCATCTGGAAACAGCAGCGCCAGTTTGTCGATTTCCTGTCGCGCCGCCAAAAGATTGTTTTCGTAATACAAGGCGAGCATCGCCAATGCGTCGGGCTTGGCGCGTAGCCCATGTTTTTTCAGTCGCGATTCAAACCACCGCGGTAGCGCTTCGCGCGTCAATGGCTGAATAGGCACGATCACCGCTTTTGTACTCAATGCTTTGAACCATGCCGTCGCTTGCATCGTGCGATCGGCGCGCGGCAAGGTGATCATCGTGACTTGTTGATCGTCGAACGTTTGCGCGTAGCTTTCCAGAACTTTCGCGCCTTCTACGCCGGGCTTACCGTTGGGAATACGCACATCCAGCAATTGACGATCACCGAACAAGCCGCGATTGCCGCTGGCAACGCGAAACTGATCCCACTTGAATCCTTGCTCGACAATGAAAACTTCGCGCTCAGTGCAACCCGCTTGTGAAGCGGCGGCGCGAACAGCATCACCTGCCTCCTGAATGAACAGCGGTTCATCGCCGTGAATCAGATACAGCGGCGCCAGTGTTTGCGCCAAATGTTGTTCCAAATCGTCAAAGCGTATCTGCGCTGCCATCACTCATTATCTCATTGCGGACGCTGCGCTTTTTGCATGCGTCGCAAAAGTTGTTGTGCGGTGTCGCGGTCGATTTCTTTGATGATTTCCTGCTCTTGAATTTCGCGCGCCAAACGTTCGCTGTCGTCGTACAAATAGGTGCGCTCGATCATGATTTTGTCCGGCGGCATCCAGTCCTCGCCGTTTTTGTCATACAGTCGAAATGATATATTGCGCGTCAACGAATATTCACGCGCGCGTCCGCCGGACGAAAGCGACAACACTTCTTTATCGTCTTCCACTTCGGAAAACTCCAGCGTGACTTCGGCATCTTTGGGGTGATTCGCGACCTGCAAGCCATCGACGTTGGCCAGCATGATTTTCATTTCGTTCATCAAACTCGGCGCGCGACTGCCGTCGATATAAATCGAATGGAACACATAACTGACGTTACCACGCAGACGAAAACCGCACGCAGTCAATACCGGCAAACAACCAGCACATGCAATAAAACGTAGCGCACGACGGCGCAAAATATCAGGCGACGACATTGACCAACCTCCCGGGCACGACGACCACTTTCTTGATCGGCCTGCCCTCTGTGTAGCGTTGCGTTTCTTCGCTGGCACACGCTGCCGCTTCGATCTCTTCCCGCGACGCCGTTGCCGCAACCAACAGTTTGCCGCGTAGCTTGCCGTTCACCTGCAACACCAGTTCGATTTCATCCTGCTGCAACGCAGTTTCGTCCACCTCCGGCCATGGAGCATCCAGCAAGCTGCCAGTGGTTTGTGCAAATCCCAGTTTTTCCCACAGGATATACGTGACATGTGGCACGATGGGATACAGCACCCGCAACACAATACCCAAGCCTTCACGAATGGCGACCTGCGTATCAGCTTCGCTTTCGTCCACCGCGTCAAGCGCATTAAGCATCTTCATTGCCGCAGACACCACGGTGTTGTATTGAATGCGCTCATAGTCGAAATTGGCTTGCTTCAGTGTGCTGTGAATATCGAAGCGCAGTTGCTTGCCTGTCTTGCCACGTACCTTTTGATCTGCACCCCGTCCCATATCCGCTCTTGCCGATGCGTATTGCCACAGGCGGCGCAGAAAGCGATGCGCGCCTTCCACTCCGGCATCGGACCATTCGAGCGTCGCTTCCGGGTGCGACGCAAACATCACGAACAGACGCGCCGTATCCGCGCCGTAGCGATCAATCAAATCCTGCGGATCAACGCCGTTGCGTTTGGACTTGGACATCGTGCCAATGCCGACATAATCGACCGGCTTGCCATCGCCCAGCGCGCGCGCGCCAGTAATCTTGCCTTGCGCATCGCGCTCAATCTCGATTTCTTCCGGTGCGTAATAATCAACGCCTCCTTTGTCGGTACGTCGTTCAAAAATATGGTTGAGTACCATGCCCTGTGTGAGCAGACGATTGAACGGCTCGTCAAATGTGAGCAGCCCCATGTCGCGCATCACTTTGGTCCAGAAACGTGCGTACAACAGGTGCAGAATCGCGTGCTCGATACCGCCGATGTATTGATCCATCGGCATCCAGTAATCGTTACGCGCGTCCACCATCGTGTCCGCATCGGGACAGGTATAGCGCATGAAGTACCAGCACGAATCCACAAAAGTATCCATCGTGTCGGTTTCGCGCTTCGCCGGTTTGCCGCACTTCGGACAAGCGCAGTTGATGAAATCATCGCGTTTGTTGAGCGGGTTACCACTGCCGTCGGGGATACAATCCTCGGGCAATACCACCGGCAAATCCTTTTCCGGCACCGGCACCGCGCCACATTCAGTGCAGTGAATAATGGGAATCGGCGTACCCCAGTAGCGTTGCCGCGAAATTCCCCAATCGCGCAGACGAAATGTGGTTTTCTTTTCGCCCAATCCTTGCGCGGCCAGATCAGCAGCAACGGCATTGATAGCCTCAGCTGATGATAGGCCATCGTACTTATCGCTGTTAACACAATGTCCGCGCTGCTTGTCTTCGTACCATTCCTGCCAACCTTCATCCGAAAAGCTTTCGCCATCAACGGCGATCACCTGCTTGATCGGAATCCCGTATTTCCGGGCAAAGGCAAAATCACGTTCGTCGTGTGCCGGTACACCCATCACTGCGCCGTCACCGTAGCTCATCAGCACATAGTTGCCGACCCACAGCGGCACCTGCTCCCCGGTAAGCGGATGCTTTACCGTCAGACCGGTAGGCATGCCCTTTTTTTCCATCGTTGCCATATCGGCTTCCATCACGCTGCCGCGCTTGCATTCGTCAATGAATGCCGCCAGTGCCTCATTGTTTTTTGCCGCCACTGCCGCAAGCGGATGTTCCGCCGCCACCGCACAGAAGGTCACGCCCATGATGGTATCGGCGCGGGTGGTGAATACGTACATCCGGCCAGCGCCGATTGGCACGCCTGTGTCGTCACGAATATCGTGCGTGAACGCAAAACGAACGCCGACGCTCTTGCCGATCCAGTTGGCCTGCATCGTGCGCACGCGCTCCGGCCAGCCATCCATATCGTCGAGTTTGGTCAGCAACTCTTCGGCGTAATCGGTAATACGCAGGTAATACATTGGGATTTCACGTTTTTCAATCAACGCGCCCGAACGCCAGCCGCGTCCGTCAATCACCTGCTCGTTGGCAAGTACGGTCTGATCGACCGGATCCCAGTTCACCGTACCTGTTTTCAGATACGCAATACCTTTTTCCAGCATCTTCAGGAACAGCCACTGGTTCCAGCGGTAATACGCCGGATCGCAGGTTGCGACTTCGCGCGACCAGTCAATCGCCAGCCCCATCGCCTGCATCTGTTTCTTCATGTAGGCGATATTTTCATAGGTCCACTTGGCGGGCGCCTCACGACCTTTCATCGCCGCGTTTTCCGCAGGCAGGCCAAACGCATCCCAACCCATCGGCATCAGCACGTTGTGGCCCTTCATGCGCAGATAGCGGTACATCACATCATTGATCGTGTAGTTACGCACATGCCCCATGTGCAGCTTGCCGGATGGGTACGGCAGCATCGAAACACAGTAGAACTTGGGTTTGTTATCGAGCTCTTCGGCACGATAAACGTTATGATCGCGCCACGCCGCCTGCGCGGCGGCTTCGATTGCTTGCGGTTGAAAAGTGTCTGTCATGATTACCATTAAAATTCGGCAATGCCGATGCAAAAAAATTATCTGGGATTAATAAAATTATCCGAGATTATAACGACTTTAAGAACTACCGCTTCATGTAGAAAGTAGCGGTTCTTTTACTTCCAATAAATTTTCTGGTTTGTCACTTGTGTCGAAAAATGTTGTGCGAACGCAGCGCCCAATTGTCGTGCCAAACGCTCGGAAAAATTCGGGTAATAGCTGAAGTCAACAATATTTTTTTCACCGATCACATCGCGAGCAACGGAATCAACCGTACCCAGATCATCCGCCAAACCAATGCGTATTGCACCTTCGCCATCCCAGATCAAACCAGAAAAAATGCCGTCAATTTCATTGAGGCGCTCGCCACGACCAGCACGCACCGCGTCGATGAACTGACGGTGCACGTTGTCGAGCAAACCTTGCATGTGTGCCCGCTGTTCTTCATTTTCAGGGCTGAACGGATCCATGAACGATTTGTTTTCGCCTGATGTGACGGTGCGCTGTTCAACACCAAGCTTTTCCATCGCGCCGGTAAAACCGAAATTCATCATGATCACGCCGATCGAACCCAACAAACTGGCTTTGTCCACATAAATTTCGTCGGCAGCCGCCGCGATGTAATAACCACCGGAGGCAGCCATTTCACCGACGACCGTATAGAGCGGAACGTTGGGATGCGCGGCGCGCAATCGGCGAATCTCATCGTAAATTTGCCCCGCCTGCACTGGACTACCTCCGGGGCTGTTGATTTCGAGAATCACACCTTGCACTTCCGGTGCTGCAAACGCTTCGCGCAACGCTTCGTTGATGTTCGTGGCGCTAGCATCGGCATCACTGGCAATTTCACCGTCGAGCTTTACCAATGCCGTGCATGAATCCATGCACGTTGGCGTAACAACGTTCGGCGCAAACAAAGCCATCAGCAACAAAGGCACGATAACCAGCAACAGTACGACGCGGAAAAAGGTTGACCAGCGGCGACGGCTTTTCTGCTCAGCGAGAAAATCGCGCGCCAGTTTATCCAGAATCAGTGCGCTGGTGGATGCGGGTGATGTTGAAGATCGTGTGGCTACCTGTGGTTGCTCACCAAAAGCGCCAGAATTCAAAATGGAATTGTCGTTTTGTTCGCTCATTGTTTTTCCTATCGATCAAACGGGATTATTAATATTGGTTTTCAGCCATGTGTGCAATTCGGCAACCGAATCAACCATCGCCAACGGCGCGCTGGCGCGCAAAATATCTGCATCGTGCGCGCCGTAAGTCACTGCCAATGCCGCCGCGCCCGCATTCTGCGCCATCAGCACATCGTGCGTGGTGTCACCGATCATCAGCGTTTGCTTGGCGGTCACACCCAAGCGATCCATCAGATCATACAACATCGCCGGGTTGGGTTTGGAAAAGCTTTCGTCCGCGGTGCGCGTGGCGTGAAAATCGTGTAGCAAATGGTAATGCCGCAGCATGCGATCCAGCCCTTTGCGCGATTTTCCTGTTGCCACCGCCAGCCAGAAGCCGCGCTCCTTCAATTCGTCGAGCAGTTCGCGAATGCCCGGAAACAGTGGAATTTCCATGTCACTTTGCAGATAATGAAAAAGGTAACGCTGCACAATTTGCGCGATTTTGTCATCGGATAATTTCGGCGATAAAGTGTGGAACGCAATGTCAAGCTTCAAGCCGATGATGTAGCGCGCCGCCGTGTCATCCGGCGGCGGCAACGCCATATCGCGATAGGCAGCCTGTACCGCGCGGACGATATGGTGCGCAGAGTCGGCAACCGTGCCGTCCCAATCAAAAGCCAATAACGTGAAAGGATAAAGCGTGCTCATGATGCCGTTTCTTCCTGCGCGTCAAGCGCGGCGAGATACGCCATCAAATCGGCGGGAAGCGACGCTTCAATCGTGAGCCGCACACCTGAATCAGGATGCGCAAAAGACAATGTGTGCGCGTGCAGAAACATGCGCGTCAATCCTTGTGTTGCCAATGTGTTGTTCCAATCAAAATCACCGTATTTGTCATCGCCTGCCAGCGGAAAACCCAGATGCGTCAAGTGCACGCGAATTTGATGCGTGCGCCCGGTCATCAGTTCAGCACACAGCAGTGATTGCGGCGGCACAGCCTTTTTCCAGACTTGGCGCAGGAAAAAAATCGTTTGCGCGGTCTGCCCTTCACTGTCAACACGTACGCGCCGCTCGCCCTGTTTGTTCAGATAACGCAGCAACGGCGCATCGACTTTACGTTTTTCGTCGCGCCAACGTCCTTTGACCAGAACGTCGTAGCGTTTTTCCACCGTACCTTCGCGCCACGCGCTATGCAACGCAACCAGTGCCGAACGTTTTTTGGCAAGCAACAACACGCCGGAAGTATCGCGGTCCAACCGATGCACGAGTTCCAGAAAACGCTGTTCCGGCTTTTGTGCGCGCAATTGTTCGATCACACCGAAAGAAACGCCACTGCCACCATGCACCGCCACGCCCGACGGCTTGTTGACCGCCATCAGAAAATCATCCTCAAAAAGAATGTCGATGGTTGGCGCGCGTTTCAATGCCGAACGCATCATCGGTGATGGCACGTTTTTTTCGCCGCTTTGTGCCGACATACGCAGTGGCGGAATGCGAACGACATCATCCACAGCCAAACGATCAGCAGGCTTCGCCCGCCCGCCATTGACGCGCACCTCGCCGGAACGCACGATGCGATAAATATGACTGGTGGGCACGCCTTTTAGCTGCCGAGACAGAAAATTGTCGAGGCGTTGCCCGTCACCGCCCTCATCGACGGTGATATGACGCACAAAGTTCTTGCTTAAGTCTTTCATTTCCTTATAATTACAGCCTGACTTGGTCGAGCTTGCGATACAGGCCGGAAGCATAACTGGAAATCCAGCCAATGCGCCTGAAACCCATCAGCTTGTGCCCGATAAGGTCGCGGTGATCGCCGCCGTCGTGTTTTCTTCGATGAAAACCGTGAAAAGAGCGATATTAATGGAAGCTTTGCCGGTCTGCTACCGGATTGATCACTTTCTTTGTGTACTACTGTCAGCGAATGCTCGACATGCCGCATGAAACGGAAAACCGTTGCCATGTCTGAAGTATGGTCGCTCCCACAAAGACTTAGCGCGCAGGCTGCTTCCCCGGATAAACGAATTAAAACACGCGCGTGTTTGCCGACTTCGGAAAACGACTCGCGTGGCAAGAGAACATCATGCAATGGTTCATGGTTTTCAGACCGTTGCTTTTGAAACAGTGCTTTGCGCACTTTTTGTTTGAGGTTGACGAATTACTCGATGCGCCATGAATGAATACATGAAAATGAAATTGCTCCGCGCGTCCCCAACCTTGCCCACTGATGAGCGTGCCGCTCGAAATTCTGTGTGCTGTTCTCTCCCGCCGGGTTAATCCCCGCGCCATGCCACGCCTTGGGCGTATGATCATCATACGCCATTGAGTTTTCCGGTGTTCCGGCCAATGCGCCAGAGGAATACTGATGAAAAGAATATTATTTAACGCCACGCAGGCGGAAGAACTGCGCGTGGCGATTGTCGATGGTCAGAAACTGATCGACCTCGACATTGAATCCGCAACCAAGGAGCAGCGCAAGTCCAATATCTATAAAGGCGTTGTCACCCGTATCGAACCGTCGCTGGAAGCCTGCTTTGTCGATTATGGTGCAGAGCGCCACGGCTTTTTGCCGTTCAAGGAAATTTCGCGTCAAGCGATCGGCATCAGCGAAGGAAAAATCCAGGATCATCTCAAGGAAGGCAAGGAGTTGATCGTCCAAGTTGATAAAGACGAGCGCGGCAACAAAGGTGCGGCGCTCACTTCGTACATTTCGCTCGCCGGACGTTATTTGGTTTTGATGCCCAACAACCCGCGCGGCGGCGGCGTCTCTCGTCGTATTGAAGGCGAAGAACGCAACGAACTGCGCGATCTTTTGAACAAGCTCGACGTACCCAAAGGCATGAGCATCATCGCACGCACCGCTGGCATCGGTCGCAGCGAAGAAGAATTGCAATGGGACTTGAATTATTTATTGCAGTTGTGGAAAGCGATCGAAGACGCAGCGCAGTTACAAAAAGGCGCGTACCTGATTTATCAGGAATCGTCGCTGGTGATTCGCGCCATTCGCGATTATTACAAACCGGAAATCGGCGAAATCCTGATTGATACCGAAAGCGTATTCGAACAAGCGCAGCAATTCATGAGCCATGTGCTGCCGAATAATGTCAAGAGCGTCAAACTCTACCGCGACAATGTGCCGCTGTTTTCGCGTTTTCAAATTGAGCACCAAATTGAATCCGCCTATGAGCGCGAAGTTGCGTTGCCTTCTGGTGGTGCAATTGTCATCGACCACACCGAAGCGCTGACTGCCATCGACGTCAACTCCGCGCGTGCGACGCGTGGCAGCGATATTGAGGCAACCGCATTTCAAACCAACCTCGAAGCCGCCGAAGAAGTGGCGCGCCAACTGCGATTGCGCGACTTGGGCGGCTTGGTGGTGATCGACTTCATCGACATGGAAAGCAGCAAAAACCAGCGCGCCGTGGAAGACAATTTGCAGGAAGCGCTACGCGATGACCGTGCTCGCGTGCAGATCAGTCGCATTTCCCGCTTCGGGCTGATGGAGCTTTCGCGTCAGCGTTTGCGTCCGGCGTTGTCGGAATCCGCGCACATTGCCTGCCCGCGTTGTCACGGTCTCGGCCATATTCGCGGCACCGAATCCACCGCGTTGCACATTCTGCGCATTTTGCAGGAAGAAGCCATGAAAGAGAACACGGCGCAAATCGTCGCACAAGTTCCGGTTGATGTCGCGACTTTCCTGCTCAATGAGAAGCGTAATGATGTTTTCGCCGTCGAGTCGCGCTTCAAAGTCAATATTTTGTTGGTGCCGAACCGTCATCTTGAAACGCCGTCATTCTCGGTCGAGCGTCTGCGCTACGACGATTTGAACAACGGCGACGAAATACTTTCGTTCGAGCGCGCCGCGCCACCGAAAGAACCGGACATCGTCAAGGAGAAAAAAGAAGAGGCTAAAGAAGTGCGCCAGGAAGCCAAAGTCAAGGGCATCACGCACGACGTTCGCCCATCGGAGAAAAAAACGTCGCTATGGTCAAAACTCATGGCGTGGTTCGCTTCCGATGCGGCAGAGCCGGTGAAAGAAAACGCCAAGAAGAGCAATCGTCGCAACGACCGCAATCGTCAAGATGATCGCAAAAGTCGCAGTCGCAATAATCGCGATCGCAACAACGAACGTACCGATCGCAACGAGAAAAAATCAACGCGCGATGACGCCGAACGTAAACGCGCCGACAAAACCGAACACACAGAAACACCGAAGAAAGAGCGCGAAGACCGCCGCCGTAATACACGTGACAATACGCGCGATCGCAACGCATCGTCCGGCGAAAAAACAACGAGCAACGGCAAACAATCGTCTCAGAATAAAAATCGCCGTCGCCGCGACAACGAAGAAACCACGAACGTGCCAGCACAACACGCTGATAATCCGATCGTCGAAGAAACCACCGTCGCCACGCCAGAAGTGCCGGTTCTCGAAACCGTCGCCGCCGAAGGGTTTGACAGTGAAGACCGCTCCAGCCGTCGTCGTCGTGGACCGCGCGGTACTCGTGGTGGACGCAATCGCCGTTCTTCTGCGGAGAAATCCGAAACGAGTCATCACGAAAATGCTGATATCGCGATCGACGCCAGCCGTTTGCCTGCGATTCCCGTCACCGGTACCGCGATGAAACCCGTCGGCGAAGTACGTGTCGAAACCGCTCCGCGCGAAAAAGTTGCGGCAGAAAAACCGGCTGCATCGCCAGCGCGCACAACACAAGCGACGAAAACCGTGCCGACTAATGGTCATGCTTCATCATCATCATCAAAGATTGCACCGCCCGCTCCTGCCGCAACGGAACATAAAACTGTTGCAGCCACAGAAAAACACGTCGCTGCACAATCGTTGAAACCTGATCTGAAAGAAAGCGGCTTGCACATGGTTGAAACGCGCCACGCCGCGCCTACGTCTCAGCAAGAGGAAACCAGTGCGCCGCGCCCGAAACGCGTCCGACCACCACGCACCATGGTTCAAGACGAACCGCTGCAAATGGTGGAAACCAAAGACGATCATCATTGATGACCGCTTTTTCCTCATGCAACAAAAAAGCCGCATGATCGCGGCTTTTTTGTTGGTATGCACAAACAAAATTTCCGTTTGTGCAAATACTATTCCTCCGGCCTGCTGACAAAACCAATCTTCGTTAACCCGGCGGAAGAAGCATCCGCCATCGTCTGCGCGACAAATCGGTAAGCGACGTTTTCGTCGGCGCGCATGTGGATTTCCGGCTGTGGTTCGCGCTGGCTTTCGATTGCAAAGCGACGCTGAGATTCTTCGCGGTCGATCAATTCTCCGTTCCAATACAGCATCCCTGCCGCGTCAATGGCAAACTCGACTTTGTCCGGCTTTTGTTCGTTCACTGCTGAATTGGCTTTGGGCAGATCAAGCTTCACCGCGTGCGTCAGCAACGGCGCAGTCACGATAAAAATTACCAACAACACGAGCATTACGTCGATCAGCGGAACCATATTGATTTCCGCCATCGGCTGCGCAGATTTTCGTTCAAATTGTCCGAATGCCATGATTGTTCCCGATTACGCCGCCGACGCTTTTTTCAACGATTGCACTGGTCGTGCGCCTTGTACTTCCGCCGCCAGCGCGTGGCCGGTTGTCAGGATCGTGAATAACTCGTAGGCGAAAGAATCAAGACCTGCAAGCAATACGCGATTGCTGCGCGTCAGCCAGTTATAGCCAATCACTGCTGGAATCGCGACCGCCAAACCAAGACCTGTCATGATCAGCGCTTCGCCCACCGGTCCCGCCACTTTATCGAGCGTTCCGGCACCACTCATGCCGATATTCACCAATGCGTGATAAACGCCCCACACCGTCCCAAACAACCCGATAAATGGCGCCGTCGAACCGACCGTCGCCAATACGGTCAAACCGCTTTCGCAACGCGTTGTTTCTTCGTCGAGCACTTTGCGGATGGTGCGTGTGAGAAAATCTTGCGGGCTACCGACTTCTTCGAGTTTCGCGCCCAAACGTGCATGATGGCGGCGCGCTTGAGTCGCGTGCGCGGTCAAATGAGAAAAAGGACAACGCACACCATGCGCGCTGATTTCGTCTGAAACCACATCGATCGACGATGCATTCCAGAAAAAGTTCAGAAAACGTTTGCTGCGGCGATTGCGCAAAAGTCCTGCCAAGCCTTTAACAAAAATCAGCCCCCAGGAAATGACCGACATCAACAACAAAATGACCAATACCGTTTTTCCAACGCCGTCACTTTGCGCAATGAAATGGGCAAAACCCAACGCTGTTTCAGTTTCATTCATGTTCGACTCCTTGGCAAGATCGCATTTTAAACGCTATCTCAGGTTAAAAGAAACAGGAATCACAACCCACACCGGCAACGGCTGATCGTTTTCCGTATAAGGATAAAAAGAGGCTTTCTGAATGGCGCTCACCGCCGCTTCATCCAAACGCTCAAAACCCGAAGAGCGTTCAATCGTCCAACGCTGCGCGATACCTTCCTGATCAATCAACACGCGCACCAATGCTTCTCCCGTTTCCTTCAAACGCTTCGACGCCATCGGATACGAGGGAGCAGGCGCTTTTCGGTAACGAACAGCCGATATCGAAACGGTTTTCGGCAATGCGGGTTCCGCAGGCGCGATAACTGGCGCTGCGATGTATTGCGGCGGCGGTTCTACGGGCGGCGCAACCTCTTCGACAACCATTTCTTGAACAACCGGTTTTTCAACAACTGACGGCGCTTTGGGCTTGGGCGGTTCGCGTTTTTTGATCACTGACGGTGGCTCAACCGGCTTGATGACCAGTGGTTCAGGAGGCGGCGGCGCGGGAGCGACCCACTGCACAAAAATCGGTGCGGATTCCGCCAGCGCGATACGCACTGCGGGAACTTGCAACACCATCCACGCCAATGCAACATGTGCCGCGGTAATCGAAACGAGCAGGAAGAAGCGTGCAGGCTGCGGCAACGGGTTTGCCTCATGGAAAGAATCTACTTTAAGATTCGCTGATAACATAATGTTTATGCTAATTATTCAATTTTTCAACGTTTCAAAATTGCGTTTTTTCTTCGCATCAATCGTCTGCAAAACCGCATTCTAATGAAAAATTGTCTTGATGTAAATGATAATCGTTTTCGTTATAATCAATAGCAAATCATCTTTGGAGATGTGACTGCCAATACATATTCACATATTCAAAAGACAAAAACCCACCTGTTCAAAGGTCTATTTTTCAAAGATGTAACATGATATGAGTATATTTATGGGGTGTTGACACTACCGTTTGACTTTAGTGTCAAACTTGTTGTTATAATTCCGGAATGGTTGATACCGAGCGCGCAATTCTCCAGGCCGCCAAGGTCGTTTTCCTGAAAAAAGGTCTTGCCGGCGCCAGTATGAAGGACATCGCTGATGAAACAGGGATGAGTCGTACCCTTCTTCATTACTATTACCGGAAAAAAGAAACACTTTTCCGCGCCATTCTGCTCGACACCGTCAACGAAATCATTCCGCGTATCGGTTCGATCATCGAAACCGACCTGCCGTTGATCGTCAAAATCGAACGCGTGATCGACGTGTATCTTGATCTGCTCATCGAGGATCCGCTGATTCCCCATTTCATGTTGATGGAAGTGCAGCGCGATCCGCAGGCATTGGTAGCACTGATTCGCTCGCACAGTACCAATTTTGGCTCACTGCAACGCATCCAGCAGCAGATCCATGACGAAATGAAAACCGAATTACTGGGAGAAAGCCCGCTTGCACATCTATTTATCAGCATGTATGGCCCGTTGCTGTTCCCGTTTCTGGCACGCCCTGCCCTCAACGAAGTATTTTTCGAGGATGAGCCCGATGCGTTTCCACAGTTCATGCGTGAACAAAAAGTCATTGCCATGGAAATGCTGCGTGGATTATTCAAAGAACCACATCCGAAATCTTTTGTCGAATCCACGAATGAAGCTGAAGGCTCTGAAGAACGGATTCCCAAAAGGAGAAAAGCGTCTGCCAAAAGCGACGCCACCGAAGGTATTGATTGTCTGACGACTGGATAAGAAATCATGCTCGCTACTGCCGAATTTCATGCCGGACTTGACGTTGGCTCAACCACGTTGAAGATTGTCATTGTTCATCCTGAATCGGGCGACATCGTTTTTTCCGAGTATCGCCGCCACAATACCGATATTGCCGCCGGTTTGAATGCCGCATTCAGTAATGCGCGTGAGGCGATTGGCGACAACGCACGCATTGCGCTCACAGTCACCGGCTCTGCGGGTATGGGGCTTTCCGAGGCCTACGATATTCCCTTCCTGCAGGAAGTGGTCGCTGCGGCTGAAGTCGTCAAACAGCGTATGCCGGAAATTCGTACGCTGGTGGATATTGGCGGCGAAGACGCCAAGATGATTTTTTTCGATCCGGGGCGTGCGCCGGATATTCGCATGAATGGTAGTTGCGCTGGGGGTACGGGCGCGTTCATCGATCAGGTTGCGACGCTATTGAATGTTGATGTTTCCGAACTCGACGCACTGGCGCAACAGGCACAGCAATTGCACCCCATCGCTTCGCGTTGTGGCGTGTTTGCCAAAACCGATATTCAAAACCTTCTGGCGCGCAATGTTGCCCCTGCCGATATTGCTGCTTCGGTGTTTCATGCTGTCGCCATTCAGATTGTCACCACACTGGCGCGCGGACGCGATATTCAACCCAATCTGCTGCTGTGTGGCGGCCCCCTGGCGTTCATTCCATCGCTGCGTGCGGCGTGCATGAAAACAATGGCGGTTGCCGAAGAACAATGCACCGTCCCCGACAACGCCGCGCTGATTCCGGCGCTCGGTTGTGCCATCGTCAAGGAGCACGCACGTTTGACTCTGACTGTTAGCGAGCTGATGCAGCGTTTCGCCGATACTCGGGGTATCGTTTCTGCCGCCAAAGGCGCGTTGTTGCCCGTGCTGTTCGATGACGAAACGCATTATCTAATGTGGAAAAAGGACAAAGAGCAGCATGCCTTGCCGCGCAAGGCATTGGCGCACATGGAAGACGATACCTGCTACCTCGGCATAGATTCAGGATCCACCACCACCAAAATCGTTGCGGTTGATAGTGATGAGAACGTGATATTTACCTTTTACGACAAAAATGCCGGCAATCCGCTGGCTGCCGTCGAAAAAGGTCTGTCGCTTTTCCAGGAGGCTGCGGCTTCCGCAGGAAAAAATACACTGCATATCGCTACTGCGGCAGTGACCGGTTATGGCGAAGACTTGATTCGCGCCGCTTTCAATTTTGACAAAGGCCTGGTCGAAACCATCGCGCATTATCTTGCTGCGCACAAGCTGAACCCACAAGTCAGCTTCATCCTGGACATCGGTGGTCAGGACATGAAAGCGACCTTCATCGAAAACGGCGCGATTGTCCGCCTTGATATCAACGAAGCATGCTCCTCGGGTTGCGGCTCGTTCATTGAGGGCTTTGCAAATTCCCTGGGGCATTCCGCTGCCGACTTTGCCGTTTCCGCCTGTGCGGCGCACAGCCCCTGCGATCTGGGTACACGTTGCACGGTGTTCATGAATTCCAAAGTCAAGCAATCACTGCGCGAAGGCGCGACACTGAATGACATCGCCTCGGGCCTCGCCTACTCGGTGGTCAAGAATTGCCTGTACAAGGTATTGAAGCTGAAATCGCCCGACGAACTTGGGGCGCACATTGTTGTCCAGGGAGGCACAATGCGTAACCACGCCGTCGTGCGTGCGTTGGAACAACTCACTGGCCGCGATGTAGCGTTTGCCGACATGCCGGAATTGATGGGTGCGTATGGTGCCGCCCTGCACGCGCTGCGCAGTCACGCTGGAGAGACGGTTGCGTTGCGACCATTGATCGATCTGACCCAGCCGCTGGCGTCGGACAGCGAAGAAAGCATTTGCCCGGGCTGCGAAAACAACTGTTCCGTGCGCAAATACACTTTCAGCAACCAAAATGTTTTTTATTCCGGCAACAAATGCGAAAAATATTTTTCCAACCGCGGCGATGAGCTCAAACCAGGGAAAAACATCTTTCCATTCAAATACAACCGGCTGGCGCGCAAAGTGTTGCCAACCCAAAAGGCGCAGAACGCCATTGCCGGAACCCGTGCTGCCGGATTAAAT
This sequence comes from Casimicrobiaceae bacterium, assembly GCA_036825435.1. Lineage (GTDB taxonomy): Bacteria > Pseudomonadota > Gammaproteobacteria > Burkholderiales > Casimicrobiaceae > UBA931. The sequence continues at coordinate 4,167 of DAISYG010000007.1, read as the reverse complement.
ATCGGTATTCCACGCGCGTTGAATTACTACGAAAATTATCCGTTCTGGCGCACACTTTTTACGGAATCCGGTATTGGCATCACCTTGTCGGAACGTTCGACCTTCGAGCTTTATGAAAAAGGTGTCGGCACGGTGATGTCGGACAATATCTGTTTTCCTGCCAAACTCGTACATGGGCATATCTTTGATCTGCTGTCCAAAAAGGTGGATCGCATCTTCATGCCCTTTGTCGTGTTCGAACGATTTGAAGACGCAAAGGCGATCAAGAGCTTCAACTGCCCGATCGTGACCGGTTATTCGGACGTTGTTCGCAGTGCGATCAATCCCGAAGGCAAATACGGCGTACCCCTTGATTCGCCGTCGATCAACTTCAACGATGCAGCGTTGCTGGAAAAAGCATGTCATCAATATCTGGTAAAACAACTCGGTGTTCCTGCTGCCGTTTTTGCCCAGGCGTTTCACAAGGCGCAGGAAGCGCAGCTTCAATACATCAAGGAACTTTCCGACAAGGCGCAGCAGATTACCCAAAATGCCGTACAGCGCAAGCGTCTTCTGATCGTGCTGGCTGGCCGCCCATACCATACGGATAACCTGATTCAACATCGTGTTGCGGAAATGGTTTCTGCGTTTGGTGTGGATGTCGTCAACGAAGACATCGTTCGTTTTGAGGAACTGGCGCATCTTGAAGGTCATGCGCGCTCAACCAACCAGTGGATGTATTCGAACCGGATTTTGAAAGCGGCGCACTGGGTTGCGCAAGCGCCCGCACATATCCATTTCGTGCAGCTTACTTCGTTTGGGTGCGGCCCCGATGCGTTCATGAACGACGAAATTGGCGATACCCTGCGGCGCGCCGGGAAGAGCCATACGCTGTTGAAAGTGGACGACATCAATAACCTGGGGTCGCTGCGCTTGCGCATCCGTTCGCTCGTCGAGAGCCTCGAATACCGTCGCCTCCCCGCGCTGCCGGACGAGCCGGAAGAAGTCCGGGAACAACCCATCACTTTCGTCAAAAAAGAACTGCCGCCGCTGACGACACCGCCCTTCATGCCCGAGGATCGTCGGCGTACGATTCTGGCACCGTTTTTTTCCGAGGTTTATTCCCCGTTGATTCCGGCGGCACTCGGTTTGATGGGATACAAGGTGGAGACCTTGCCACCGGCCAACGAACAGTCCATTGACTATGGGTTGAAATACGCCAATAACGAGGTGTGCTACCCTGCTACGCTGGTTGTTGGTGACATCATCCGTGCGCTGAAATCGGGGCAATACAATCTGGACGACATCGCCATTGGCATCACGCAGACCGGTGGCCAATGCCGGGCGTCGAGCTACCTCGGCCTGATCAAGAAAGCGATGATCCATGCCGGTTATGGAAACGTCCCCGTGATCTCGGTGGGTACAACCATTGGCGCATCGTCCAATGACCAGCCCGGCTTTGAATTGCAATTCAAGGGCAATATTCGTCTGATCGTCGTTGCCGTGCTTTTTGCCGACTGCATCGGGCAGATGTACCATGCCGCTGCGCCGCGTGAAATCAGCCATGGCAGCGCCGCTCGCATCCGCGATGATTACTCGGCGAAGGCCGCGCATTGCGTCAGCACGCGCGATATCGGCGGCTTTTATACCTTGCTGCGGGAGGCGGCAAAAGAATTCAATGCCATCACCGACTCATCCCGTGTTGTGCCGAAAATCGGTATCGTTGGCGAGATCTACGTGAAATACAACTCCATCGGCAACAAGAATATTGTCGAATGGCTGATTGAACAGGGTATTGAACCCGTGGTGGCGCCGCTGTCCAGTTTCTTCCTGCAAGAGCTTCCCAACAGCAGCACCAACGTCAAACAAAACCTGAAACATGCGGGGCGCTGGCCGTTCATGGACAAACTGATTTACGCCGGTATCCGCTATTACCTGAACAAGTTCAGCCGCATTGCTTCCGGTTTTCGTCACTACATCCCGTTCCCGAATATTTACCATGAGGCCAAGCAGGCGCAACAAATCATCAACATCGCCGGGCAATACGGTGAAGGCTGGCTGATCCCCGCAGAATTCGTATCGTTCGCCAAAAACAATATTACCAATGCCGTAAGCCTGCAACCCTTCGGTTGCATCGCCAACCATGTGGTTGCCAAAGGGATTGAAAAACGGGTGCGCGACATTTATCCGCAGATGAACATGCTGTTCCTCGACCTGGACAGCGGCGCGAGCGAAGCGAATCTATTCAACCGTTTGCACTTCATGGTGCAGAACGCACGTACAGATCTCAAGCGGATGACGGCTGGTGAAACGGCTTCAGTGTAGTCAGAGTACAAGCTAAAGATTGAGAGAATCACCTATACCTGACGTGACGCGCTGTAGGGGCGAATAATCATTCGCCCTTGTCTGTTTTTGTGAATACATCATCTATAACCCGCTGCAATGAACAACGGATGTTCCGACAAACCCAACCCTTGTGGATACGCAAAGAGAATCCATGAAAGATATTGAACACATTGTCGGCGCGACAACATGATCCGTCCTCCCGACGACCACCGTCGCCGCAATATCCGTTTGCAGAGCTATGACTATTCTCAGGCGGGTGCATATTTTGTCACCATTTGCGCATATCAGCGCAGATGTTTGTTTGGGAAAATCGTTGATGATGAAATGCGGTTGAACGAGGCAGGGCAGACAGCGGAACGATGCTGGCAAACAATTCCTGAATATTTCTCGCATGTAGATTTGGACGCATTCGTGATCATGCCAAATCATGTGCATGGGGTATTGTTTATCCGTGATGCGTTCGTTGTAGGGGCGAATAATCATTCGCCCTTATCTGCACATCCCCACACTACCGATTCTGCACGCGGAACTTCAAAAACATTGGGTTCTATTGTTCGAGGTTTCAAAATCGGGGTGACCAAATGGTTTCGTGCCAATTCCGATATTCTTGATGTTTGGCAACGCAATTATTACGAGCATATTATCCGTGACGAAGTCTCGCTGTCACGGTGCCGTGAATATATCGTCAACAACCCATTGCAATGGGCTTTGGACAGAGAAAACCCGGACTATGTGGATACGCAAGAGGAGTCGTAAAGGATATTTTGATCTGTCGTACTTCGCGCAACCATCGCAGGGCGAATGATTATTCGCCCCTACAAAACCTGGATATGAATCAAACCAATCGAGCAATATGCACCATCCGCTCACCCGGCAACATCGCCACCGGCGGAATGTCGATCAGGGTATAGCAGCCCGAAGGCATGCGCGTGATTGCGCGCGCGCATGAAACGAGCACCTGTGCTGTCAACGCCGGGTTGTCGATACGCATGTCAAACGTCAGACGTTGGTTCGATGTATGGCCGGATGCACCGACACGCTCCATCAGAACGCCGTGCGCATTATCGGCAACGGCCATCAGTTCTTCAGGCGTTTTTACTTCGCGCACGTCCAGCGGATCGTTGCTGAAATAGGGATCAGCGGCCAGACGTTTTTTGATATCGGCAAACGAAACCCCTGTTTCCGGAAGCACGTATACCAAACGCGAATGCCGTCCTCCTCCGATGGGAATGGTGATGGAGCAGGCATCGGCAACGCCATCAATCGCTCGTGCGGCTACGGAGTGTCCCATGGAACGACCACGACCAAAGTTGGTGAAGGTCGTGCCGACCGGTGCCATCGCTTCAAAAAGTGTGCGCAGCACCGAATCGGTGCCCGGATCCCAGCCAGCGGCGGTAATGCATGCGGCGCCTGTCGCGTGCGCCGCTTTTTCCAACTGCGCTACCAGCGCAGGAATTTCGGTGTGGATATCGAAGCTATCCACCGTGCAAACGCCCTGGCTCAAATAAAATTGTGCATCTTCCGGCACTTGTCGTGACGGCCCACAAAGAACCACCACATCCGGTTTGCCTTTCGCCTGTACCAGCTTTTCAAACGAATCGAAATCGGGGACGCCCTGCAATGCCAACGCCTGTGTTCCCAGCGAAGACGCACGACGGATTACCCCCAAACATTCAAAATCGGGCGCACACTGCAAACTGCTGATGACGCCTTTACCGATGTTGCCCAGGCCGTGTACGGCCACTTTGATTTTTTTCATTTTATTTTCCTTAAGTCATTCATGAGTTAGGTCCTAGATTCAAGTACGAAGCGCAACGCGGTTAAATGGTCTCATAAAAACCT
>DAISYG010000006.1:0-52711 GCA_036825435.1 Casimicrobiaceae bacterium | reverse complement strand
TGATCGGGTTGACGGGGCTGCCGTTCAACGCGGCAATCTTGCAGGACTCGCAGGCAATACCATCCAAGGGACTACCGATCAGAACGGTTGGCGAACCAGTGACGATCTTGCCTTTGACAACACTATCACCTACCCGTGCAGCAGGCTTGCCGGACATATCGACCCCCTTGAAGTCAAAATATTCAGATGCGATGAGACTACAAAGGTTCTTATGACAAGTCAACCATTTTTGCATTGATGGGAGATGCTGATTGTGGCAGCTAATGGTTTTTATAAAACCGAGTCGAAAGGTGTGAATAGCCACAAATCACGCTAGATCGGGATTAAGCAACGAACAGTAGGCGATATTGTTACTGAACGGAGATATATTATTTTACATATATGTATGTGTAGCATACGTGGTGTGTATATCCGATGCTTATCGGATGAAGAAGCATCTGACTCGACCCTTATCACAAGGCAGACCCAAAGGCATCAAAACCCATGATGCTCTGGCTGCGCAGGCGTTCGGGCTGACTGTAAGAAAGAAACGGTTGTCGATAGGTGTATCGCAAGAAGCGCTTGCCGATCTGTCCGGTTTAGCTAGAACCCATGTCGGCAGACTGGAACGGGGAGAAATGACGCCACTGATTACCGTGGCGTTCAAAATTTCCAAAGGATTGGGAGTTCGCTCCGGTGAATTGATGGATGAAGCAGAAAAGCTGTACAAAAGGATGAAGCGCATGGAAGACAAGAACAAGGCTTTATAATTTTTCATCCCCAAAAAAACGCAAGAATCAAGAAGTCGAAAAAATTGTTCATTAATGGGTGCTTCGAACGACAAAAAAATAGCAACCATTCGGCACTTTGACCTTGCGTATAGTATTTGATATCAAAGGCGGTTTTGCATGCGTGCGACTTTAATTTGACGTATTCGGGCTTGAAATTTCTCATCGGCATCCTCTGTTTTTACATCAAGATTACCGAATCATCGTTTCATATTGTGATAATGATTGACTTTAATTTTTTTCTTTTAAAACAAACTGATATGGAAAAAACGTATGGGCAACCGCACAATGGCTGCTGCACTTGATGTGTACATTCAGCCAATGTGTTGGTAGATAAGGTTGGGGGAGGTGTTGTTGACGCTCAGTGGTTCGAGCTAATGTGCGGGGGGATTATTGATAACGAATGCTGATGATTTCATACATGCGCATACCAGCCGGTGTTTGCACTTCGACTTCATCACCATCCGTTTTTCCGATCAGCGCACGTGAAAGCGGCGAATTAACCGAAATTTTTCCCTGTTTGACATCGGCCTCGTCGTCGCCAACGATTTGGAAAGTATTGACTTCGCCGTTGTCGGAATCTTCGACTTCGACAATCGCACCGAATACGATATAGCCTTCGGCGTTCAGCTCGGCGGGGTCAATGATGTGCGCTCGCGCCAGTTTGTTTTCGATTTCGACGATGCGTCCTTCAATGAATCCCTGGCGTTCGCGCGCAGCGTCGTAATCGGCGTTTTCGGAAAGATCGCCGTTAGAGCGTGCGTCGGCGATCGCCTGAATCACATTCGGTCGATCGGTGGTTTTGAGTCGGCGCAATTCTTCCTTGAGCTGTTCGGCGCCGGTCACGGTCATCGGAACTTTTTGCATGGCTTACCTCGATTAAAAGCGAAAAAACCGGAAGCGCTGGCTTCCGGCTGCGGATATGAGGATGAGTATACCGTGTGGTCGTCGAAAAGGCCAAGGGAACACCCGAATAACGGTTGTGTGAAAGCAATATCGAGTCGAAATCCGGTTCAATTGACTCGTTTATAACCGGATAATGCTTCGGTTTTCGCTTGTATTCGCTTTATTTGTACCGGTTTTCGCTCGCTTCGGGGGCTGCGATGAACAGGATGGATGGTCATGCAAAAAGCATTGCGGAAAAAATAAATGGTTGAGGAAAATGGAATCAGCGGCATCGAAAAATATTATTTCCGATGCCGCGCCGATTCATGAGTGTTATTCCGTGCTGCGTTTAACTCGTGAGAAGCGATGTCCGGACGCAGTTTCCAGTTGATACCAGTCCACGCGACGGGTGAAGATGATGACCGATGTCAGGATTAAAAGTAATAATAATGTTCCCATCAGCAGAGCATTATCTTCGGATTGCATGATGAGCCAGAGCGTGGCATAAAGTGCCGCCAGCACAGCGCAGAAGCTGCCGCTGCGCACAGTGCTGCGCAAGACATAACGACCATAAAAGCCACTCAATCCGACGCAAGTGGTGGCGGCGATAAGGTAGGCGGCGTTGAAACCGACGCGTTCTGAAAAAGCGAGCAGGAGAAGATAAAAAATAGTCAATGTCGCACCGACGATCAGATATTGCACAGGGTGAATGCGTAAACCCTGCAACACTTCCATCAGGAAAAAGCCGATAAACGTCAATCCGATAAAGAGAATTGCGTATTTGACGGAGCGTTCATTCAGTGTGTAATGGTTGACCGTTTCGACCAATCCGGTGCGAAAGGTAGGAAATTTTTGCAGCGATGTTTCGCTTCCCGAATCATAATAATATCGCCCCATGTAGTCGCCTTCTTTCAAAAATTGAATCAGGTGCTCGTTGAGGTTGTTGGCAAACCAATTACTGCGCCATTGGGCGGTGAATCCTTGCTCGGTGATTGTGTGGCGATCGGGTAAAAAAGCACCGATAAAATTGGGATGTGGCCAATTGCTGGTTAGCGTGAACGAGGAGTCTTTGCCTGCGGGAACCAGAGCAAAGCTTTTACTGCCCATCAGGTCGAGCGTGAAAGAAAAAGGAATGTTTTGTGCTTGTTCCGAAAACGTGGAAATATCCATGATGGCGTGCAGCCCTTGTGCCAGTCGGGACACGTGGCTGCCCGCCTGGAATTCACTGGCGTTGTCGGCAAAATTCACTGGAGAAATGGCTTTGATGCCGCGAGCGTCGCTAACGCTGATGGAAATAAAAGCCTGGCTCCATAGAGGAGTTACATCGGATTCGTCAATTTCCGGAAAAGCAAATTTTCCTTGCAGCGTGCTTTGCGTATTGAAAATTTGCCCCTGATAAATACCGATCTTTCGAGATGACACATCAGCGTTGGCGTTGACTTCGAGTTCGATGGGCAGAAAATAACGATATTCTTCGGTCTTCACAAAACGTCGAGAATGATCGTCGGCAACTTCCAGCTTGGTTTTTTCTACGGGCACAATCAGTATCGGTCCGAGAATGGTTTATTCACCGGCGGAGCTCGTTGTAATTTGCTCAAGCACCGATTGCCGATAGTTGTCGCGTTCGTTGACAAGCGTCATGATGGACGAAACCGGAATCATCATGAGCAAAGTCAACATGAAAATGAAAATGGCTTTGCTAATAATGGGAAATTTTTTCATGGCACACCTCGTTGATGTTGAACAGATGCAGCGTAACGGCGAAAACGGTCATAAAAATGACTGAAACATGCATGGCGACGAGTTTTTCGTCGGCGAAAAGAGGCAAGCGGGAAAAAACGGGCGCGGTATAATTCTTTATTTTCAGCAACGAAATGCGAATTCTTCTTTCCAACGACGACGGTTACTTTGCGCCCGGGCTGGAACATCTGGCGGCGGCGGCGGCTTCTTTTGCCGAGGTGGATGTGGTGGCACCGGAGCGCGATCACAGTGGCGCGTCGAATTCATTGACGCTTGATCGGCCTTTGCGTATTCGTCAGGCGGCAAACGGTTTTTACTACGTTAACGGCACGCCGACTGATTGCGTGCATCTCGCTGTGACGGGCTTGCTTCAACAAATGCCCGACATGATTATTTCTGGTATCAACAACGGCGCGAACATGGGCGACGATGTGGTGTATTCGGGCACGGTAGCAGCGGCGACCGAGGGATTCCTCTTGGGAATTCCGTCAATCGCGATTTCGTTGTGCGAAAAAGAAGGACATTTTTTTGATACGGCCGCGGCGGTGGTGCAAGATTTGTTGAGACGTCATTTACGCTCGGCCGCGGGACCATGGTTGATGAATGTCAACGTACCGAATGTGCCGTTTTCGTCGTTGAAAGGTTTTCAAATCACACGGCTCGGGCGTCGCCACAAGGCCGAGTCGATGATCCCGATGGAGAGTCCGCGCGGCGGCACGGTTTATTGGTTGGGTGCGGCGGGCGCGGCGGCAGATGCCGGGGAAGGCACGGATTTTCACGCTGTCGATCATAATTTTGTCTCCATCACGCCATTGCGGACCGACCTGACCCACCACGACGCCATGTCGGATGTCGCCAACTGGTTTACGAAATGAATCAAGACTGGGATCGCTTTAACGGAGTGGGCATGACGTCTTCCCGCACGCGTGCGCGCATGGTGGCGCGTTTGCGTGAGCAAGGCATTCGCGATGAAGTTGTGTTGGCGGCGATGAACGCGGTGCCGCGCCATATCTTCCTCGAAGAAGGATTGATGATGCGCGCCTACGAAGACACCGCGTTGCCGATCGGGCGTGGTCAAACGATTTCGCAGCCGTGGGTCGTGGCGCGCATGACTGAGTTGGCGCGCAACGGCAAAAATCTGCATGAGGTTCTGGAAATCGGTACGGGTAGCGGCTATCAAACGGCGATACTGGCGCAAGTTGCTCGCCGTGTTTATACCGTGGAACGTATTGGGCATTTGGCGGCGCGTGCGCGTCGGTATCTGAGTGAGCTCGGTTTGACAAACGTTGCGATCAGCCACGCCGACGGCAGCGCTGGTTTTGCGGATGCGTTGGAAGTTGACGCGATCGTAGTCACGGCGGGCACGTCATTGTTGCCGGAAAAATTGCTCGACTACCTCAAGCTGGGCGGGTGCATGGTGATTCCACTTGCTGACGAACAAGCGCGTCATGAAGGCGAGGCAACGCAGTATCTTACCGTTGTCACCCGAACCGCGAATGGCTTTCAAGAACAGAGGTTCGAGGCGGTGCGGTTTGTGCCGTTGTTGCCGGGTGTCGCATAAAAAAGAACGACAGCGTATATAATGCGACGATGACGAACACTCTGGTTTTGCGATAATACAATGATGATGAATCCAAATACCCGCTTCTTCTCTCTGCCGATTTTTGTTTTTTGTCTGCTGGCGGCATTGCTGCTGACAGGCTGCGCCAGCAAACAACCCGTACCGGTTGAAAAACGACAGCCTGATTTTGTCGGTGAAGATTACGTCATCGTCAACGGTGTGCGCCAGCCGCGCAGTGCGTTGCCCGGCACGAAAACAACTGTGCCGCAACCCACAGCGAGCAAGGATGTGCACATCGTGCGTCAGGGCGACACGCTGTATTCAATTGCGATGCAAAACGAACTCAATCCGCAAGACGTGGCAACGTGGAACGGCATCAGTGATCCATCCAAAATTGCCGTCGGGCAGTCGATCCGTTTGACGCCACCCGCAGGCACGCAAACCGCCAGCACCGTTACTACCGCACCGTTGCATTCAGTTCCGCCAGTGGGTTCGCCGCCGAGCACGACAACGGCGGCAACATCGCCGACCGTGACGGAAAGTAGCACCTTCAAAACTGCGCCGAAAGCCATCAAAGAACCGTATTCCGAACAAAAGTTGGCAGCAATGATTGCGGATGCGGGAGCAGCATCGCCAACAGCAGCGCAGGAAACACCGACAATCACAGCAACGGCAACTGTCGGAGGATTAACGTGGACTTGGCCGACACAGGGCAAAGTTGTCACGCCGTTTTCTAACACCGCCAGCCTCAAAGGCATCGACATCGCAGGCAACATCGGTCAGCCGGTAGTCGCCAGCGCGGCAGGGCGTGTAGTGTATGTCGGCTCCGGCTTGCGCGGCTATGGCAATCTGGTGATCGTCAAGCACAACGATACTTTCCTTTCCGTGTACGCGCACAACAAGGAAATTCTGGTCAAACAGGGGCAACAGGTCGCACGTGGGCAGAAAATTGCCGAAATGGGTAACAGCGACGCCGATCAGGTGAAGTTGCACTTTGAAGTGCGCGAAAACGGCAAGCCGGTTGATCCGATCAAATATTTGCCGGCAAAATAATCTTCCTGTTTTGGTATCACACGCCAGCTTTGCGCCTGTTGTTTCGCGGCAAACGCGCGTCTTGATTCTCGGTTCGTTGCCCGGCGCAGCATCGCTCGCCGTGCAGGAGTATTACGCGCATCCACGGAATCATTTCTGGATGATCATGGGTGCGATACTGGGCGAAGATGATTTTTCCACACGCTCCTACGCGCAACGATTGCGCACGCTGAAGAAACATCATATTGGTTTATGGGATGTGGTTGCGCAGGCGGAAAGAAAAGGGAGCCTAGATCAAAATTTGAAAAACATCGTCGCCAATCCGTTGACGGAGTTGCTTGGTACGTTACCGCATTTGAAAACCATTGCGTTCAACGGGCAAACAGCTGCGCGCATTGGTACACGACAGCTTGCAGACACGGAATGGTTATCGCGTACTTTGGTGTTGCCTTCAACTAGTCCGGCGAATACGATGATGCTGGCAGAAAAATTGGAAAGGTGGCGGGTTGTTTTAGCTTATTTGTGATGTGTTTTCGCGATAAATTGAGCTTTTTCACCTTTATGAAGGGTCTGTACGGTAGAATACGCCGATGAATTTTGACCTGACTACCATTCTGTTGTTGGCTGTGCCTCTTATTCTGGGCATCACGCTTCACGAAGCTGCGCACGGTTATGTTGCGCGGATGTATGGCGACCGGACTGCCGAAATGATGGGCAGAATCACGCTGAACCCGATCAAACACATTGATCCGATCGGCACACTGTTGGTTCCGGGCGTCATGCTTCTCATGGCAAAGGCGACTGGCATCCCGCTTGTTTTTGGCTGGGCGAAGCCTGTTCCAGTGAACGCATCCAACCTGAAAGACCCAATTCGCAATATGCGGTGGGTCGCGGCGGCGGGGCCTTTGTCCAATTTGGTCATGGCGTTCGCTTGGGCGATTGTATTGAAGATAGGGAGTTACATCCCGGGGGAATACGCGTCTGGCCTAGTCCTCATGGCGGTCTATGGTATATCCATTAACGTTTTATTGATGGTTCTGAACCTGATGCCGATTTTGCCGCTTGACGGCGGGCGTATTCTCTACAGTTTTTTACCTTGGAAATGGGCGATGCAGTTCAGGCGAATAGAGCCTTGGGGCATCTGGATTTTGCTGTTTCTCTTGATCACGGATATCCTTTGGGTAGTCATGCGTCCCATTATGAATTTCGTGACGCGAGTGATTGCGCTCATAACCGGCTTATAATGCCGTTCGTTTTCTTCCGTTAGCTACATTTCATATTCCATGTTTACTGATCGGGTTTTATCAGGAATGCGTCCGACCGGACGCATGCATTTAGGACATTACCACGGTGCGCTTAAAAACTGGGTGCGCCTTCAGGAAATCTACGATTGCTATTATTTCGTTGCCGATTGGCACGCGCTGACCACGCATTATGAAACGCCGGAAGCGATTGCCGACAGCGCATTCGAAATGGTGGTGGACTGGCTCGCTGCGGGCATTAATCCTGAACAATCGACGGTCTTTGTACAGTCGATGGTGTTGGAGCATGCCGAGTTGTCATTGCTGTTGGGCATGATCACGCCAGTGGCGTGGTTGGAACGGGTGCCGACCTATAAAGATCAGCAATTGAAATTGAAAGATCGCGATTTGTCGATGTATGGTTTTCTCGGCTATCCGGTGATGATGGGTGCGGATATTCTGATTTACCGCGCCAATATGGTGCCGGTGGGCGAGGATCAGGTGTCGCACTTGGAATTGACGCGCGAGATGGCGCGGCGCTTCAATCATTTGTACGGACGTGAGCCGGGGTTTGAAGAAAAAGCGCAGGCGGCGATCAAAAAGTTGGGCGGCAAGAAAAGCAAACGCTACGAAGAATTGCGCAATGCGTTTCAGGAACGCGGCGATGAGTCAGCGCTGGAAGCGGCGAAAGATTTGCTCGAAGAAACGCAGAATTTATCGCTCGGCGATCGCGAACGTTTGTTTGGTTATCTGGAAGGTTCGCGACGTGTGATTCTCGTCGAGCCGAAACCATTGCTGACCGAAACGCCGAAAGTGCCGGGCACCGATGGGCAGAAAATGTCCAAGTCGTACGGCAACGCGATTCTCATGCGCGAAGAGCCGGATACGTTGACCAAAAAAATTCGCACCATGCAGACTGACCCGGCGCGCGCACGGCGTACCGATCCAGGTAACCCCGAACGCTGTCCGGTGTGGCCGTTGCATCAAATTTATTCGAGTCAAGAAACCTGTGATTGGGTGGTCAAAGGCTGCACAACGGCGGGTATCGGCTGCCTTGATTGCAAGCAGCCATTGATCGAATCCATTCTTGTCGAGCAAGCGCCGATTCTTGAACGCGCTCAGCGTTACCTCGACCATCCGGCGCTGGTGCGCGATATTCTTACCGATGGGTGCGACCGTGCGCGCAAAGCCGCGGCGGAAACGATGCGCGACGTGCGCGAAGCGATGGGTTTATCCTACGACCGGAGTTTCGGGTGAACGAAGCTGTTGACGCAGGTGTGTTGGCGACGGAAGAAATGCTGTTGCCGCAATCCTCCGAAAATGGCGAGGAGAAAGCGGTCGCGCGTATTTACGGTGAATGGGTCACCGAGCTGCCGACAGATCTTTATATTCCGCCTGAAGCGCTGGAGGTTTTCCTCGAAATGTTCGAGGGGCCGCTTGACCTTTTGCTGTATTTGATCCGTAAACAAAACATCAACGTTCTTGATATTCCGATGGCGGATTTGACGCGGCAGTATCTCGGCTATGTTGAAATGATGCGGCGCAACAATTTGGAACTGGCCGCCGAATACCTGTTGATGGCGGCGGTGTTGCTGGAAATCAAATCGCGCCTGTTGTTGCCAAAACCACCGGCGGTCGCGGGCGCGGAAGTGGAAGATCCGCGCGCCGAATTGGTGCGTCGTCTGTTGGAATACGAACAGATGAAAGCGGCAGCCGCGGCGCTCGACGAATTGCCGCACGAAGGGCGCGATTTTGAAGTCGTACGCATCTGGTTTGATCGTACCGTTGCCGTTCGGCTGCCCGATGTCGAACCGGAGGATTTGCGCCGCGCTTGGGCAACGTTGGTTGCGCGCGCCAAGGCCAATCGCAGCCATTTGATCACCCGCGAGCAGTTGTCGGTGCGCGAGGAAATGAGCCGAATACTCAAGACCTTAGATGACGGCGATTACTATGAATTTACAAAACTTTTTGTAGAAAACGCCGATTTGCCTCATTTAGTGGTAACATTTTTGGCGTTGCTCGAACTCACACGTGAGCAGTTGATCGAAGTGGCGCAAACCGAACCCTATGCGCCGATCTATGTGCAAAGTAAACGGGAAACGCCTTTTGCACTGAATGATGAAGAGCCGCTTTAGGCTTTTCCAGAAGCGAAGAAAATCATTAACGCAGAACCAAAGACGGAAGCGTTCATTCAACGTTTCAGTATTATTTTATGAACGAACAAGAAACATCAACAGCAGAGTCAAGCGCCGTTGACGCCGACGGGCTGTCTGCGCTTGTTGCGCAGGACGTGGCGGAGATGGCCGTTGTTGCCGATGACGCGGATACTGTCGTGGCACAGCGGGCGAATGGTGATGCTGGTGACGGCGTGCAAAGCAGCGTGCCCGACGAACATTCCGCGACTGCCGAAGAAATCGCGCATTACAGCAAGATGCTCGAAGCGGTTTTGCTGGTTTCCGGTGAAGCCGTGCCAACGGCACAACTGGCGAAATTGTTTTCGCCGCCGCTTTCCGCGTCGTTTGCCCGTCATCTTTTGAACGACTTGAAAGAAGCGTGGCAAGATCGCCAAGTGGAGTTGGTGTCCGTTGCCAGCGGTTGGCGTTTTCAAGGAAAAGCGGACGTTCAGGAATATCTCGAACGTTTGTCGCCGGAAAAGCCGCCGCGCTATTCCCGCGCGGTCATGGAAACGTTGGCGATCATTGCGTATCAACAACCGGTGACGCGCGGCGATATCGAAGCGATTCGCGGCGTTGCTGTTTCGTCCAGCACCATCAAAACGCTGGAAGATCGACAGTGGATCGAAGCCGTCGGACACAAGGAAACCCCTGGACGGCCATCCCTCTACGCCACCACGAAGAAATTTTTAGATGATCTCGGTCTGTGTTCACTGGCGGAATTGCCGCCGCTGACTGAGCTCGATTCCTCACATTTATTGGAGATGCCTGATGCCCCAGCCAAGGCCGCCGAAGCGTCGCTCGTCCTCGCGAGTCCGATCCTCAGCCAGCACGCCGAAGATTCATCAATCGAATCTGGCGATGCAGGGTTTTGCGGAGACGCTTCCCACGAAAATCAAGAAAACCACTGACGAAGTTTTTTCCGAGCCGCAACGTTTGCACAAAGTGCTGGCGTCGTGCGGTTTCGGTTCGCGTCGCGCGATGGAAGAACTGATCATCGCCGGACGTATCACGGTTAACCGGATGCCCGCCGAAATCGGTCAAAAGGTCGGTCCCGGTGACGAGGTACGCATTAACGGCGAGCCCGTTAAAATCCGCTTTTCCGAACCGCCGCCGCGTGTGTTGCTTTACCATAAACCGGCGGGTGAAATCGTGTCGCGTGACGATCCTGAAGGAAGACCGACGGTATTCGACGCATTGCCACAAATCAAAGGCGCGAAATGGATTTCCATTGGCCGTTTGGATTTCAATACCGAAGGGCTGCTGTTGTTCACCAACTCCGGTGAACTGGCGAACCGGTTGATGCACCCGCGTTATGAAATTGATCGCGAATATGCGGTGCGCGTGATGGGTAAATTGAGTGAAGAACAGATGCAGGAATTGTTGCGGGGGATTGATCTCGACGATGGTCCTGCGCGCTGTGAAAAAATTGCGGATGGCGGCGGCGAAGGCAGCAATCATTGGTACCATGTCGTGCTCAAAGAAGGGCGCAACCGCGAAGTGCGGCGCATGTTTGAGTCGCTTGGTTTGATGGTCAGCCGTTTGATTCGTACGCGCTACGGCGTGATCAACATGCCGCCATCGCTCAAACGCGGCGGAACGCTGGAGCTTGATGCGAGCGATCTCGGTATTTTGCTCAAATCGGTCGGTATGAAAGCCAGCCCCGCCAAACCCGGTGTCGCAAAGAAAAATGTAAAACAGCCGGAAGCGGTCAACGAAACAAAAGCAGATAAAAAGCAGCAAGTGTCCTTCAGAATCAGCAAAAAGACCGGAAACGGCAAAAAAAAACCGTCGCGCACAGAAAACAGAGAAGAAGGACAGAAAATGCCCGTGACGGAAAATGAGGCATCTGCCAAGAAAAAAGGCACGACCGGATTATTTGGTCGTCGTCGTCCGCGTCCGGCGCGCGGCGAAAAACAAGGTACGATGGCGGAGGTTGTTCAAGAGTAGTAATCGTTTGGTCTTGAGCATTTCGGCGATGAAAAACCTTCGTCCAACGGATTGACACGACCTTGTGACAATCTTTTGAAAAGTATCGAAAGTTGACGGGAAAACGCATGGGTTCGACACCGTTACATATTTAATCAATCGATTGATTGCATCCAATTAGAGACTTCTGTAACATCCGCAAATACTGAAAATCCCAACGTTTCATATGAACAAAACCATGAATCATCAAAATCAAGCCAATGTGCCGTCGCACGATGATACGCGTCACCGTTTGATCATGGCGGGGTTGATGGCATTCGATCAACACGGCTTTGAAGGCGCAAGTACACGGAATATTGCAGCAAGCGCGGGAACCAATATTTCATCCATTGCGTATCATTTCGGCAGCAAGGAAAAGCTCTATCTTGCCGTGGCGGAATACATCGCCGATGAAATCGGCGCGATGGTGGATGAGTTGGAAACAGATATCGGCGATGATTTTGTCCTGCTCAAAGAAGGGCGACTCCCTCGCGATCAGGCGATTCTACTATTGCGATCGCTACTGAAAAACTGGTTGGCTGACATGTTTCTCGGGAAAGAAGACAGACAAAAATGGTCGTCCTTTCTTTTCAGGGAACAGTACAACCCGACGGAGGCGTTTGAACTTTTATATCAAAAAGGAATTGGACGTTTTCTGGAAATCCTCGCACACTTTTTTTCGTGTATTGAACAGAAACCGGCGACGGATTTGACGGTGCGTTATCACGCATTTTCGTTATTTGGTCAGATATTGGCGCTGAAAATAGAGCGTGCTTCGGTGAAACGCTTTTTCGGTTGGTCAGCGATCGATAAAAAAACACTTGGCACGTTGGTGGACGTTGTCAATTGCAATATTGCCAGTCTGGAACACTAACAGATTTCTTTTATTCATATTAACTTTCATATTCTCTTATTGAGGTCATAACATGCAAGGTATTGCTACCAAACTCATTATTCCGTTGGCTGTTTCTTTAACCTTGTTGACCGGTTGCGGAAAAAAGGAAGAGCAACAAGCAGCGGGCGGAGATGCCGTCAGCGTCGGCGTCGTGGAGGTCGGAGCGCGCAAAATTGACGTCACCACCGAACTTCCCGGGCGCACCAGCCCTTATGTGGTGGCAGAAATTCGACCTCAGGTCGGAGGCATTATTCAGAAAAGACTGTTTGAAGAAGGATCGATTGTCAAAAAAAATTCCGTCCTCTATCAGATTGACCCAGCAGTTTTTCAGGCGACATACGATAGCGCCGTGGCAACTTTTGCCAAAGCGGAAGCCAATCTGGCAGCGAGTAAGTCGCGCGCAGAACGTTACGCGGAGTTGGTGAAAATCAACGCGGTCAGCAAACAGGAGTCTGATGATGCGGAAGCTGCTTATAAGCAGGGCATCGCTGATGTGGCGGCAGCACGCGCGGCGGTAGAGAGCGCGTCGATCAATTTGAATTACACGCGCGTCACGTCACCGATCACCGGGCATATTGGTAAATCGGAAGTGACACAGGGCGCGTTGGTTACTGCGAATCAGGCGTCGATGCTGGCACGGGTACAACAGCTTGATCCGATTTATGTTGACCTGACGCAGTCGAGTGTTGACTGGTTGCGCTTGAAAAACGCGTTTGAAGCGGGTGCGTTGAAAAGAACCGTGGGCGATAAAAACAAAATCAAGGTCAAGTTGGAGCTTGAAGACAAAACGATGTACAAGCACGACGGCGTACTTGAATTTTCCGACGTGACAGTTGAGGAAGCAACGGGTATGATCACCATCCGCGCCGAGTTTCCCAACCCCAACCGCGACCTGTTGCCGGGCATGTATGTGCGCGCCATTATTGAGCAAGGCGTCAATGAAGACGCGATTCTGATCCCGCAAAAAGCTTTATCGCGGACACAGCGCGGCGAGCCGCAGGTGATTCTCGTGAAAGATGATAATAGCGTTGAGCATCGTGTGATCGATGTCGATAAGGAATATGGAAAAGAGTGGATCGTGCGCAGCGGGCTGAAGGTTGGCGAGAAAATCATTGTTGAAGGCGCACAGAATTTGCGCGGCACCGACATCAAGGTTGATCCACAGATGATGACGATGGAAGAAGCGGAGAAAACGCTTGCGCTTGATGACGAGCAGGAAAAAGGAAAAACGCAAGATTCTGCTGCGTCGGAGAAAGATTCAAAGGATTCCGCCGCGCAGAAAAAAGACTCGAAAAATTCGAATAAACAGCCGCCAATGGAACAGCACGAGCCTTCGAAAAAACAGGATTCGGCAAAACAATAAGCGGGAGCGCATAGATGAACGTATCGCATTTTTTTATTGACCGCCCGATTTTCGCATGGGTGATCGCTATTATTATTTCGTTGGCGGGCGGGCTATCGATTTTCACGTTGCCGATCTCGAAGTATCCTGAAATTGCACCGCCGACCATCCAGGTTCTCGCAACCTACACTGGTGCGTCGGCCAAAACCGTTGAAGATTCGATAACGCAGGTTGTCGAGCAGCGGATGAAAGGTCTCGACCATTTGTTGTATATGACTTCGACGAGTGACTCACTCGGCAACGCGATGATCAAGCTGACGTTCGAGACTGGCACCAACGCGGACATCGCGCAGGTGCAGGTGCAGAATAAATTGCAGCAGGCAATGCCATTGTTGCCGGAAGAAGTGCAACGGCTCGGTGTGCGCGTGCAGAAATCGTCGTCAAGCTTTTTGATGATCGCGTCATTCATTTCCAAAGATGGCAGTATGGACAACGTCGATCTCAGCGACTATGTGGCGTCAAACGTAATGGACCCTGTCAGTCGTCTTGATGGCGTCGGCGATGTGCAGCTTTTCGGTGGCGCGTACGCGATGCGGATCTGGCTCGATCCGAACAAGCTGTTCAAATACAATCTGACGCCGGTCGATGTGGTCGCCGCGATTCAGGAACAAAACGTGCAGGTTTCAGCCGGCCAGATTGGCGGGACGCCGAGTATTCCCACGCAGCAAATCAACGCGACGATTACGGTACAAAGCCGTTTGCAAACGGTTGATCAGTTCGAAAATATTTTGTTGCGTGTGAATCAGGACGGTTCAAGGGTCTTCTTGAAAGATGTTTCTCAGATTGCGATCGGCACGGAAAACTATAATTTCATTGGACGTTACAACGATGCGCCGACGACCGGGCTTGCGATCAGCCTGGCGCCGGGTGGTAATGCGATGGAAACGTCGCAACGCGTACGCGACCAGCTTGCCGAACTGGAGCATTTTTTCCCGCCGGGAATGAGTATTGTTTATCCATATGATACGTCGCCGTTTGTGAAAGCGTCGATTGAAGAAGTGCGGAAAACGCTGTTTGAAGCAATTCTGCTCGTGTTCATCGTGATGTTCGTTTTCCTGCAAAGCATTCGAGCGACGTTGATTCCGATGATCGCAGTGCCGGTGGTATTGCTCGGAACATTCGGTTTTCTGGCGGCATTCGGCTTTTCCATCAACATGTTGACGATGTTCGCGATGGTGTTGGCCATCGGTTTGCTTGTGGACGATGCTATCGTCGTGGTAGAAAACGTGGAACGGCTGATGACCGAGGAGGGATTGTCGCCACGTGATGCGGCACGAAAATCAATGACACAGATCACCGGTGCGCTGATGGGCGTGGTGATGGTGTTGTGCGCCGCGTTTGTACCGATGGCATTTTTCGGTGGCGCGACGGGCGTGATCTATCGCCAGTTTTCTGTCACGTTGGTTTCCGCGTTGGTGTTGTCGTTCTTCGTGGCGATTATTCTGACACCGGCACTGTGCGCGACCATGTTGAAGCAGGAGGAAGAAGGACATAAAAATGAACGTACCGATTTCTTTGGCTGGTTCAATCATTTCTTCGATGTGGGAAGCAAAACATATCAAAACGTTGTGGCGTTTTTGTTGAAGCGTTCGGTCCGCGTGATCATGATGGTGGTTTTCGTCGGGCTGACGGCGGCTGTGGCGCTGATGCTGATCAACTTGCCGACCTCGTTCTTGCCGGAAGAAGATCAGGGTGCCGTGATGGGTATGGTGCAGTTGCCTGCCGGTTCGACACAGGCACAAACATTGGAGGTGCTCCAAGACGTGACCAAATATTATCGCGAAGAAGAATCCGAAGCCGTCGATGCCGTGATGGCGGTGGCAGGCTTCAGCTTTGCCGGTACCGGGCAGAACATGGCATTTTTCGTTGTGCAGATGAAAGATTGGGATGCGCGCGCCGAAGGCGTGATCGACCGTATCAAGCGTGCTTTTGGCAAAAATCCGAATAAAAGTTTAAGCGTTTCGGATGTGGTCGCGCGCGGCAACCAAGCGTTAGCGCGACGCGACGCGCTGGTTATGGCGTTCGTGCCGCCGGCTATTCCTGAGCTGGGTATTGCGACAGGTTTCGATATGTTCTTGCAGGATCGCGCTGGGCTTGGTCATGATGCGTTGATGCAGGCGCGTAATCAATTTTTAGGCGAAGCGGCACAAAGCCCGCTACTGACGGCAGTGCGTCCCAACGGAATGGACGACACGCCACAATTGAAATTCGATATTGATCAGGTGAAAGCACAGTCTTTCGGGTTGACACAATCCATGATCAATTCCACGATGTCGGCGGCGTGGGGCAGTTCTTACGTGAACGATTTCGTCGATCGTGGGCGCGTTAAGCGCGTTTATGTGCAAGCAGAACCTCAATATCGAATGATGCCAGAAGATATCAAATCCTGGTATGTGCGTAACGCAAATGGTGAGATGGTGCCGTTCTCCACGTTCACATCGTCGCGCTGGGAATATGCATCGCCGCGTCTGGAACGCTTCAACGGTTTCCCTGCAATGGAAATTCAAGGTGAACCGAAAAAAGGCGTGAGCTCGGGCGATGCAATGTCGGAGGTCGAAAAGATTGCCGGCAAACTGGTGGAAGGCGTTGGCATTGAATGGACCGGCATGTCGTACCAAGAACGTGCTGCGGGCGCGACACAGATGTTGCTCTACGCGCTGTCGATCATCGTGGTGTTCCTGTGTCTCGCCGCGTTGTATGAAAGTTGGTCGATCCCGTTCTCGGTGATTCTGGTGATTCCAGTCGGCGTGTTGGGTTTGATCGCTGCGGTCTGGTTACGCGACTACGCCAACGATATTTACTTCAAGGTCGCATTGCTAACCATTATTGGCTTATCGGCGAAGAACGCCATTTTGATTGTCGAGTTCGCCAAAGAGGCGCAGGTTCGTGGCAAGGAATTGGTCGACGCCACGCTTGAAGCGGTGCATATTCGTTTGCGTCCGATCTTGATGACGTCGCTGGCGTTCGGCTTCGGTGTGTTGCCGATGGCGTTATCCACCGGCGCGGGTGCGGGTGCGCAAAACGTGATCGGCACTGGCGTTGTCGGCGGTATGATCACGACAACCATGCTGGGGATTTTCTTCACGCCGGTATTCTTTGTCGTGATCCGCAGTATTTTCAAATACAAGCCGAGACATATCGATCAAAATAAAGAAACAACGGAGCCTCCTACTGCTGTTGCGGAGGGCAAATAACATGAACATGAAAACACTTTTCATTGCGGTTTCGGTGGCGCTGTTATCGGCGGGGTGCGTGAGCATGGCGCCGGACTATGAGCAACCTGCTGCACCGGTTTCGGCAAGTTGGCCGCAAGTGCCGGGGTTTGAACGAGTCGACAATGTTTCCGAGCAACAGGCTTCGGAAATCCATTGGCGCGATTTTTTCATTGACCCGGTGCTGAAACAATTAATCGATACCGCATTAACCAATAACCGCGATCTGCGTGTGACTGCACTGAATGTGCAGCGAGCACAGGCGCTTTATCGCGTGCAGCGTGCAGACACATTACCGACCATCGGCATTTCCGGCAGCGGTAGTTCGCAACGTTTGCCGGGAGATTTGTCCGGAACGGGCGACTCACGTATTGCGCGTCAATACAGCGCGGAGGTTGGTATCACCAATTTCGAGCTCGATTTTTTCGGGCGTATTGCCAGCTTGAGAGATCAGGCACTGGAAACGTATCTTGCTTCTGAGAGCGCGTGGCGTAGCGGGCAAATCAGTTTGGTTTCCACGATTGCTTCGACGTACTTGAATTTGCTCGCAGATCGCGAACATTTGAGGGTTGCGCGCGAAACCATGGCGGCGCAACAGGCGTCTTACGATCTGGTGAACATGCGCTACCAAAACGGCATTGCGACCGAGCTTGACTTGCGTCAGGCGCAAACCGCCGTAGAAACATCGCGCGTCGATGTGGCGAATTACGTCACCGTCGTCGCGCAGGATGAAAACGCATTGGTGCTGTTGTTGGGCACCAACGGCTTGCCCGAAATCATCGGCGGTGATCACGTCGCTTCGATCAGCACAGTTCCCGTGTTGAACCCGGGTGAGGTACCTTCCGTTGTGTTGCAAAAACGTCCCGATGTGGTCGCGGCGGAACATTCGCTGAAAGCCGCCAATGCCAATATTGGCGCAGCGCGTGCGGCGTTCTTCCCAACCATTTCGTTGACGACATCAGTGGGTACGGCGAGTGCATCGCTCTCCAACCTGTTCGATGGCGGGTCGGGTGCATGGTCGTTTATGCCGCAAATCTCGCTGCCGATTTTTGATTCAGGAAGAAACATTGCCAATCTGGAAGCGGCGGAGATTGCTCGCGATATCGCTGTGGCGGAATACGAAAAAGCGATTCAAAGCGCGTTCAGCGAGGTTGCTGATGCGCTGGCACAGCGGGCAACGATTGATGAACAACTCAACGCGCAGGAAGCATTGTTT
Source organism: Casimicrobiaceae bacterium (assembly GCA_036825435.1). GTDB lineage: Bacteria > Pseudomonadota > Gammaproteobacteria > Burkholderiales > Casimicrobiaceae > UBA931. Next base: position 34,618 of record DAISYG010000006.1, on the reverse strand, counting down.
GAAGCAACGCAGGCAACGCATAAATTATCCAAAGCACGCTACGAGATGGGCGTTGATAATTATTTGGCGGTACTCGACGCCGAGCGTTCGATGTATTCCGCTAATCAGGGCTTGGTAACGTTGCAGCTTCTCAAACAGATCAACCAGGTGACGCTTTACAAGTCCTTGGGCGGCGGCATCGACCAATACGATTTCCCGTTGGAAAAAGAAGACCCGTGGATGGAGGATGAGTTAAGCCGAAAAGCAACAAACTAAAAAATGGGCGCACGAAGCGCCCGTTTTTTTAGTAAGCGTTTTTTCTAAACTTCGTGGAGCGTTTCATTGCTTTACAGCAGCAAAGGACACGATTGATTTCATTGGACCTAAGCGCTTGATGAAAGCGATAATAACCATTTCCATTATTCCAGCAGGTGCTACCATGTCTCGATCTGACCTCAAAGCGGCAAAAAACATAGGCGCGACTGTTGAGAAACGGCTTAATGAAGTAGGCGTTTTCACATTGGCGGATCTTGCTGAAATAACACCAGCCAAAGCCTACCAGCGTATTTGCGAAAAATACCCAGACGAAACTATCCCGATCTGTTATTACTTTTATCCGCTTGAAGGTGTTTTGCGCGGTGTGCACTGGAATGGCCTTTCAATAAAAGTCAAAGGCTGCTTGAGAAAACAAGCTAGTGTTGTCGAGGTGTGAGCCATTGATGTTGTATTTCGAGAAAAACAAGACAAAAGCCGATAAGCATTTGATGTGCTAAAAGAAATACGCTATTACAAGCTTTTGAAGTTTTGTTGTATGACGTTGATGATAGAAAAAAATTATATGAGTTTGTTACATCCTTGTGGAAAGATGCGGATATGATTGTTTCAATCTATTGAGATATATTGTAATTTTCAAAGACTGCATTCGATCGACGAGTAGTTATCTTTTCCCAAAAGCGTTCGAGTGGCATGAGGATCTTTTAGCAATAGGTTTGTGAAGTGAAACGGCAAAAATTATTCTGGGTTCTACAGAGGCATGGTTAAGTTGAAGCAGGAGGAAACAATGGCGACCAAGAAAAAACATTTACATAAGAGCATTTTTACTGCGTTACTGACTATAGCGGCTTTTTCGCTTACGTCTGCACAATCGGTTTATGCACAACAGCATGAATATAACGAGGGCATAAACCCTGTTACCGATATTGTTGCCAATGTCTCAGGGTACGATGAATTTGCGGTCAGAGTAAATACAGGGGCAACTCTTGAATTATCAGGAGCTAATGGCAATGTAAGCTCATCGGGTGGCGGCGCCTCTTATGGGCTTTATGCCTTTGGCGGGGTAATCACCAGCATAGGCACCCTGAACGTGACGACGTCTGGTTCGTGGTCACCATCCGCTCTTATTGCGAAAAATAGCGGAACGATCACCCTTTCGTCAGAAGCTACTACCACGATCAACACTCTTGGCGATGGTGCTCATGGGCTTTCTGCTGACGATACTGGAAAAATCCATGGTGATGGAACGATAACGATCAGTACAGCAGGTCAATGGCTGGCTGCGATCAAAGCGTCTAACGGAGGAGAAATCACCTTGGGGGATGATTCCACAGTAACGATAGATACCGGTAGCGCAAGCGGAGGTAATGGAGTTCACGCTCAAAGCAGCGGAACTGTTTCCATCAAAGGTAGTCTGAGCGTCACAACGAAAGGGCAGTGGGCGCAAGGTGTCTATGCGGAAAATGGAACCATTACTCTGGAAGAAGGTTCTTCGGTCAAGATAAGCACAAAGAATGAATCCAACGCTCTTTATGTAAAGGATGGAGAGATTTTTGTCAAAGGGGTGCTCGACATAGAAACTGAAGATGACAATTCGCTCGGTGTTGCTGTTAGGGAAAATGGCAAAATCACGCTTTCTTCAGCCTCAAATACGACGGTTACGACAAATGGTTTAAATGCCCATGGGTTTTCCGTGAACGATGGAGAGATTCTAAGCAATGGTGCTGTGACCATTACGACAGACGGGGAAGAGTCCGATGGTTTCTTTGTAAGCGACAACGGGATAATCACCCATTCGGGCATTCTTGTTGTGACGACAAATAATAGCGGTTCTCGTGGTATTTATGCAGATGCAGCTACTGGTAGCGCAGAAATATTGTTATCCGGCGACATTGATGTTAAGACGAATGGTGAAAACGGCCACGGCATCTATGCCTTGAACGGCGGAGAAATTACGGTTGATGACGACGTGAACGTTTTGACGAGTGGGAATAACGCATATGGAGTCGTGTCAATAGGTGCGGGGTCAAAAGTTGACATGACCGACGCTGCTGCTGGCACAATAAAGACAAGCGGAAACGGAGCCAACGGTCTTCATGCTGACAACGGAACAATACAAATTGCGAACCATCAGGTAAGTACTTATGGCCGGCCCATCTACAATCGGTATTTTTTCAGCAGGAGCAACCGGTCTTGTGGAAATGGAAGCAGGAACCATTTCTGTTGCGAACGAGTGGTATCTCCAAGCGGAAAGTGATGGGGTGATTCGCATTAAGGATCTCTTAGTCGGCGATGGAACCAATCTTTCTCTGCTCAAAACTTCATCTTCCGGAAATGTCTTTGCTGAGAATAGTGATCTGATTGGTGACATCACCAATAATAATGGCGGCGTTGGATCGCTTTCCCTTTCTCTTCTTCCCCAGAGCACTTGGACGGGTGCCATCATGTCATCCTCTACCGGCGACATTGATGTCGATTTGGATGACAGCAAATGGGATGTGACGGACGATTCAAAGCTGACCAGCCTGACGCTTAAAGACAGCGATGTGGATTTGCGTAATGTTGTGCCGGGAAATTTCAATACGCTGACCGTCGGGCAGCAATACACAAGTAATAATAGCAATGTGTACTTGAATACGGAGCTTGGAAGTGATCTCTCGCCAACTGATCGTATCGTTATTGACGGCGGTTCGGCCACTGGTAATACGGTATTGTCGATTAGCAACGTTGGCGGATTGGGCGGGCTAACAGCCGGCAATGGTATTCTGGTGGTGGATGCGATCAATGGTGCAACGACTGATCCTGCTGCTTTCACACTTGGCTCCAGAGTCGTTGTTGGCTCTTATGAGTACTCGCTCTATCGAGGTAGCCTTGATGCGACAGCTCCAGAAAGCTGGTTCTTGCGTTCGCGACTTGTACCGCAATCAATTCCCGTACTTCCCATGCCGCTGATAGCGGTACTGGCGTTGATGATGGTGGCGTGTGCGCGCTCAGGCTTTAGACATTGCGCAGAAAAATAATAAATAATTAGACAGTAACCTAAAAGCCAGTCATTCAAAATGACTGGCTTTTTTATGTGCGTGATATTTCATTGCATCAATGACGGTAAGACGCATGGTAGAAATTCTGTATATGCTGGGACTGCAACAGATGCCGCCTTGTTGTTTTGAATAATTCACCTTTGTTCAAAAGTGAAGAAACAGCGGTATACACATAGGTATACATAATGTATACATTTTTTTGAAGCGTGGCAAACAGCCAAGGCTTGAGTTGCTCTTGAGATTAGGCTTCCCGGAAGATTCCATAGTCTTTAGACAAATAAAGCTTGTTTATTTCTCTGCGATAGCGCATAATGCTTTCGCGATTATCAAGCTGTGCTGTAGCTTTTCTGATTTAGTACCGTCTTTTCGGCCTTCTTCTTTATTTCCACGTCACTCTTTGATCTTGCCCGTTTAAGGGGCGGTATCCCTTTGTTTTTTTAGTTTAGGAAATAGAAGTATGGCAACAGGTATAGTTAAATGGTTCAATGATGCAAAAGGTTTTGGTTTTATTGCCCCTGATCAAGGAGGAAATGATCTTTTTGCACATTTTTCGGCAATTAAAAATGATGGTGGTTTTAAAACCCTAAAGGAAGGCCAGCGTGTTTCTTTCGATACAACGCACGGTCCCAAGGGCGAACAAGCATCCAATATTCAGCCCATCCAGTAAGTGATCAACATCTAAAAAACCATCAACAAAGCCCGGCATCAGCTGGGCTTTTTGTTCAAACAAGACAAACAAGAGGGCGCATCATGGCAAAAGAAGAATTACTGGAAATGAACGGCGTAGTGACAGAGGTCAGGCCGGATTCCCGTTATTTGGTAGAGATTGAAAACGGGCACTCTCTGGTTGCATACACATCGGGAAAGATGCGCAAACATAAAATCCGTATTATTGCGGGCGATAAGGTTTCCGTTGAAATGTCGCCCTATGATCTTACAAAAGGTCGGATTACTTTCCGACATATCAAAGGAAGAGCTTAATTTCAATTATAAGGTGGTGCCGACGATGAGACTCGAACTCATACGGCTTTCGCCACTGCCCCCTCAAGACAGCGTGTCTACCAATTTCACCACGTCGGCAATTTTGAGAACCGCGATTGTAGCTGTTTTTTATGGATTCGTGGGTGCGGGTTCTTCGCTTTTCTGTTCCGCATTAGCGGCGGGATCTGCTGTTGTTTCAACTGCGGGCGCGGATTCAGCAGGAGCTGCATCCGTTGCGGGCGCCGGAACATCTGCCGGTGTTTCGGTCGTTTCCACAGGCGTTGTTGGTAACTGCGGCACATCCGTTGGCGTTACTGGCGCGGTTTGCTGAGGAACCACGACGCGATCCATTACGCTGCCATCAGCAGGAAGCGACGCGCGTTTGGTGCTGTAATAGGTCAGCCCCATGCTGGAGAAGAAGAAAAGCGCGACGAGGATGGTGGTGGTGCGCGACAGGAAGTTGGCGGTACCGGCGGAGCCGAATACAGAGCCGGAAGCGCCACTGCCGAACGCGGCGCCCAAGTCGGCGCCTTTACCGTGTTGGAGCAGCACAAAAACGCAGATCGCGATGGCGATCAGCACGTGAACAACGATCAGTATTGAAACAAAAAAATCCATTTTTCTCTCTTGTCAGTCGTGGGGTCAAAGCCGAGCGGCCTTGATAATATTCAAAAATTCTTCGGGATTCAGCGATGCGCCGCCGACCAGCGCACCGTCAACATGCTCGATGTGCAGAATAGTACACGCATTCTCTGCTTTGACGCTGCCGCCGTATAGCAGCGGCGTGTTTTCGCATCCGGCGCGGTGCAGTAAATCGCGCAACAACGCGTGCACGGTTTGAATGTCGTCGGCGTTGGCGGCACGACCGGTACCGATCGCCCATACCGGTTCGTAAGCGACAACCAAGCGCGTTTTATCGCTTTGATCCAGCGCGTCGAGCACGGTGGTTAGTTGTCGCGTGACGATGGCGCTGGTTTCGCCGCTTTCGCGTTCTTGCAATGTTTCGCCGACGCAAACGATGGGCTGCAAACCGTTTCCGGCGGCAGCATGTGCTTTACGCGCTACTTGTGCGTCGTTTTCGCCATAGTAGGCGCGGCGTTCGGAGTGACCGACGATTGCGCAATGGCAACCAAAATCGTGCAACATCGACACCGCAACTTCGCCGGTATAAGCGCCGCCGAGGTGTTCGCTGACGTTCTGTGCGCCCCAGCGGATGTGGCTCTGCGCCAGTGCTTGTTGCGCTTGGGCGAGATACGGGAAAGGCACGCAAACGGCGACGTTGTCGCGCTCGGTGACGCCCGCGTATAATGCCGTCAGGCGCGCGGCGTTGTCCGGCAGGCTGCCGTGCATTTTCCAGTTGCCAATGATGTATTTGTTTGGGGACACGAAGCAAGCTCGATTTCAGAATCGAAAATAATCTGAGATTTTACACATATTGGCACTCTGACAGCAAGGGGAAACGGGAATTCTTGGGCGAATGCGCTTTTCTGCGCAGGGATCGGACGCTGTTTTATAATGCAACGATTTACATGAAAGCATGCTGTGTGCCCTTTGCATGCGGCACGAATGAAAGCTTTAAGGTACTGATTTGACAGAACAATCGAATAACGAATACCCCCATCCTTGGCTGGCGCGGGAAGGTTGGTTTTTTCTGGCAATCGCTGCTGTTTTGGCGGTTTTGCTGACGGCGTTGGCGTGCTTCAAACCGTTCTGGATTTGGCTGGCGGTGCTTGGCTGGCTGGCGTTTGTTTTCGTTGCTCAGTTTTTTCGCGATCCGGCGCGTGTTATTCCGACACAGGATGACGCCGTATTGTGCCCGGCAGATGGGCGTGTGATCAAGGTCGAGAAAGCGCATGACCCATATCTTGATCGCGAAGCGCTACGAATCAGCGTATTCATGAACGTGTTCAACGTTCATTCAAATCGCATTCCGGTAGATGGAAAGGTCATAAAGCGTTGGTATGCGCCCGGACGTTTTTTCAATGCAGCGCTCGATAAGGCGGCGCAGGAAAATGAACGCAACGCGTTGCATATCGTCACCCCAAATGGCGCGGACGTGACGTGTGTTCAGATCGCGGGGCTGATTGCGCGGCGTATTTTGTGTTATGTGAAGGAGCAGGATATGGTCAAGCGTGGCGAGCGTTATGGTTTTATTCGTTTTGGGTCGCGCGTTGATGTTTATCTGCCGCTCAATGCCGAAGCGTGCGTGACGATCGGGCAAAAGGTCAAGGCGACGGAAACGGTGTTGGCGAAAATGCCGTAGTCCATAGGGGGAGCTTATGTTTGAGGACGATCAGGAACAGCGCATTTTGCGTAAAACTCGTGGCAAACGGCGCGGCATTTATCTGTTGCCGAACCTGTTCACGACGGCATCACTTTTTGCCGGATTTTTTTCCATCGTGCAGGGTTATGCGGGTCATTTTTCTCAGGCGGCAGCGGCGATTTTCGTGGCGATGGTGTTGGATAGTCTCGACGGGCGCGTGGCGCGGATGACGAAAACGCAAAGCCCGTTTGGCGCGGAATACGACAGTTTGTCGGACATGGTGTCGTTCGGTGTTGCGCCCGCGTTGCTGATTTATGTTTGGGCGTTGAATCAGTTGGGCAAGTTGGGCTGGTTGGCGGCGTTCGTGTTCGTGGCGGGTGCAGCGCTGCGTCTGGCGCGTTTTAACACGATGCTGGAAGTGGCCGACAAACGCTGGTTTACCGGTTTGCCCAGTCCGGCGGCGGCGGCGTTGGTGGCGGGGTTTGTGTGGATTTCGCACGATAACGAAATCATCGCGCGCAACGTGCTGTGGCTGGCGTGGGCGATTACGCTGTTTGCCGGGCTGACGATGGTCAGCAACGTGAAATATTACAGTTTCAAAACCATCAATCTGCGTAAAAGCGTGCCGTTCATGACGATTGCGCTGCTGGTGATCATTTTTGCACTGATCGCGTGGTATCCACCTCTGGTGTTGTTTTCGTGCTTTGTCATCTACGCGCTGTCCGGCTTCGTGTTGACGGGGTGGTTTTTGTGGAAAAAGAAGCGCGGGCGTGATGCAGCAACATGATTCTTTCCCAGAGAACCACTGCTTGATTACTGCGCACTTGCGACATTAATCAGCAGTTCTCTAGGCTATAATATCGGGCTTTAATATTTAATGTGGAGCGGGGGCAAGTGAAGCCCTCGTTTGTTATTCAGGAATTCTCTGGTGCAACTGATTCGTAATTTTTCCATTATCGCGCATATTGATCACGGCAAATCGACGCTGGCGGATCGGCTTATTCAGCGCTGCGGCGGCTTGTCGGAGCGCGAAATGAACGAGCAAGTGCTTGATTCGATGGACCTGGAACGCGAGCGCGGCATCACGATCAAGGCACAAACAGCCGCGTTGCATTATCAGGCACGCGACGGACAAACGTATCTGCTCAACATGATTGATACCCCGGGGCATGTTGACTTTGCCTATGAGGTATCACGCTCATTGGCAGCGTGCGAAGGCGCGCTGCTGGTGGTGGATGCGTCGCAGGGGGTTGAAGCGCAGACAGTTGCCAACTGCTACACGGCGATTGAGCTGGGCGTGGAAGTGTTTCCGGTGTTGAACAAGATCGACCTGCCATCGGCGGAGCCGGAGCGGGTCATCGAAGAAATCGAAGATATCGTTGGCATTGAAGCCATTGATGCTATCCGTACCAGCGCAAAAACGGGCGAGGGCATCGACGATATTCTTGAAGCTATCATCAGCCGGGTGCCCCCGCCGCAAGGGGATGCGAGCGCGCCATTGCAAGCGCTGATCATAGACTCATGGTTCGATAATTACGTTGGCGTGGTGATGCTGGTGCGTGTGGTGCAGGGTACGCTGAAAACGCGCGACAAGATTTTACTGATGTCCATGGGGGCAACGTATTCGTGCGAGCAACTGGGCGTGTTTACGCCGAAATCGGTGGCGCAATCAACGCTATCGGCGGGCGAAGTGGGGTTCATCATCGCCGGGATCAAGGAGTTGAAGGCGGCCAAGGTGGGGGATACGGTAACGTTGGCAGGCAAGCCGGCGGCACAAGCGCTACCTGGTTTCAAGGATGTCAAGCCGCAAGTGTTTGCTGGTTTGTATCCGGTTGAGTCCAATCAGTACGAAGCACTGCGTGATGCACTCGACAAGCTGAAGCTCAATGATGCCTCACTGCATTACGAGCCGGAGGTTTCGCAGGCATTGGGATTTGGTTTCCGTTGCGGCTTTCTTGGCTTGTTGCACATGGATATCGTGCAGGAGCGGCTGGAGCGCGAATACGACATGGATTTGGTCACAACCGCGCCGACGGTGATTTATCAATTGCTGCTGAACGATGGCAACGTGGTCGAAATCGAAAATCCGTCGAAGTTGCCGGATTTGTCTAGGGTGGCAGAGATTCGTGAGCCGATCATTACCGCGACGATACTGGTGCCGCAGGATTACGTCGGGCCGGTATTGACGCTGTGTACAGAAAAGCGTGGCATTCAGAAGAACATGCAATACGTTGGCCGACAGATCATGCTTACATATGAACTACCGATGGCCGAAGTGGTGATGGATTTTTTTGATCGTTTGAAGTCGGTGTCACGCGGCTACGCTTCGTTGGATTACGATTTCAAGGAATTCCGTGCCGCCGATGTGATCAAGCTCGATATTCTGATCAATGGTGAGCGCGTGGATGCCCTGTCGTCGATGGTGCATCGTTCGGTGGCGCAATATCGCGGGCGCGAGGTTGTTGCCCGGATGCGCAAGCTGATTCCCCGGCAGATGTTCGATGTTGCCGTACAGGCGGCAATTGGCGGACAGATCATTGCGCGGGAGACGATCAAGGCAATGCGCAAGAACGTGCTGGCCAAATGTTACGGCGGGGATATCACCCGCAAACGCAAGCTGCTGGAAAAACAGAAGGCAGGCAAAAAACGCATGAAAGCCGTGGGTAACGTGGAGATTCCGCAAGAAGCCTTTCTGGCGATATTGCAGGTGGACGATAAATAGAAGGGGGAAATTTGAATTTTCCATTAATACTTTTTGTACTGACGCTGATCACCGGGGTGATCTGGGCGGTTGATCGTTTTTATCTGCGTAAAAAACGCGATAAAGATGCACCGACCCCGACTTGGATTGATTATTCGGGTAGTTTTTTTCCGGTACTGCTGATTGTTTTCATCTTGCGCAGTTTCATCATTGAACCGTTCAAAATTCCGTCGTCGTCGATGCGGCCGACGTTGGAAGTAGGCGACTTCATTTTGGTCAACAAATTCAATTACGGTATTCGCCTGCCGGTTATCGAGAAAAAAATCATTCCGTTGGGCGATCCGCAACACGGCGATCTGATTGTCTTTCGCTATCCACTCAACCCGTCGCAGGATTACATCAAGCGCGTGATCGGCGTGCCCGGCGATGTTGTTGAATACCGCGACAAAATTCTGTCTGTGAACGGCAAAGTGTTGCCACACCAACCGGACGGCAGCTATTCCTACATGGAAGGCGTCGGCAAATTCGAAAATCTGCAACAATTCATCGAAACGGCTTATCCAGAAAAAGGGGAGCATACGTATCGGATCGCGATGGATCCGAGCTATCCGACGCTGGATTTACGCGGTGTACGCCACTTTGCGCACCAGAATGCGTGCCAATATGCGCACAATGGCTTCCGCTGCACGGTGCCGGAGGGGTATTATTGGGCGATGGGCGATAATCGCGATCGCAGCGATGACAGTCGCTATTGGGGCTTCGTGCCGGATGATTATTTGCGCGGCAAGGCTTTTTTCATCTGGTTTAACTGGGACGACATTTCCAGTTTTTCGTTCGATCGGGTAGGCAGCAGTATTCAATAGAAAGGAAGGCTTATGAATCAGGCAATGAAACACAAGCAAAGAGGTTTATCCGTATGGGGAATTTTGGGCGTGATACTTTTGGCGTTGGTCGTGATCTGGATTGCGATCAAGGTGGTACCGGAGTATATCGCGGCGAGTTCGGTGAAAAGCTGTCTGCAAGACTCTTATGCTGGCGGTGGTGGCAATTTTGCCAAAATCAAAAGTAACTTCAACCAGTGCCTCAACATGAATGCGATTTACGAGACCGGCGACTACAACCTCAACATGCACGGCAAAACGGTGACGCTGGACTGGGAAATTTTGTTGCCGATCGCGGGCAATGCATCGCTGCTGTTGCAGTTCGAGGCTCAAGCGCCAGAATGATTGCTCGTTAATCAGCCTTGAACACGGAGAAACTGCTCGGGTATTCGTTCCAATCGCCGACGTTGTTGCGTCAGGCGCTGACGCATCGCAGCGCTTCTGCCTTGCATAATGAACGATTGGAGTTTGTCGGCGATTCAGTGCTTAACTGTGTGGTGGCGCAGTTGCTGTATCAGCGCTTTCCCACGATGCCGGAGGGCGATCTGTCGCGCATTCGGGCGGCGCTGGTCAACCGCGACACGCTGGCAGAGCTTGCCCGCAAGATCAAGCTAAGCCGCTATCTTTATCTCGGCGAAGGCGAGCTGAAGAGCGGCGGTAAAGAACGTTCTTCCATTCTTGCCGACACGATGGAAGCACTTTTTGGCGCGGTGTTTATCGAAGCGGGTTTCAGTGCAGCACAGCAAGCCATTTTCAAGGTTTACGACGATTTATTGTGCGACATAGACCCCGAACACTGGGGTAAAGATCCCAAGACGCGCTTGCAGGAATGGTTGCAGGCAAGACGTTTGCCGCTACCCGAATACACCGTTGCGAAAATCAGCGGTGAGGCGCACGCGCAACATTTTGTGATCGCGGGCAAGGTGGCACTGCTCGACGAAGCGGTCTATGGTGAAGGGAGTAGCCGTCGCTTTGCCGAGCAGCAAGCAGCAGAACACGCGCTACAACTATTGACGGCGTTGTCGCCGAAAACGACACGACGCAAATCAGGAAAACACGGCGCATGAATGATGATTCAACAGTGCAGATGCCGCTGGTGACGAGCTGCGGTTTTGTTGCGCTGATTGGGCGACCCAATGTCGGCAAATCCACGTTGCTGAACTGTTTGCTCGACAGCAAGATCAGTATCACTTCATCGAAAGCGCAAACCACGCGGCAGCGCGTGGTGGGTGTGTTGAGTGAAGGATTGAACCAGTTTGTTTTTGTTGATACGCCCGGCTTCCAGACGCGCCATCGCTCGGCGCTGAATACGAAGATGAATCACGCGGTGCGCGAGGCATTGACTGATGTTGATGTGGTTTTGGCGCTGTTCGAAGGCAAGACATTGGACGAGGCTGACGAAACCATTCTGCGCCTGCTACCTCAAGATAAAACGGTTATCGGCGTGGTCAGCAAAATTGATTTGCTGTCGGACAAAGCGCAGTTGCTGCCTTTTCTCGACGATTTATCGAAGCGCTTCAACTTTGCCGCATTGGTTCCGGTGTCGTCATCGAAAGGATGGCAATTGGACGCGTTGAAGCAGGAAATCGCGCGCCATTTGCCGGAGGGCGCATGGTTGTACGATGAGGAAGCAATCACCGATCGCGACGAGCGTTTTCTGGCGGCGGAATTCATTCGCGAAAAAATATTTCGTTTGACGGGTGATGAAATTCCTTACGCGACGCATGTGATCGTTGAGCGTTTCGTGCAGGAAGGCAAGCTGCGTAAGATTGATGCCCGCGTTTACGTCGAGCGCGACAGCCAGCGCGCGATTCTGCTCGGTCATCAAGGGCAAACACTCAAACGAATTGCGACCGAAGCGCGTCAGGATATGGAACGATTGTTCGGCGGCCAAGTCTTTTTGACCATTCATATTCAGGTCAAACCGGGGTGGATGGATGATGCGCGGATTTTGCGACAATTCGACCGCTAAGGAGCGACTGATTCAGCAAACAATACGGCGGCGTTGGAATCCTCCTCAAAATGCTCATTTACATCTGTGTAAACTCCGCTTTTTCGTTGGCGCTTTTTGGTAAATGTGCGCCTTGCCTTGTTCGCGCTCGCGACATGAATCAACGGCTCCTTGATTTCCCGCACACAACACCATGAGCGCGCGCGCCAATCGCCAAGAACAGCAGGAAGCGTTTGTTCTGCACACCTATCCTTATCGGGAAACCAGCCTACTTGCCGAAGTGTTCACACGTCAGTTCGGTCGGCTGACGTTGCTTGCGCGTGGTGCGCGGCGACCACGTTCGGAAGTGCGCGGTGTTTTGCGCGCATTTCAACCTCTGCATTTGTCTTGGTACGGTAACGGCGAAATCAAGACGTTGACCAAAGCGGAATGGCTGGGCGGCATGGCGCCGCCATCGGGCGCAACGTTGATGAGCGCGTTTTACCTTAACGATCTTTTATTGCGCTTTTTGCCGCGCGAAGATGCGCACACGGAATTATATGACGATTACCGAAGTGCGATGCAGCAATTGAACGACGCAGACGATCATTTCGGACAGCGGGCGGCGTTACTCCGGCGTTTTGAGATCACATTGCTGACGGAATTGGGTTATGCGATGTATTTGACACACGAGATCATGTTTGATGGTGGAAATCCGACGTTAAAAGCGCCGCTGGAAAAGCAAAAGTTATATCATTACATCTTTGATCGCGGACCATGCGCGGCGGAAGACGATTCGACTTTTGCGGATGTGCCGCTGGTGCGTGGCGCGACATTGCTGGCGTTGGCGGACGATGATTATGCGGACGCACGTACGGCGGCTGAAGCGCAGCAGTTGATGGCGCAGGTGTTGAATTATTTTTTGGAAAGTCGCCGCTTGCCGAGTCGGTACATTGCCAGTGAGTTGCGGCAATTCAAGCGCTTGTCGCAGAGGGTGTTTCATGAGCAGCATGATGAGTAAACGGAGCAAACAATCAACCAGCGATGCTTTGGCGCTGCCTGCTGGGCCGATCATGTGTGGCGTCGAAGGATTGACGCTGAGCGCGGATGATCGCCGCCGCCTGTGCGATCCGTTGGTCGGCGGCGTTATTTTGTTTACGCGCAACTATCAGGACAAAGAGCAACTCGCGGCGCTGTGTCGCGAAATTCACGCATTACGCACACCGGAGTTGCTGATCGGTGTCGATCAGGAGGGCGGACGCATTCAGCGTCTGCGCGATGGCTTCACGAAAATTCCATCGATGAATTCATTGCAGGAAGCCTTTTTGCATACCCCAGTGCGGGCGGAAAATGAAACGCAGCAGTTAGGGCTGTTGATCGGGCGCGAATTGCGCGAGGTGGGCATCGACTTCAGTTTCGCACCGGTGCTGGATCTCGACTATGGCGTCAGTTCGGTGATCGGTGATCGCTCGTTTGGCCGCGCGCCCGAAACCGTGGCGCGGTTGGCGGCGGCGCTGTATCGCGGGTTGAAAAATGCCGGTTGTGCCGCCGTTGGCAAACATTTTCCCGGGCACGGTTTCATCAGTGCGGATTCGCACACCGAAATGCCCGTCGATAACCGCAGTTGGGCAGAAGTGCAGCCGGACATCATGCCGTACCGCGCCATGATTGCGAACGGATTGGAAAGCGTGATGATGGCGCACGTGATTTATCCGCAAATGGACAAGCATCCGGCGGGCTATTCTTCATTCTGGGTGAACGATGTGTTGCGTCGTCGCTTGGGCTTTCAGGGTTTGGTTTTTTCCGACGATCTCGGCATGTTCGGCGCGACGGGTGTTGGCGACTGGGTGGCGCGCGCCGATGCGGCGACACGTGCGGGGTGTGATGTCATTCTCGCCTGCAACGATTTCGTGGCGATGGATGATCTGCTCGAACGTTGGTATCCACAGCTTGATGATAATCGTCGTCTTGCGCTTAGCACACGCTGGCGAAGAATGGCGCCGCGCAGAAGAGTTTCGGTGGCGTGAAAACAGGTATTGGCAAAGGAACAAAAAAATGAGTACAGCGAAGTTGATTGATGGCAAAGCGATTTCGGCGCAGGTGATTGAAGAAGTCAAAGCCGCAGTTACCGAGCGCGACGCGCAAGGTTTGTCGCCACCGGGATTGGCGGTGATTTGCGTGGGCGATGATCCGGCATCTGCGGTTTATGTGCGCAACAAAAGAAAGAAGACGGAAGAAGTGGGCATGTTGTCGATTTCGCACGATTTGCCGCAAGACACCGACGAAGAAACGTTGCTGGCACTGATCGAACAACTCAACAACAATCAAGCGGTGCACGGCATTTTGGTGCAGTTGCCGCTGCCGCCGCAGATCAACCCCGAGCGCGTGATCGAATGCATTCATCCCAAAAAAGATGTTGATGGTTTTCATCCATATAACGTAGGTCGTTTGGTTTTGCGTATGCCAACATTGCGGCCGTGCACGCCGTTGGGGTGCATGCGTTTGCTGAAGGAGACCGGCGAAGATCTGGTTGGCAAACACGCGGTGATCATCGGACAATCGAACATCGTTGGACGCCCGATGGCGTTGGAACTTTTAATGGCGCGTTGCACGATTACCGTGTGCCACTCGAAAACATATGATCTGCCGAAACTGATCGGCGAGGCCGACATCGTGGTTGCGGGTATGGGCAAGCCGCGTTTTGTGCAAGGCGAGTGGCTCAAGCCGGGCGCGATCGTGATCGACGTTGGTATCAATCGTCTCGACAATGGCAAACTGTGCGGCGATGTGGATTTCGATTCAGCGTGCGAAAAAGCGTCGTGGATCACACCAGTGCCGGGCGGCGTCGGACCGATGACGATCGCGACTTTGCTGGCGAATACGCTGGAAGCTGCGCGCTGGCAAGAAAGTGCGTGATATGATGAACTCCTTCGCGATTTCATGAAGTCGCGCGGCAATCATCAACCACCAATCAAAGTGAACGGCATGTCGGTATTGAATCGTTTTTGGGTGACGCGTTTTTGGGTGACGAAAAGACAGATGAAAAAAATCATCGTTTTGCTGTTATGGATGGCGAGTGTGCCGTTGTTTGCGCAGGTGCCCGCTGCGGAAAACAGCGATCAAGTGACGTTGAATTTTGTCGATGCGGATATTGAAGCGGTGGTGCGTACAGTGTCGGAAATCACCGGACGCAACTTCATCATCGACCCCAAAGTCAAAGGCACAGTCAACATCATCTCCACGCGACCGGTGGCACGCGATCTGGTTTATCCAACACTGCTTTCCGCATTGCGCATGCAGGGCATTACCGCTGTCGAAGGCGATGACGTTGTGCGCATCGTTGCCGAAGCCGACGCCAAACTGTACAGCAGCAAGGCAAAATCCGGTGAAGGACAGTTGATCACCAAAGTGATCCCATTGCGCTATGAAGCAGCGGCGCCGATGGTCGGCATTCTGCGGCCAATGATTTCGCCGAACAATACGGTATTGGCTTTCGCCGGCAGCAACGCGCTGGTGATCACCGACTACGCTGACAATATTGCGCGCGCTGAAAAAATCATTGCGTCACTTGATCAGCCGCCTGCCGACGAACCGCTGATGGTGCCGCTGAGAAACGCCTCGGCGTTCGATATGGTACCGCTGCTCGACAAACTGCTTGCCGATACGGGATCGACGGGCAATGGCGCGGCAACGACGTCGAACAAGGTAACGCTGGTCGCCGATGGTCGCTCAAACAGCATTCTGGTGCGCGCGGAAAATCCAGGGCGAATGGAGCGGGTGCGTGCATTGATTGAACAACTCGATAGTCAAGGGCGACCGGGGGGCAACTTTTTCATTATTTATCTCAAAAACGGTGACGCCAATACCATCGCGCAAACGTTGCAAGGGTTGCTGACCGGCAACAGCGTGAAAAGCTCGTCGCCGCAAATCACGCAACCGACAACGGGCACAAGTGGTTTATCTTCGGGCGTCAGTTCATTGATGAGCAGCGCAACGATGGAAACTGCGGCGCTGCCTTTCGCACCGATGCAGCACGAAGGTAATGTTGGTTTTTCAGCGAATGGTATTACCGTGCAGGCGGACGAGGCGACCAACTCGCTCGTGGTGATGGCGCCGGAACCGGTGTACAACATGATTCGTAGCGTGGTCGAAAAACTGGATGTGCCGCGCGCGCAGGTATTCATTGAAGCGTTGATTGTCGAAATGGAAGCGGACAAGGCGGCGGAGTTCGGCATTCAATGGCAAGTGTTGGGCGACAAACATTTCTTCGGTGGCACCAACTACGGTTCCGGTGGGCAGAATATTCTGGATGTCGCGACTGGGCTTGGGCCGAACAACTATGGCAACACGACTGCGTCAGCTTTGGTTGGACAAGGGCTTAATATTGGCATCATGGATGGCACCGTAAGATTGGGTGGCCGCGAAATACTCAACCTCGGCTTCATGGCGCGCGCGTTGGAAACACAGGCAAAAGCCAATATTTTATCGACGCCGACACTGCTCACGCTCGACAACCAAGAGGCGAGCATCATGGTTGGGCAGAACATTCCAATATTAACCGGACAATATTCGTCTTCATTGAGCACCAGTTCAGTCGAGCCGTTCCAGACCTATGACCGTCAGGATGTTGGGCTCATGCTGCGCATCAAGCCACAGATTACCGAGAATGGCGCCGTGCGCATGAGTATTTATCAGGAAGTATCCCGAGTGACGGAAATGGCGACGACATCGGGACCGATTCTTTCCAAGCGTTCTCTAGATTCGTCCGTCGCGGTGGACGATACACAGATTATCGTGCTCGGCGGATTGATCGAAGACCGCATGATCGACGGTGCTGACAAAGTGCCGCTGCTCGGCGATATTCCCGTGCTCGGCAATCTGTTTCGTTACGATGCTCGCAACCGTCAGAAAACCAACTTGTTGATTTTCATCAAGCCGACGATCATGCGCACGGCAGCGGACGCGCGCGAATACACGACCGAACGTTATCGCTATCTGATGGGCGAGCAAAAAAATCTCGCGCCGCAGGAGCGCTTTTATTGGAACGATCCCACCATTCCTGAATTGCTGCCGCAAGGCATGCTGCCGGGTAGCGAAGTGCCGCTGCCAACACCGCAGCGCGGCGAGCCGATGCCGTCGGGAGCGATGCTGATTTCGGTGACGCCGTTCATTCCCGAAAAGCCTTGGCCATGATGTCGCGCGAACGCGCCGAACGACGAATGTCCGATTTCACCGCTCGTATCCCTTATCATTTTGCCAAAGCGCAGGGCGTGTTGCCGTGGCAGGAAAAAGACGACGCCATTATCGTATTGATGCGTCCGGATGCCGTGGTCGATGCCGTTCAGGAAATCCGCCGCGCGTTGCATCAAAAACTAATATTGGAAGAAGTGACGAACGAACGTTTTGCTGAAGCCTTGGCGCGTGCGTATAACGCCAGCGACGAAGGCTCTGCGTCCATACTCAATGAAGAATTGACGCGCGATACCGACCTCACGCAGCTTCTTCAGGAAATGCCATCCAGCGAAGACCTGCTCGATAACGATGCGCAAGCACCGGTGATCCGGATGATCAACGCGTTGTTATTACAAGCGTTGCGTGAACAGGCTTCCGACATTCACTTCGAACCTTATGAATCGCGTTCGGTGGTGCGCTTCCGTCGCGATGGCATGCTGCGCGATATCATCGAGCCGCCGCGCGCGCTGCATGCGGCATTGGTTTCCCGACTCAAAATCATGGCGAGTTTGGACATCGCCGAAAAACGTCTGCCGCAAGACGGCAGAATTACGTTGCGCCTGGGCGGCAAGAGTGTGGATGTGCGTGTATCCACGCTGCCGACGGGGTATGGCGAGCGCGTCGTTTTGCGTCTGCTCGATAAAGAGGCGGCACGGCTTGACCTTGCCGCGCTGGGCATGAGTGACGCGCTACGCGATGATGTGGATGCAATCATCCGCGAACCGCACGGCATCTTTTTGGTGACGGGGCCGACGGGTTCGGGGAAAACCACCACTTTGTACGCTGCGTTGTCGCGACTTGATCGCGGGCGCATCAACATGATGACCGTTGAAGACCCCATCGAATACGCGCTCGACGGTGTTGCGCAAACGCAGGTCAACCCCGGCGTTGAATTGACTTTCGCACGTTCGTTGCGCGCGTTGTTGCGGCAAGATCCTGACGTAATCATGATCGGTGAAATCCGCGATCTGGAAACGGCGCAAATTGCCGTGCAAGCGTCGCTCACCGGTCACCTGGTGCTGGCAACATTGCATACCAATGATGCGCCGAGCGCGATTACGCGACTTGCCGACATGGGGGTTGAGCCTTATCTGCTCGCATCCAGTTTGCTCGGCGTGCTGGCGCAACGCTTGGTGCGTGTGCTGTGTCCTCAGTGCCGTCAGCCTGCATCGCCAACTGCGGGCGAACAAAAGCTGCTCGCACAAATGGGTTGGTCATCGGTAAAAAACTTATATACGCCACACGGTTGCGATGTATGCCACCACACCGGCTATCGCGGACGCACCGGCGTTTATGAATTGCTACGCGTGGATGATGCGCTGCGCCACCACATTCACGAAGGCTCATCCGAAGAAACGCTGCGCATGACGGCGGAACAGGCGGGTATGCATTCATTGCGGCAAGACGGCATACGCTGGCTCGCCAATGGGACTACGTCGCTCGCTGAGTTGGTGCGCGTGACGCGACAATAAACGCGGAGAACGACATGCCGCGTTTTCAATGGGAAGCCGTCGATCACGAAGGAAAAGTATTACGCGGTACGCGCGATGCGGAATCGGCGCGTGCGCTGCGAACGGCGTTGCAACAAGAAGCGTTGACGCCGACCGCAATTGATCCGATTGCCGATGTTGCTGCGCGTTTATCGTGGGTGCGTTTGCCGGCGCAACATGTGTCGCTGCTGACGCAGCAATTGGCGACACTCGTTTATTCCGGCGTACCGCTTCATCAGGCATTGCTTGCCGTTGTCGAACAAACCGACCATTCCCGCGCGCGCGAAATCGTGACCAGCCTCGCGCAACACGTGGCTGCGGGCGAAAGTTTGCCTGCGGCGCTGGCACATTACCCGCGTACCTTTTCGCCGCTTTACCGCAGCTTGGTGGCGGCGGGCGTGGAGAGCGGTTTGTTGCCGCAAGTGTTGCAACGCCTCGCTGATTATCTCGACGCGCGTCTTGCGTTGCGACAGAAATTCGTCACCGCACTGATCTATCCGGCGCTGATCACCGTGATTTCGATTGCGGTCGTGATCGTTCTGCTCACCTATGTTGTACCGCAGGTCGTGGCAGTTTACGAACACACACGGCAAACGTTGCCGTGGCTGACGCGCGCGTTGATTCAAACATCGGCATTCCTGCGCGCCACTGGCATCTATTGGTTGATTGGCGGTGTGTTGGCTGTGCTTGGTTTTTCCGTAGCGTTGCGTAATATTGGTTTTCGTGAAGTCGTACATCGTTTCTGGTTGCACATGCCCGGCATTGGTCGTTTGCTGCAAACGCTGGAAACCGCACGCTTTGCCAGCACGGCAGCGATTCTGGTCGGCAGCGGCGCGCCATTGCTGCGCAGTCTGGAAACGGCGTCGGGCGTGCTCACCATGATCCCGATTCAAAAAGCCGTGCAAAAAGCGGTCAACCGCGTGCGCGAAGGCGTGGCATTGGCGCGTGCGCTGCGCGAAAGTGGTGTTTTTCCACCGATATTGATTCATCTGGTTGCTAACGGCGAAGCCAGCGGAAAACTATCCGAAATGCTCGAACGCGCCGCCGCTGAGCTTGAGCGTGATGCTGAACGCAAACTGATCTGGATCGCCGCGCTCATCCAACCGGCGTTGATTGTGCTGATGGGCGTGGTGGTGCTCGTCCTCGTGCTCGCGATCATGATGCCGATCGTGTCGATGAATCAGTTGATACGCTGATCCCTGATCACCCTGGCAACTCAATTCCTTTCAGTCGCCGATAGAGCGTCATGGCGTACGAGTCGGTCATGCCGCAGATGAAATCGACGACTTTCATCAGACGCAAGTAAGGATCGGTGTCGGGAAGGCGATCAGTGCCGAGAAATTGCGCAGGTAGCAGCGTCATCAAAACCTGGCTACGAATCGGTGCGCGTTTTTCTTTCGGTGTATCGGCGCGTTGCATCACTGCGGTGAAAAACAAGTCGAGCAAACCGGAAATGACTTCGCAGCCCGCCGCTTCGATTTCCATCGCCGAGCGCGCAACGTAGATGGTGTCAAACGAAAGCGTTTCAATAACGTCCAGTGTTTTTTTGACGCGCGATTCGTCCAACAGCGCTTCATCGTATTCGCCGTGCACGATGGCACTTTCGTGCGCAAGAAAGATTTCGCCGACTTCGTCCACGAGTTGTCCGATGGCTTTGGCGCGCAGATATTCGATGCGTTCCTGACGATCACCAATATTGGGTAAGCGTGTGGTGCAGGCGGCACCGCCTGCCACATTGAGCAACAATTCTTCGACGTCTTGATAGGGAACGATGCCAAGACGTGCGGCGTCTTCAAGATCGACGATGCGGTAGCAGATGTCGTCCGCCGCTTCGACGAGAAACGCCAGCGGGTGCCGTCGCCATACGCCATCGCCACGTGCGATCATGCCGACTTCGGTGGCAGCTTGAGTAAACAGTGCTGCTTCGGTTTGGAAGAAACCGAATTTTTTTACCGAACGTCCGTCGAGTTGTTCCGACGTGTGCGAAGCGCACGGGTATTTGGAAAACGCCATCAGAGTCGCCGCGGTGAGTTGTAGACCGCCGTGGTTGGATGGGCTTTGCAATGCAGTGAGTTGACGAAATCCCTGCGCGTTGCCTTCGTAGCGCTCGAAGTCGGCGCGCTGTGCGCCGCTGAGTCCAAGTTGATCCAGCGCGCCGCCAGGTTGGCTGCACCATTCGCGGATGGCGTCTTCACCGGCATGCCCAAACGGTGGGTTGCCGATGTCGTGCGCCAGACAGGCGGTGGCGACGACGGCGCCAAAGTCGGAAGCGTGCAGCGCGTCTTGCAGTTGGTGACGTTCAACCAGCGTACGACCGACGGTTGCGCCCAACGAGCGTCCGACACATGACGCTTCCAGGCTGTGTGTCAGGCGGTTGCGCACGTAGTCGCTCTGTGCGAGCGGGAACACCTGCGTTTTGTCTTTGAGACGACGAAACGCCGATGAAAAAACGATGCGGTCGTAATCTTGTTGGAAAACGCTGCGGTCGGGCGCGATTTTGCCGGATTCGGTCGCGCCGATGCGGCGGGGGGAAAGGAGTGCGCGCCAGTTGCGGGATAGAGCGGATGAGGGCATGATATCAAGTAGTCAGTCGATAGTTAATTAGCCAATTCGTTAAGCGTCATTCTAACCTTTTATGAACAACAAAACCGTCGATCCGCAATCCATCACGCTGACCATCAGTGCGGAAAATCGTGCTTGGCTGGATGCGTTCGCGCAGTTTCTTGGTACTCAGGCAAAAAAAACGCGTGAAGCGTATGTGCGCGATACGGAAAGACTTGCGGCGGCGACGCATCCCGTATCGCTGGCTTCGCTGACGCGCGCGCAGATCGCGCGGCAAATGGCGCAGTGGCACGCACAGGGATTGTCGGGGCGCAGTCTGGCGCGGATGTTGTCTTCGTGGCGCGCCTTTTATCGCTTCTTGTTGGCGCAGCCGCAAACGCCGCTACGCGATGACCCGTGTGCGCATTTGAAAGCGCCGCGTAGCGCGCGTCGTCTGCCGTCGGTGCTGGGGATTGACGAGGCGCAGCAGTTGCTCAACCACCACGATGTGGAAAACGGTGTGATGAATGTGCGTAATGTCGCATTATTCGAATTGGCGTATTCGTCGGGGCTGCGCGTTGCTGAACTGACGGGGCTCAATGTGGGGGACGTTGATTTGCTGCAGCATGAGGCGCGGGTGCTCGGCAAGGGCGACAAGGAACGCATCGTGCCGGTAGGGCGTTACGCTGTTGTTGCACTTGAGCAGTGGCTGCCGATGCGGACGAAAATTCTCGAACAACACGCGCACGGTGATGAGAAAACATTGTCGGAAAAAGCGTTGTTCATCAATCAGCGTGGGCGGCGGCTTTCGACGCGCAGCGTGCAGAATTTTCTGCATGACTTGTCAGTGGCAAAAGGTTTGGTGAAAAACGTTCATCCGCATATGCTGCGGCATTCGTTTGCGTCGCATTTTCTCGAATCGTCCGGTGATCTGCGCGCGGTGCAGGAGTTGCTCGGTCACGCGTCGATTGCCAGTACACAGGTTTACGCGCACCTTGATTATCAGGCATTGGCGAAAGTTTATGATGCGGCACATCCGCGTGCCCGCAAAAGAAAGGAATAGATATGCATTGGAAAGATCGGCAGGAAAGTCAGAACGTCGAAGATCGGCGCGGGCGCTCCATGGGCGGTTTGCTGTTGAATGGCAAGATGGGCATCGTGGTTTTGATCGTGGTGATCATCGCCGGTTATTACGGCATCGATTTGACGCCGTTGCTGTCGAGCGACGCGGTGGTCGGCAGCACGACCAGCGAACCGTATGTGCCGACTCCGCAGGAAGAGGAAATGGCGAAGTTCACATCGGTGGCGTTGAAACTTACCGAAGATACGTGGGGCGAGATTTTCCAGAAAGAGGGGCAAACGTACACGCCGCCGAAGTTGGTGCTGTACAGCGGCGTCACGCATACCACTTACGGCTACGGGCAATCGGCGATGGGACCTTTTTATTGTCCGGGCGATGAAACGCTGTACATCGACTTATCGTTTTATCAGGACATGAAAAACAAGCTCGGCGGTGGCGGTGATTTCGCGCAAGGGTATGTGATCGCGCACGAAGTCGGGCATCACATTCAAAATCTGATGGGCATCAACCAGAAGGTACGGCAACTGCAAGCGCGGGCGTCGCAAACAGAAGCGAACCAATTGTCGGTGAAAATGGAGTTGCAGGCTGATTGCTTTGCCGGCGTGTGGGGACACGCGATGCAAAAAGAGGGCATCCTTGATCCCGGCGATCTGGAGACAGCGTTGCGCACGGCGGAAGCGATTGGCGATGATCGTCTGCAAAAGCAAAGTACCGGACAAGTCGTACCCGACAGCTTCACGCACGGAACATCTGAACAACGTTATCACTGGTTCAAACGTGGCTTTGACCTCGGAGACCCCACAGCCTGCGATACTTTTTCGAGCGACATTTGATATGGGTCAAGTTTTGAGCCAATATTGAACGGGGCATATTTTTGCATGCGCATAAATTGTGGTTTCGCGCTGATAAGCGCATATCGTGCATAAAAACCGATGTTTTCGACAAAAGGAAGCTCGGTATCATCGCTTAATTGATAGTCAATCTCATTTGCGGAGGCATTGTGAACCTCTGTTCTTGAATATTCCGAATTTACATATCAATCGCGCAATGTGAATGTGGCTTTTGCATGGTTTTTACTCCTTATATGAACTTTATTTCATATTTAGAATTCAGGGGCGCTTGGCTAACATCTGGTCACGAAAGCGGCTCGTCAATCGTCTCGTGAAGATTGCTGCTTCGCTTTCAAGGTGAGTGCTCAGAGAGAGAACTGAGCAACGAAACCGCCCGGAATCCCCGGGCGGTAAGTTCAATCAAGGAGAGAAACGAATGCAAGTCACCAGACGACAGTTCTTCAAGATCTGTTCGGGCGGTATGGCGGGCACAACGCTGGCAACACTGGGCTTCGCGCCCGGCGCGGCGCTGGCGAATGTGCGGGCATATAAGTTGATGCGTGCCCGTGAAACGCGTAATACCTGCCCCTACTGTTCGGTTGGTTGCGGTTTGCTGATGTACAGCCGCAGCGATGGCGCCGGAAACGTTAAAGAAAGCATTTTCCATATCGAAGGCGATCCCGATCATCCGGTAAGCCGCGGCGCACTGTGCCCGAAGGGTGCAGGCCTCGTCGATTTCGTGCAGAGCAAAGATCGCCTGCGCTATCCTCAAGTCCGTGAGCCGGGCAGCAAGGAATGGAAACGAATCAGTTGGGAAGAGGCCTTGGCACGCATTGCGCGGCACATGAAAGATGACCGCGACGCGAACTTCGTCGAACGCAACGCCAACGGCGTGACGGTTAACCGTTACACCACAACGGGTTTGTTTGCCTGCACATCGACCAGTAACGAAGCCGGTTATTTAACCTTCAAACTCGCACGCTCTTTAGGCATGGTCAGCGTTGACCATGTCGCTCGTATTTGACACGCACCGACGGTAGCAGGTCTTGCTCCTTCATTCGGTCGCGGCGCGATGACCAACCATTGGGTTGACATCAAAAATGCGAACTTAGTGCTGGTGATGGGCGGTAACGCCGCAGAAGCGCACCCCGTGGGCTTCCGCTGGGCGATTGACGCCAAAATCAACAACAAAGCGAAGATTTTAGTGATCGACCCGCGCTTTACGCGCTCGGCTTCCGTGGCCGATGAGCACGTGCGTTTGCGCCCGGGTACCGACATCGCCTTTTTGAGTGGCGTGTTGAATTACATGATCACCAACGAGAAATATCAGAAAGAATATGTCCGTGAATACACCAACGCGACCTTCATCGTGCGCGATGATTTCGATTTCGCGGAAGGTATGTTCAGCGGCTGGAACGACGCAAAAAAACAGTATGACCGCACCTCGTGGAACTATGAGTTCGACGAAGACGGCTATGCGCGTCGCGACATGACGATGACGCATCCGCGTTGCGTATTCAATCTGCTCAAAAAACACGTCAGCCGTTATACGCCGGATGTGGTTTCGAACGTCTGCGGCACGCCGGAGGCGGATTTCATCAAAGCGTGCGAGATGATCACCGAAACCGCTGCGCCGGATAAAACGATGACGTCACTGTACGCGCTCGGTTGGACCGAGCACACCGTCGGCGCGCAGAACATCCGTACGATGGCGGTGATTCAATTGATGCTTGGCAACATGGGTATGCCGGGTGGAGGCATCAATGCGCTGCGCGGACACTCCAATGTGCAAGGCTTGACCGACGTCGGCGTGATGGCGACGGCACTGCCGGGCTATCTGGCGCTGCCGAACGAGCGTTTTGCGACGCTGGACGCGTACCTCGAAGGCAATACGCCGAAGACGACCGGACGCGGACAGGTGAATTACTGGGGCAACTATCCCAAGTTCTTCGTTAGTCAGCTCAAAACGTTGTACGGCGACAAAGCGACGCCGTATAACGAGTTCGGTTATCACTGGCTGCCGAAGTGGGACAAGATGTACGACACCATGCGCTTCATGGACATGATGGAAAACGGCGAAGTGACCGGCTTCTTGGTGCAAGGCTACAACGTCATTGCCAGCATGCCGAATACGCACAAGTCGGTTCGGGCATTGTCCAAGCTGAAGTTCCTGGTGGTTATCGATCCGCTGGATTCGGAAACAGCCAACTTCTGGCAGAACCACGGTGAATTCAACGATGTCGATACGGCATCGATTCAAACCGAGGTGTTCAACTTGCCATCAAGCTGCTTTGCCGAGGAAGAAGGTTCGATCACCAACTCCGGCCGCTGGGTGCAGTGGCACTGGAAAGGTGCCGATGTGCCGGGCGAGGGAAAGGACGACGCAGAAATCATCGCTGAAATCATGATGGAACTGCGCGAGCTGTATGAAAAAGAAGGCGGCGCAGGTTCGGAATCGTTCCTCAACATGCGTTGGGATTACTCGAAGCCGAGAAGCCCGGGGCCGGACGAAATCGCCAAGGAAATCAACGGGCGCGCGTTGGAAGATCTTACTGACGCCAACGGCAATACGGTCCTGAAGAAAGGTCAGCAGGTGAGCAGCTTCGCGCAACTGCGCGCGGATGGTTCGACCGCATGCGGCATGTGGATTTATGCGGGTTGTTGGACCGAAGCCGGTAACCAGATGGCGCGTCGCGACAATTCCGACCCGTCCGGGCTGGGTAACAATCTCGGCTGGTCGTGGGCATGGCCGCTCAACCGTCGCATTCTGTATAACCGTGCGTCGCTTGATCCGAGCGGCAGACCGTGGGATCCGAAGCGCGAGATCATCAGTTGGCAAGGCAACAAGTGGGGCGGTTTCGACGTGCCCGACTTTACCGCCGCCGCGCCGGGCAGCGGAGTGAATCCGTTCATCATGCAGCCGGAAGGCGTGGGTCGTCTGTTCGCGATCGACAAGATGGCGGAAGGTCCGTTCCCCGAGCATTACGAACCGATCGAATCGCCGATTGGCACCAATCCGTTGCATCCGAACGTGGTGACATCACCAACGGTGCGTGTGTTCGACAACGATAGACAGTTCGGCACCTCAGAGCAATTCCCGTATGTGTGTACGACGTATCGCGTGACCGAACACTTCCACACGCTGACCAAAGCGGCGAAGCTGAATGCGATCACGCAGCCGGAAGCGTTTGCGGAGATCAGCGAAACGCTGGCCGACAAGATCGGCGTCAAAGCGGGCGATATGGTGAAAGTCACATCGATGCGTGGTTTCGTGAAAGTCAAGGCTGTGGTGACCAAGCGCGTGAAAGCGTTGCAGGTCAATGGACAGACCGTCGAAGTGGTCGGCTTGCCGATTCACTGGGGCTTCAAAGGCGAGGCGCGCAAGACGTATCTGACGAACGTCTTGACGCCGTCGGTCGGCGATTCCAACACGCAGACGCCGGAGTTCAAAGCGTTTTTGGTCAACATTGAGAAGGCATAAGGAGGAAGCGCCATGACTTTACAATCACAAGATTATCTTGAGCGCTCGGCCACCAACGGTTTGCGGCCGCCACCGCAGATTCGCGACGATCAGCTCGAAGTAGCAAAACTGATCGACGTCAGCATCTGCATCGGCTGCAAAGCGTGCCAGGTTGCATGCGCGGAATGGAACGACCTCCGTGAGGACGTCGGCTTCAACCACGGCAAGCTGGATAACCCGCTCAATCTGACGCCAAAAACCTGGACCGTGATGAAGTACAACGAGATCGAGGAAAACGGCAAGCTGCAATGGCTGATCCGCAAGGATGGCTGTATGCATTGCAGCGATCCGGGGTGTTTGAAAGCATGTCCGGCGCCGGGTGCGATCGTCAAGCACGCGAACGGTATCGTCGATTTCATCTCGGAAAACTGCATCGGCTGCGGCTATTGCATCACCGGCTGTCCGTTTGATGTTCCGCGTCTGAGTGAAAAAGACAAACGCGTGTACAAATGCACGTTGTGCGTTGACCGCGTCAGCGTCGGTCAGGAACCAGCCTGTGTCAAAACTTGCCCGACCGGTGCGATTCGCTTCGGTACCAAGGAAGACATGAAGAAGCAGGCGGAAGAGCGCGTGGAAGAACTGAAAACGCGCGGTTTCCAGAATGCTGGTTTGTACGATCCGCAAGGAGTAGGCGGCACGCACGTGATGTATGTGTTGCACCATGCCGATCGGCCCGAACTGTACAACGGTCTGCCCAAGGATCCGAAGATCAGCCCGCTGGTTGGGTTCTGGAAAGGCATCTTCAAGCCGCTGGTGGCAGCAGGTTTTGCGGCGACCTTCGCTGCCGCTGCATTACACTACATGGCAGTCGGTCCGGTGAAGCCTGAAGATCACGAAGAAGAGGAGGAAAAAGCATGAGTACCAAAGAACAAGTTGTGAAACGCCACACGTTCCCGGTGCGCGCTGCTCATTGGTTGGTGGTATTGAGTTTTCTGCTGCTGGCAATTTCGGGGCTGGGCTTTTTCTTCCCATCGCTGAGCTGGATGACGCAGATTCTGGGAACGCCGCAACTGGCGCAGTTTCTGCATCCGGTGTTCGGCATCGTGATGGTGTGCGGTATGGTAATCCTGTTCTTCGGCAACGTCGCCCACGCACTTCCCGAAAAGGGTGATGGCGAGTGGATGGCGCACATGGTGGACGTGCTCAAAGGGCACGAACACGAAGTCGTCGAGGTCGGACAGTACAACGCCGGACAGAAGATGTTGTTCTGGGCGATCGTTGGTTTGCTGACGGTGCTGTTGATTACCGGCATCATCGCCTGGCAGCCGTACTTCGCGCCGTTTTTCTCAGTGGGAACCGTGCGTCTGTGTCTGTTCCTGCATTCGCTGAGTGCAGTGCTGATGATCATGGCGATTTTCATGCATGCGTATATGGGCTTCTGGTATAAAGGAACCCTGCGCGGCATGGTGTACGGCACGGTGACGCGTGCGTGGGCGAAGCTGCACCACCCGCGCTGGCTGCGCCAACTGGAGGAAAAGAAAAAGTAAATGGGACGAGCATCATCATCACCAAAAACGATTGATATTGCTCCACTCTCGACAACGGCGGAAACCATTCCGCCGTTGTTGCAAGTGGACTTGAGGGTCATGTATCCGCGTCGCAGCGAACGCTTGCATGCGCTGGCGCAAGGGCACGCGATGGCGGATTATCTGGCGTTCGCTGCCGACATCGTCGATGCGCAATATCATGTTTTACAGAATACGCCGTTGCCGGCAGCGGAAGATCAAACGCCGTTGTTGGTCGATTGGAACACCGCGCCGTTATCCAAACAAACCACCAAACGCGATGCTTATTGGCAGACCGTTTTGGATCAATTGCTTGCACAATTGATGGAAAAATATCCGGAAGGTGCAATTGCGAAAACGCTGGCACGTTTACGTGATACCGATAGCGAAGCACGCGAACGCATGGCAGACCAACTGCTTGCCGGTGACGTTACCGCAGCGGGCAGTGACGGTGCGCCGTTTATATGGGCGGCATTGTCGCTGTATTGGGCGCAGTTGGCGCGGTCGCGTCCGCTTGATCCGCGTGAAACGCCCGGCGTTGCGCGTGACCTGTGCCCGATCTGCGGTAATGCGCCAGTCGCCAGTGTGGTCACGATCGGCCCACCGGAAGGTTTGCGCTATTTGCATTGCGCGTTGTGTGAAAGCGAATGGCATCTCGTGCGTGCGCAATGTACCAATTGCGAAGAAAGCGGTAAACTGCATTATTGGTCGCTTGACGACGAAGATGCGGCGGTCAAAACGGAAAGCTGCGGCGATTGCCACAGCCATTTGAAAATACTTTATCAGAACAAAGACGGACATATTGATCCGGTAGCAGACGATCTCGCCAGTTTGGCGCTCGATGCGCGTATGGAAGAGGAAGGGTTTGCCCGGAGTGCGGTTAACCCATTTTTATTCCCTGCGCCCGAGCATGACTGAGACACTCTATCGAAAACTGCCTTCCATTGATCGACTTCTCGGCGACGAAGCGATTATTTCATTCACGCAGACATACGGTCACGAACTGGTGACCGCTTGTCTGCGTTCTTTGCTGGACGAAGCGCGTACCGAAATCAAAATGCAGCAAACCTTGCCCGCGTGGACGAGCGATTGGGTGAAGGCGTTGCGCGAAAAAATTGAAGCACGCTGCCGGGTATCGCTGCGTCCGGCATTCAACTTGACCGGCATTGTGCTGCATACGAATCTGGGGCGCGCACGGCAAGCGGAAGCGGCGATTGAAGCGGTTGCACAGGCGATGCGCGAAGCGGTCACGCTCGAATACGATCTCGGTACCGGCAAACGCGGACACCGTGACGCGGCAGTGAGCGAATTGCTGCGTGAAATCACTGGTGCGGAGGCTGCGTGCGTCGTCAACAACAACGCAGCGGCTGTACTGCTGATGTTCGCAGCGATGGCGGACGGCAAAGAAGCGGTTGCATCGCGCGGCGAACTGATCGAAATCGGCGGGTCTTTTCGCATTCCCGATGTGATGCGTCAAGCGGGGTGTCGTCTTGTCGAGGTTGGTACGACCAACCGCACGCATTTGCGCGACTATCGCGATGCGATCAACGAACGCACCGCGTTGATGGTCAAAGTGCACACCAGCAACTACCGCATCGAAGGCTTCACCGCTGCGGTTTCCGAAGCGGATTTGGCGGCGCTTGGCAAGGAAATGGGCGTGCCAGTGGCGAGCGATCTGGGCAGCGGCGCGCTGGTCGATCTGAGCGCGTATGGATTGGCGACGGAATCGATGCCGCAGCACATGCTGCGCGATGGCATTGATTTGGTCAGTTTCTCGGGCGATAAATTATTGGGCGGTCCGCAAGCAGGCATCGTGGTTGGTCGCGCGGATTATATTGAGCGATTGCAGACGCATCCGCTCAAACGTGCTTTGCGCTGCGATAAAATGACACTCGCTGCGTTGGAAGCCACATTGCGCTTGTATCTGCGCGCCGATCAATTGCCGCAGCTATTACCAACGCTGCGTCATTTGACGCGAAAACAGAACGCCATCAAAGTGCAGGCAGAGCAATTATTACCTTTGTGTCAAACATTGTTTGGTGATGGTTTTGTCGTGAATAACGAAGCCTGTTTTTCACAAATCGGTAGCGGCTCATTGCCGCAGGATACTTTGCCGAGTTGGGCACTGACCTTCGCGGCGCGTGATGGACGCGGGCGCACACTGGAAGCACTGTCGGAATATTGGCATACGTTGGAAAAGCCGATCATCGGTCGCATTGCCGACAATAAACTGTGGCTGGATTTGCGCTGTGTTGATGACAGCGAAGCGCTGGCTCAAGCATTGCGCGCTGCCGTGTCGCCCGAGGATGAATAAAGCACCATGATCATCGCCACGGCGGGACACGTCGATCACGGGAAAAGCGCATTGCTGCAAGCCTTGACCGGCGTGGATCCGATGCATCTGCCCGAAGAAAAAAAACGGGGCATGACCATCGATATCGGTTTCGCCTTTTTGCCCGGAAAAAACCACACCCGGATCGCTTTCGTCGATGTGCCCGGGCACGAAAAATTCCTGTCGAACATGCTGGCGGGTGTCGGCGGCGTACAACATGCGCTGCTGGTGGTGGCGTGCGACGACGGCATCATGCCGCAGACGCGCGAACACGCGGCCATTCTGAAACTGCTCAATATCACGCAGATCACCGTCGCCTTGACCAAGGCGGATCGCGCTGATGAGCAGCGCCAGCAAGCGTTGCGGCAGGAAGTTGCAGACTGGCTGACGGCGCTCGGTTTTGCCGAACCACCAGTGCTGATCACTTCGACGCATACTGGCGCAGGCATCGACACACTGCGCCAACATTTGACCGCATTGCCGGACACCCTTGCCGAACACGCGCTGGCTCAACGCTTTCGGCTGGCGATCGACCGCGTTTTCCATGTGCGCGGCGCGGGCGTGGTGGTCACTGGTACCGTGCTGAGTGGGCAAGTCCATATTGGCGACAGCCTGTGGCTGACCGGCGCCGAACAAAGTGTGCGTGTGCGCGAACTGCACGCACAAAACCAGAAAGTCGAACAGGCGCAGGCGGGACAGCGCGTGGCGCTGAATATCGTCGGACGTTTTGAAAAGCAGGACATCGCCCGTGGCGACTGGCTGCTTGTGCAACAGCCACTCGCACCGGTATCGCGCGTGTTGGCGCAGGTGGAAACGGCAGCCGGTGTACGTGCCACATTTCGCCATTGGCACGCCGTGCATGCGCATCACGGCGCGCAACACGCCAGCGGACATTTATCGCAGTTGCAGGAAAAAGTGCAGCCCGGTGAAATCATGCTCGCCGAAATCGTTCTTGATGCGCCGATGCATCTCGCCGAAGACGACCGCCTGATCCTGCGCGACAGTGGTACGCAGCGCATCATCGCCGGTGCGCGCGTTCTTTCGCTGCATCCGCCGAGGCGCGGCAAACGACAACCTGCGTTTCTCGACTGTCTCAAGAAAAAAGCGCTGCAAGGTGGGGATCAGGCTGCGTTTCGTCTGGCGCTGCAACAGGGGTACGTCACGCTGTCCGAATTTGCCTGGGCGCGACAACTCAACCAAAACGGATTGCAGGCGTTGCTGGCCGCATCCTCCGATATATTGGTCAGCGGTGATTTTGCGTTGGCGGTCAAGGATGCAGAACAACAGCGCGTACGCATCTTGGAAACACTGGCAACCGCGCACCAGCAAACACCTGACCAAATCGGTGTTGGTCGCGCGCGTTTGCATCGCATGGCTCTGCCTGCCATTCCCGAAGCGTTGGTATTCGCACATCTGGATCAACTGCTCAGCGAAGGCAAAATCGTCAACAGCAACGGCTGGTTGCATTTGCCCGAACACAGCGTGGCGCTGACCGAGGCGGAGCAAGCGCTTTGGCAGCGTGTGGAACCGCTTTTCGCCGAGGCGCCGTGTTGGGTGCGTGACCTGGCGTCAGAATTGTCCATCTCCGAAGAAGATATGCGTGCTTTTTTACGCAAAGCGGCACGACTCGGCAAAGTGATTGCGATCGTGCGTGATCGTTATTATCTGACAGAGCAAGTTGCGGCATTGGCAACGCTGGTGCGCGAGCATGGTTGTGACAACGCAGGTGCATTGCGCGACCGACTCGACATCGGACGCAAACTCGCCATCCAGATTCTGGAATTTTTTGATCGCAGTGGATTTACTCGTCGGCAGGGCGATAAACATGTCCTGCGTGACGCTGAATTGTTTAAAATAGCGAAGCAAGAATGATGCATGCTTGAACAACGGAAGAGCCACGTCCCCGGTGGGGCGGCTGGACTTCAAATCCAGATGGGGCCGCCAGCGGTTCCGGGCAGGTTCGACTCCTGTGCTCTTCCGCCATTTATTCTTGATGAAAAGGCTTGGGAACCGCTGCTTAATTGCTATGCGCAAGCAATACGGCGTTGGAATTCTCCTTAAAATGCTCATTTACATTTGAGTAAACTCCGCTTTTTCGTCAAATTCCGCCTTGTCTTGCTCGCGCTCGCGACATGAATCAGTGGTTCCCTTGAACAGACGTTTGCGCGACCAATCGCAAGCGTTATACTTTGACAATTCGGGCGCCGTTTCGTAGAATGGCGTCCCCGTTGCCCAGATGGCGGAATTGGTAGACGCGCTAGTTTCAGGTACTAGTGGAGAGATCCTTGGAGGTTCGAGTCCTCTTCTGGGCACCATTCAAAAGTCCGATAAGTTCCAATAAAGTCCGATTTTCTAATAAAAACAAAGGACTTACCGGCGGCTCTTGTCTTAGGACATCCGAGAGGATGTTATAATGTCCACTGCTTTTGTACACACTTTTATACACATTTTTGTACACACCTCATTTTCTTCACTTTCGAGGACTAAGCAATGGCAACCAACAAGCTAACCGCGACGTTCTGTAAAACCGCACCGCAAGGGCTTCATTTCGATGGTGGAGGGCTTCATTTGCTGGTCAAACCAGATGGCAAGAGGTACTGGCGCATGGCTTGCCGCCTCAACGGGCAGCGAAAACAGTTAGCGTTTGGCAGTTATCCCAAAGTATCGTTGGCAGAAGCCCGGGAAGAGCGGACGAAAGCACAAAAACTGTTGAAACAAGGTATTGATCCGGTACAGCACACCCGCGAAGTCAAGGAAGAACAGAAGCAAGCCGAAATACAGGAAGCCATCGAGGCTGAAAACACCTTCGCGCATATCGTCCGCCGGTTGCACGAAAACAAGGCAGGAAAAACCACCGAAGAATACCGGGACAAGATGTTGCGGCAGTTTGAAATTCACCTCTTCCCCGTCATCGGCATGAAGCCGCTGCGGAACATTGAGGGCAAAGAACTGCTGGCGCTCTTCCGCAACGTTGCCGGTAAGACCAATCACGGCAGGCCGATGACCTACATGGCAAAGAAGCTCTGCCAGTGGACGGCAGAAGTGTATGACCTTGCCCACGTCGAAGATGCCACCTTCTCACTGAATCCA
This sequence comes from Casimicrobiaceae bacterium, assembly GCA_036825435.1. GTDB lineage: Bacteria > Pseudomonadota > Gammaproteobacteria > Burkholderiales > Casimicrobiaceae > UBA931. The sequence continues at coordinate 948 of DAISYG010000006.1, read as the reverse complement.
TGTCGGGCAATCATCAAGCACCTGCCCAGCCACGACACCCAGCACATGCCGCGTATATCGTTCAATGAACTGCCGAGATTCATCCGGGCACTGAATGAGTACGGCGGACACCCATTGACCAAGGCCGCCATCTGGATGCTGCTCTACACCGGTCAGCGGCAAGTCAGCGTCCGGCGGGCGCGGTGGAGTGACTTTGATCTGGATGCGGTCACTTGGCACCGCAGGCCGGAGAAAATGGACAAGAAAGGCCATGACCTGCCATTGCCCAGACAGGCAATCACACTGCTGGAAAGCATTCGCCCGCTGACCGGGCAAGGTGATGATGATCTGGCATTCCCAAGCGTTCAGGCTATCCACCGACCAATGAGCGAAGCCGCCATCTGTCAGGCCATCCGCCGCATGGGCTTCATCATGGTTGGGCATGGATTGCGTGGCGTGGTCAGTACCGGGCTGAATGAATTGGGCTTCAATCATCGGGTGGTGGATGTGCAGCTTGGGCACAAGAACGATGACGCCATTGAGGCCGCCTACAACGATGCCAAACACTTTGCCCAGCGTCAGGAAATGATGCAACAGTGGGCGGATCATCTGGAACGGGCTGCGACACTTCAGCCCGTGATACCGATCAACAAGCAGGCGTAATTTTGTTTTTTAACGAAAGGAAATAACCATGTTCAAATACATTCTTGTTAGTCCAGAAGATCATCGGCTTGGATTGCCACCAAGTACCAGCAATGAAAACCCCGTGCGCTACGAACAATTTTTTGACGTGGTGAAAGAGGGCTGTCCGGCTTATGTGGTGGTTTCAAAATTTGCTACTGACGAAAAGCTGCGCGGGGCAGCACAAAAACTTCAAAAAATGAAAATCAATGTTTCTTTTGATGAGTTGCTTTGTTTTAGGGAACCGCTGATCAAATCGCATCTACCGCATTTTTCTTCTCTCAAATT